>NZ_JAPELK010000060.1:0-334 GCF_029813005.1 Hahella sp. CR1
CCTGTACGACAACGCCGGCAATCTGGTGGAGCAGACCGATCCCAACGGCCACAGCACCCACTACGCCTACAATGACAACGGTCAGTTAACCGCCCTGATTGACGCCAACGGCGGCCATTACAAGATCGACTACAACGACGACGGCATGCCGGTGGCGATCACCAATGCTCTGGGCCATGTCTGGCGTCGCGAGTACAACGAACAGGGCTTGCTGGTCCGTATCACTGACCCGGAAGGCGCGCAGACTCAGTACGAATACAACGCCCAGGGCCTGCCGCAAAAGATTATCGACGCCCTGGGACAGGCCCGGGAACTGCAGTGGAACCGGGAAGGC
>NZ_JAPELK010000061.1:0-328 GCF_029813005.1 Hahella sp. CR1
GCCCTTCGAAAAGTCCGCGCTATCCTCTTTATTAAGTTAAGGATCCTCTGAAAAACATTGGCGAGGCCGCCAGTGCAAGGAAAAAGTCGTCGAAAAAGCGCAGTTTATCGTGAATAAATGAGCATTTTGAGCCGACTTTTGACGCAGCAATGGCAACGCAGGGAGTTTTTCAGAGATTCCTTAAGTATCTATCCCTATCAGCTTTTATTCATACGCTAAGCCCATTTTCGTTATGGGCTCTTTCGCTTCGCTGCCTATCGAGCTGCTTAGAGGCGCTCGCATCCACATGCCCGCAAACAATAGTAAGATTAGTGTTTGACATGCGTGA
>NZ_JAPELK010000062.1:0-296 GCF_029813005.1 Hahella sp. CR1
TACAACGGCCTCCTGGACCGCCTCATGTTGCAGTAAAACCGCCTCGATTTCCCCAAGCTCAATGCGAAAACCGCGGATCTTGACCTGATGATCGATGCGGCCGAGGAATTCCAGGTTTCCATCCGGCAGCCAGCGCACCAGATCTCCGGTGCGGTACAGGCGATCATGAGGATCGTCGCTGAAAGGGTTCGGAATGAACTTCTCTGCAGTAAGGTCGGGGCGATTTAAGTAACCGCGAGCGAGACCCGCGCCGCCAATATGGAGTTCGCCAGCTAAGCCAATGGGTTGTAGTGTTC
>NZ_JAPELK010000007.1:0-356883 GCF_029813005.1 Hahella sp. CR1
CTGAAGTCTGAAGTCTGAAGTCTGAAGTCTGAAGTCTGAAGTCTGAAGTCTGAAGTCTGAAAGGCGGGCAAAAAAAGAGGGGCTAAAATAGCCCCACAATGAAACAAGGAAAGTTCGATAGAACTACAACCTCAAAGAGTCATCCCTTACGAAACGAATTATGAATTCCTCCCGCCTTCGTGTCTGTTAGAGAAGTGTCGCCTTATGTAACAAATGGTAAGCAAAAAGGCCTAACTCCTTATTTTTACATCACCTAAACCCACCCTCTCTAAAACCCAAATTTTTACGCCCTCAAAAATCCTGACCAAGTAGACAAACTAAAGTAAGCCATTAGTCCAACGCCCATTTGCACGATTGAGGCGTCGGCGCCATTTGGCTAAATTTTCGGACCGCCCGGTAAGATCGCTCGTTTATGGATGAATGTGAGCGGAATGTTAACTGTTCTATTCCAAACACAGTCAGAAAGGAACGCAAATGAAGAAGCCACTGATCCTGGGCGCAGCCGGTCTGGTCGCCTTGGCGTCGGTCGTGGGAATACTTCGTTATTCCGACGGCCCCAAGCCAAGCCCCGACACGCCAGCCGCTTCCAATGAAGCACAACCTGGAGGCGCGGCCCCCGCTGCCGCATTCAGCTCTCCGGCGCCGCTTGACGCCCAATCTCAGACCACCACGTCACAGCCGCCCGCCAGCACGGCGACGCAGGCTGATGCGGATTTTTCCGCCGACGGACCTCCACCTGAACCGGTAAATGATGAGCTGGACGCTAACGACTCCAACGAAGTCATGTCCATGTGGAGCGCTCCAGGAGACGCTGAAGATGTTGTTGTGAACGGCATCCCCGCCAAAAGGATGCACGCCAATATGGAAGCGCTGGATAAGCTGCGCGTGGGACGGCAGTTGGAACTGCCTATCCCGCAAAGAAATGAGTCGCTGCTTGCGGAAATCACTTCCACACACAATCAGCTAGACACCATAGAAGTCTGGAAAGGCCCGCTGGTCGGCGGAGCCCCGACAGATAACGTCATCATCACCCGCGGAGAGATGGACACGCATGTGGTCATCGCCACCCGCACCGGCACTTATTCCGCTGTTATTAATAACGACACCGGACAGGTCACCCTCACCGACGAAGGCGAAATAAACAGCCGGATCACCCCAACTGACGACGGCGTGCCGATTCCACCTCTGGATCTGCCAACGCCCGAGCAGCCTCAAAGCAACTCATAAAATATAAATGAAAAAAGGAAAACTATAATGAATTTTAGTAAAGCCGCCGCCCTTATGTTCGCCGCCAGCGTCGGAGCCGGCTCCGCGCATGCGAAGAACACCGTAGACGTACTGGTTCTGTACATTGACCAAGCGACACAGACCTCCAACGGTCGCGATATCGACGCCCGTATTGCGTCTTATATCGAGTACAGCAACCAAGCCTACGAGAACAGTAATGTTGATATGCGTCTGCGCCTTGTAGGCGCGGAAAAGATCAATTCAAACTATGTTTATGTAAACAGCTCCAACCTGGATTCCTTCAGCCGCAACAACACTGTCGCCTCACTGCGCCAGAAGTACGGCGCTGACCTTGTAACCCTGATCAACCTGCGCGAGCCTATGAATGGCGGCTATGTGTGCGGTATCGGTTATGTTCCACCGGGTAACTCCAGCTCAGGTCAGCTTTACAGCAACGCCGCTTCAGCCGGCTTCAGCCTGGTCGGCGTAGATTGCGGATACAGCACTTTCACTCACGAACTCGGCCATAACATGAGTCTTGGCCACTCTGCCGTTCAAAACTCGCAAGGCGGCATCTGGTCTTGGGCCCGCGGCCACGGCGTGTACGGCTCATTCAGCACCATCATGGCCTATCCACAGGCCTACAACACTCGTAACCAGCTGCAAATGATGTCCAACCCGGACCTCAACAAATGTGAAGGCCAGGCTTGTGGCGTCAGCGCGGGACAGAGCAACGGCGCCGATGCGGCGCAGAACCTGCGCAAGATTGGCGACCAAATCGCAGCTTTCTTCCCCACGAAGATCGACGACGGTGGAGATGGCAACGATAACGGAGACGACAACGGCGGCGATGACAATGGTGGAGATGACGGCGGCGATAATGGAGATAACGGCGACGACACCACCGTATGCAGCAAGCCAGAGTTGAACGACAACCTGGTGGAAGACGGCGACTTCAATGAGCTGTCCAGCTGGACCAGCTACAGCAACGCTGGCGACCTGGGGCAGGCTTACTTCAAGAAAGACTGCGGCCGTGATTATATTCTGGAAATCACTAATCGCTCAGCCTACTACGCTGGCGCTTACCAGAAGCTGACCGGCAAACTGAAAGCTGGCGTTGAGTATAAGTTAACCGCCAAACTCGGCCTGGGTGAAAATGGCAGTCGCGAGAATATGCGCGTCGTATTCAAAGTTTCCGACGACAGCGGCACTCACTATCAATACCTCTCCCGCGCGTCTTTCACCAACAGCGAAATGTCCAAGTATGAACGCACCTTTACGCTGGACGCCAAAGGCTCCATCCGTGAGGTAGGCATGTTGATTTACGGCGCCAGCGCTGGCGTAGACATGCTGGTTGACGAAGTGAAGATTGCTCCTCTCAACCGCGACGGAGACGATGGCGATGACAACGGCGGCGACACCAGCAATCCCGGCGGCAAAGAAATCATCAATGAAGGCTTTGAAAATGGGACTCGCGGCTGGAGCAACTACTTCGGAACCAAACTTTACCTGAGCGACACAGCCGCTTCCGGTAAGTACAGCCTGCTCAGCAACTATCGCTACCGCTGGTACTCCGGCCCTGGATTCAACGCACACGGCCTGTTGGAAGCCGGTAAGTCCTATCAGGTCAGCGCCGACGTTTATCTGACCAGCAGCCGTCGCTCATCCGATAAGGCAGAACTGTGGGTCTACTACGTTGATAACTCCGGTGGTCATTGGAAGAAGCTGGGCGGCCAGGATATCGCCACCTCACAATGGCAGAATATCAGCGGTGAGTTGAACCTTTCTCCGAACGGGACCATCTCTCAGCTGCGTCTGCATGTGATTGGCGCACAGCCTTCCACCAGCATGTACATCGACAACCTGAAAGTAATCAGCAAATAAGGGAAGAGAGATAGACTTTAAAAGCGCAGCTCAAGCTGCGCTTTTTTTATGCCCCCTGTTTACGGGGCCAGACCAGACTGAACTTGGCGCCGCCAAGGTTTTCGCTGCGACCGACAAAGGCTTGTCCGCCGTGCCAATATAGAATTCGTCGAACAATGGAAAGCCCCAGACCGTATCCGCCGGAGCTACGGGTGCGACTATCATCGAGCCTTGCGAAGGCCGTAAATACGCGCTCCCAATCCGCCTCAGGAATACCTGGCCCATCATCTTCAACATCAATACGGCAGGTTTCCTGGCCGAAGTTACAATGCACAACCACTTTCGACTTAGCATAGCGCGTTGCATTGCCCACCAAATTCTGCACTGAGCGATGGATGTAGCGGGGCTCGACTTCAGACACTTTCCAGCGATCCGAACCTCGTACGAAGTCCGCGCTGATTTCCAGGTTTGGTTTAACAGAACTCTGCTCTCCCACCACCTGATTGACGATGTCTTTAACGTTCGCTTCCTGGAAGTCCAGGATAGGTCCACCTTGCTCCAAACGAGCGTAGGTGAGGATTTCATCGATCAGCTCGTTGAGTTCCTGTATGTCCGAATCAATCCCTGACAACTGCTTGTGCAGGAATTGGTCTTCCGTGCTGTCCTCAATCATCTGCACGCCAAAACGAATACGGGCGACAGGCGTACGCAATTCGTGTGACACCGCATGAATCATTTCCCGCTGCACCGCAACCAGCCGCTGAATATGCTCCGCCATTCGATTAAATACCGTCCCCAGGCGTCCAACGGCGTCAAAGCGGTTGTCATCCACCCTGGCGTCCAACTCTCCTCGCGCAATACGACTGGCCACGGTTTCCAGCTTACGCAAGCGGCGCTCCAGTTTTTCCAGCAACAGATAAAGTGTGGCGCCGATACATACCAGCCCGGCGACAATCAGCGTCGTCAACACCGGCCAGGCCCAAGGATTAAACGTCGGCACCGGGTCAATCTGCAAGATGAACTGTTTGTCGAACGACACCGCCAGCGCATCGCCTTTACGACCCTGAGACGGCAACGAAGTCCACCCTTCCTTCAGAAAACGTCCCTGAATATTGGCGGGCCACTCCGCAATCACGCTAAGCGGAACCAAGCTCGCTGACAGGTTAAAGGTCTTGCCCAATTCCAGCAGCGTGTCCTCACGGGACTCTTTAGCCACGGCGCGGGTTTGCAGAGAGATCAAACGCGCTGCCCACAGAGCGCTTTCCAATGGCAGGTCGGCGAAATAGGCGCCCAGCATTTTATCTGGACCAGCCTGGGCGAAAGCATGTATGCCGGCGTTATTGGAAAGAACGATGGTTTGCCCGTAGGCCAGGCGCTCCCGCTCCAACCGACTGAACTCAAACTCCGCCGGAGCGAGCAAATCAAATGTCAGATCAGCGGTGGTGATGGATTTGAGGAATTCCAGCCGCTCTTCCGGCTGTTCTATGACCCAGTTGAATAGCGGCGCCACGCGTTGCTCTCGGTACTGCAGGTAGCGCACGGCGTTTATGGAGTGAAAAAGGCCCAGTGCTATAACTGCATATACGAGCAACGATAACGCTACGCCGCTGTATACGCGCAGAAAGACGTTATTCACAGTGAGCCCTGTTGTCCCGGTTAGGCTTCTTTGACGAAGAGATATCCTTTGCTACGCACCGTTTTGATTCGTCTGGGATGCACCGGATCGTCCCCAATCTTGGGTCGGATGCGGGAAACTCTGACGTCGATGGAGCGATCCTGTCCATCATATTCAATACCGCGCAGTGCGGTAAAAATCTCTTCCCGGCTGAGCACTCTGCCGGCGCTGCTGGCCAGCAACCACAACAAATCGAATTCCGCACTGGTCAAGTCGATACTTTGGTCTTCCAACCAGGCTTCGCGCATAGAGCGATCGATCACCAGGTTGTTGAACACCAGACGCACCGGACCGTCTCCAGACTGCTCGGCGACCGGCGATTCTGCGGCCGCTTCGCCCTGCTCCTTCACCCTGCGCAGCAACGCGCGGATTCTCGCCAGCAACACCCGCGGGCGCACCGGCTTACACATATAATCATCCGCACCCATTTCCAAGCCCAATACCTGGTCCAGGTCATCTGTACGCGCGGTCAGCATCAGAATGGGGCCGTTATAACTCGGCCGTACTTTGCGGCAAATGGAAAGACCGTCTTCGCCCGGCAGCATCAAGTCTAATACGACCAGATCGGGTTGCTCATTCTGAATTCGCTCAACAGCCTTACTGCCATTGGGCTCAACGGAGACCATCAAGCCATTCGATTCAAGATACTCTTTGGTAAGATCGGCCAAACGTTCATCATCTTCAACGATCAATATGCGCCAAGCTTCATTAGTATCCACGGTATCCGTATCTCTCACATTATAGATTTTGAGTCCCGTCCCTGCCCCTGTCGCCATCCTTTCCTGAATGGCCCCCAATAAAATTTAGAATTATTCGTGACTTATAGAAAAATAGCACTTTTATCCACATAAGTATAACCAGTCTTACAAAAATTACCCCTTTCTCAGTCAAGTGACTTAGCAAGTACACCAACGCTTACTTAAAAACAATTGTCATAAACCAGTAACTGCAACGTCACCCCCCTGTCACGTAATCGCCATAGTATCCGCCAAAACACTATAAAGAGAATTACTATGCACACATCAGGTCAGCGAGTCGTCTTAGCCAAGGCGGAATCAAAGAAAGCGGAGCTCTTCGTTCGCGTGGCGCAGCGTAGTGAAGAGGTGATCATGGCGCAGCAACTGCGCTACCGGATATTTACGGAAGAGTTCGGCGCCAATCTCCACAGCCCGGTTCCAGGACTGGACTGTGATAGTTTCGATCCTTTTTGCGATCACCTTTTGGTGAAAGACAACATCAGCGGACAAGTGGTCGCCACCACCCGCTTGCTTGCCGATGACAAAGCAAAACTGGCGGGCAGTTTCTATTCTGAAAGCGAGTTCGACCTTAGCGCTATTTGTCAGCTACCGGGGCGAAAACTGGAAATCGGCCGCACCTGCGTGCACCCCGCCTTCCGCAACGGAGCCACCCTGGCGTTGTTATGGTCCGGCATCGCCAAGTACGTCATTGACAATGAATTCGACTACTTATTGGGATGCGGCTCAATCAGCGTCATAGAGGGCACGGCGGAAGCCTGGTCTATCACGCGCCAGTTACAGGAACGCTGCCTTACAGCGGAAAACGCCAGGGTCATTCCCAAGCGGACCTTACCCCAGCCTGTCGGCCCGGTTCCCAGCAAGTCAGCAGTTCCCCCGTTGATCCGCGCTTATATGCGCCTGGGCGCCCAGATCGGCGGTGATCCATGCTGGGACCCTGACTTCCAGTGCGCTGATTTGTTCATCCTGTTGCACATCGACGCACTGGCGGCGCGCTACGCGAAGCATTTCATGAAAGAACCACAAGCCTGATCACTGCGCCTGACGCCCGGAGGAAGGACGCCATGAATTCAGTTCGCCTGTTTCTGAGAGCCTCGATTCTGATCCCTTATCTGATGTGGGGCGCTGTGCTCGCCGCAATTGTGGCGGTTATAGACGCCATCAAGCCCGGCAGGTTGCGGCGCGCGCCAATCGCTCGCTTCTGGCTGGCGGGTTTATGTCGGGTGCTGAACCTGCGCATTCACGCTTCAGGTGAGCTCCATGACGGGCCGGTGATGGTGATCAGTAACCATATTTCCTGGCTGGATATTCCGGTCCTCGGCGCTATCAAGCCATTACACTTTCTGTCTAAAGCGGAGGTCAGAAGCTGGCCTTTCATTGGCTGGCTGGCGGCGCAGGCCGGCACCCTATTCATTACCCGGGGCGGCGGCAAAGCGCGGCAAGTGATGACGGAGCTGGAGTCCAGCATGCGTGACGGAGCCACAACCCTGATTTTCCCAGAAGGCACGACGACAGATGGCCAGCGGGTAAAAAAATTCCATGGCCGCCTATTGAATGCCGCCATTCGGGCGCAAGTTCCGATACAGCCCATTACCCTGCATTACAGACGGGACAATGTGCCAGATGCTTACGCGCCCTTTATCGGTGACGACGAATTCGTGTCGCATTTGGTAAGACTGATGAAAGCCACGCCGACAGATGTCTACGTGGCGATTCACCCGGTCATGGAAGTCGCAATGGATACGCCTGCGGAAAGCGTCGCCAGGACAGCTCAACAGCAGGTGGAGACATCGTTGCAGCAAATGTACTGGAGCAACGACCCCAAACCTGACTGGGCGTTAGCCGACGGCGTAGCCTGATTTGATTTCGTCATCGGTCGCTTCCCGCACCGATCTGACGTGAACTTCGAAGTACAGGGTTAGTCCCGCCAGAGGATGGTTGGCGTCCACAAGCACTTTGTCTCCGTGGATGCTGACCACCTTGATTACTTTGCGCTCGGCTCCGGACTCAGTTTGAAACAGCATGCCCGGCTTTAACTCATCAACGCCTTCAAACTGATTGACCGGCACTAATTGCACCAGCTCTTCCTTCAGAGGGCCATAAGCCAGCTCGGGGGGTATCGTCAGCGACACGACATCGCCTGCGGTATGCTCCGCCAGCCCTTGTTCAAACCCTGGGGTCACCTGCCCCGCGCCTTGCATAAACACCAGAGGCTCACCGCCGAACGAGGTGTCCACCACCTCTCCTTCGGCGTTTTTCAGGTTGTAATCCACGGTAAAAACTTTCGGTCGCATAATTCTGTTCCGCAAAAAGGCGGGATTCTATCACGAAGCGCCTCGCCTGTTTTACGTGAGGCCGCTAATTTATGGCGAGGCGCTGCTTTAAACGCACCTCCCGCTTCAGCCAGCCATTTCCGCAATCAACAGCTTTTGCTCCATGCGCCCTCTGATTTCCTGAGGCTGATCCAGCTTCATACGCTTGAGTATCGGCGCAAGCTCCAATGGCGTCTCCCGCACATGGATGGCCCGCCACAGCGCCTGCGCCAAACCTAGTTTGGTTGAGGTTTTCGCTTTCAATGCTTTCAGCGCTTTGCCTATCTTCAACTCTTCCTCGGTAAACTCACACCCGAACGGAAAAGCGGGGAACAAGCCCTTGGCGCTGTACTTTTGGTGCAATACGCGGAGTTTTTCCGGCGTATTGCTGCGATAGGCCTCCGGCAGAATGTAGTCCGCCGGCACTTTGCCCGCATGCTTCGCCTGCTGTAGCAACTCGTCCTGAAAGCGTGAATCCGCAACTTTGATCAGCTCGATATACACATCTTTATCCGGCTTTCCGCGCACGTCGGCGATACCGTATTCCGTTACGAAAATATCCCGCAAATGACGGGGGATCGTCATATGCCCATAGTTGAAAATAATATTGGAGAGACTGCGTCCGCCGGAGTTGCGAGTGGATTTCAGCTTGATGATGGAGCGCGCCTGTGGGATCTCATGCGCCATAGCGACAAAGTTATATTGCCCGCCAACGCCGCTCACCACCTTCCCGTTGCATAACCCATCCGAGATCACCGCGCCGTTCAGCGTCACCATCATCGCCGAGTTGATAAAACGGGACTCGGCGCGCTGCGCCACCTTCAACGCCTGTACGCCAAACTTATGGTCATAAAGATGGTTAATGAAGTTGACGCTGGTCATGCAAAACTTTTGATGCTCTTCGTCACTGAGTCCATGAAGCATGTCATAAAAGCGCTGTGGGCCAAGGAAAAAGCCGCCATGCATGACGACCCCGCCTTTCAAACTCTCGCCCAGGCAGACCGCTTCGATTTTCGTACGCGCTTCCTGAGAGCTTAAATCCGGTTCGATCGGTTCTCCTTGCCATACCAGCGCGCCGCCTTTGAACTCGACCTGGGGTTTGAAAATGCCGTACTTAATCAAATACTGCACATCCCGGGCGCGCAACTTGGCATGAATGACGTCCGCATCGACCAGCGCATCAAGGATGCGCAAATCCACCCTGGTGGAGATATCCCCCTGATTCAGCAGCTTTTGCAGAACCAGATCATCAAAGACTTCACGAGTGAGAATGCCAGCCTTGTAGAGATACATAAAACCATCGACCATCATCTCACTGCATCCATACAGTCCTTGGGACAAAGAATCATCGCCGCCAATAGCGTCAACGACTGGGAACTTGTCGCGCAAGTCCAGGTCTCGCATTAATTCGCGGTAAACCTGATTCTGCTCCCTGCGCAGGATCGTGCTGTAAACCAGCGCGCTTCCCAATGATCCGATCCCCACCTGCAGCGTGCCGCCGTCACGAATCAGCGTACTGGCGTTGAAACCAATAAAGTGATCGGCGGGGGATATAGCCATGTTAGGCGTCGCAAACAAGGGATGGTCGAAGTCCCGGCTGTCCACCACGAAGTCAACCCGCTCCGGTTCCAGCACCGCATGATTGTGCATGAAAGGCAGACGACGATTGACCATACCTACAATGGCGATTGGCGCCCCCTGGGCGGCGAGTTCGTGCAGCATGGGCTCCAGATCGATGGACAGATCCGGATTACAACTAAAGCTGTAGTAAGGCTTACCATTGATTTCGCGATAAGCCAACATCTGCAGCACCACATTAACGCCGTTAGCAATGAGATCTCTGGCGGCGTGGGTGTAATTGCTGCTCATGTAATTCTGTTGTTGCCGGGCATTGTTCAAATAGCTGCCGGCTTTGAAGAAGAACTCCGCCACCTCTACATTACGAGGCAGACTGTTGTTACGAAGGTCAAGCACGTAGTCCAGGTCCGGGACGCCGGCGAATTGCCGTTCGACGAAAGGCTCCAGGAAGTTGCGTTCTAATTTACTGCGGCCAACCGGCTTCTCCAGAGACAGCGCAGTCACGATCTTTAAACTAAGACTGGCGTCATCTTTGGCCCGCTGGTAGATCGCATTCACCAGAGGAACAGGCTTGCCCAGACCAAGCGGCAGGCCAAGCACGATCTTATTCCCCACTCTTTCAATAATAGCGTCGACGCAATCGGACAACTTCCTGAAGGTCCGTGGACGTTCTTGACTCATAATCGCTGGTTCCTTTTGTTATTTTTCGCCAACCACAGTACGGCCGCATACAATCCAACCCACCCCGCGGTCAGACGTCATAGACTTGACGTAGAAGACTATCGCTCTGGGAACGCTACATGGCGTCAGGGATCGCCGCCGTGACTCACGCGCCCAGTATGTGAATGAACACTAGGAAATGACTTGACGATCGTCAATAGAGAATCAAACCGACCATAGGATAAATCCTAGCGCATAAAAAAAGCGGCGCTGTTGCGCCGCTTAGCGTAGCAATGTCGCATCCATGCGCGGTTATGAAAGTTAAATCTTGAATTGGCGCACCAGGTCGCGCAGACGTTTGGCGTCTGCGGAAGACTTCTTGTTCGCTTCGACGGTTTCTCCCGCCCGGACAACGGAGTCATCCGCCACTTTGGCGATATTGACCACGTTTTCGTTGATCTCTGATACCACCAGACTCTGTTCGTGGGCGGCTTCTGCAATGAACGTACTCATCTCCGTAATCTTGTCCACCGCCCCGGCGATGATCTCAATTGACTTGCCCGCCTCCTGAACCTGGGTGACGCCATGTTGCGCCTGGTCTTTCACCAGTCCCATGCCGGCTTTGACCTCCTCTGTGGAGTGCTGCAATCGCGCGATGATCTGCTGAATCTCGTCGGTGGACTCATGAGTACGTTGCGCCAGGGTGCGCACTTCGTCCGCCACTACGGCGAAGCCCCTTCCCTGTTCGCCAGCCCGCGCCGCCTCGATCGCCGCGTTAAGCGCCAGCAGGTTTGTCTGCTCGGAAACGCTTTTGATAACGTCCAAAACCGTACCGATGTTCTGGCCTTCTACCGCCAGTTTCTCTGTCACGTCCGTCGCATGATCCACTTCTTTGGCCAGGCTTTGAATAACCGTGATGGCCTGCTGCACAACTTTCTCGCCCTGCTGCGCCGTTTCATCCGCCTTCTGCGTAGCCTCTGAAGCCTGCGCCGCGCTCTTGGCGACGCCATCGATCGCGGATGACATTTCCGTACTGGCGGTGGCCACCATATCTATTTGCTGCTGCTGGTTACTCATCTCCCTGGAGATTTCCTCCACCTTGTCGCTGGACTCGGTGAAGCTGTGCAGCAGTTGATCCGATGTCTCCACCACCTGCCCGATAATGCCCTGTAGCTTTTCTATAAATATGTTGAACTGCTCGCCCAACGCTGCAAACTCGTCTTTACGCTTGAACTTCAGACGTTGCGTCAAATCTCCGTCGCCCTGCGCGATATCGCTGATAGCGTGGGTGACATTGCTCAAAGGCGTCAGCACTGTGGTTTTCAGCAGTAAAATCATGACCGCCGCCAAAATAGCGTCGAGCACAATAATCTGCACCACGGTTTTCATAAAGACCCGGTCCAACGCGACTTTCACCGGCGTCTGGTCGATATAAAGCTCCACCTTGCCGACTTTGTTCTCTGCGCCGCTTTCCACGTAAATCAGGTCACGGGTCAGCACCATATCCTGACTCAGGTCAGGCAGATCCGCCCCTTCTTCAACTTTCTGGATTTCGCCTTCGCCACTTTCCTTATATTGGGCGGCCAACCTGTTTTCTTCGTTACTAACGACGATGCCGGCCACAATGGCGTCCTGCATTTCTGATTCGATGTTGCGGTTCAGGAATTCCGTTTCGTAGTTCCATATCGGAGCCGGCAGGCTCAGCGACAACCGTCCAAGTATGTTGTTCGCACTTTTTTCAAGTCTCGCCTGTACTTCGCTTTTCGTCGTCGAGTAATCGAAGTATCCGAAACCGATCAACATAAGCGTCGCCAGACTTAGAAACAGCAACGGCAAACGGACACTGATACTTGATAAATTCATCACACAGCCTCAAACCGGATCACATGACAGAAATTGGAGCGTGCGGAAAGATGTTTCAGGGTTATTCCAAGCTATCTCAGATAACGGCCTGATATATGTTGGGAAAGTTTTCCGCACGTACTTAATGAATAAGTCTATACCATGCTGTGTAATTCGCCATTTTACGCAGGACAAACAAGGCGCAGGCGAAGGAAAAAATTGTAAAAGGTCAAAAAACAGATAAGGAAGGAAAGAGAGTTTACTGAGAAGTCCGCGATGACAAGGATTAACGGAGGGATTTAGCGCCGGATTCGCGCCCTGACAAAGCCAGGAGCGCCCATTCGCAAGCAGTTACTCAGAAGTTCCAGGAAACAGAAACGCTTACGCCTTCTTCGATGGCGTCAAAATTATATTGAGGATGGGAAAGTACTTGACCGAAAGTTTGAGGGCGATGGCCCTGGGGTTCGACGTCTACAGCGCCTTTCAGAAACTGGTTCGCCAGTATCACCAGCGCCCGGCGTACGCAATCGCCAGCTCCGCCTTCACTGACTGCGCCCTGAGCGGTGTAGTTTTGATCCGCTGGCCATACTGCTTGAGCGGGCTCTGCAGCATCTACTCGGGAGACCTGACCGGCAACATTCAGAACCAGAAGGAGGGCGAATAGTCTTAACATCATGGCGCTGGTCTCCGGAAAACTACTTACAACTTACGGGTTCGTTTCTATGGTTCCAATACTACTGTATAAAATTTACCCGCGGCGTGACTAAGTTATCAAAAGCCATACTTTCGTCTGATTTTAGCCATAATTATGACAAAAAGTAGTCTTTGTCACGTTTTTTACGCCTGTGACGCTTTTTCGCCAGACCTTTGCGCCAGCCAGTCGGCGCTTATAGCCCATACGTTTTGAGGCGCTTTCCCCCCTGCGAACACGCCGGCATGGCCGCCGGGAGCAACACAGAACTCCTTGTCTTCCGTAGAAACAATGTCCAGCACTTTATGAGCGGCTTTGATGCTGACCAATTTATCCGCGTCGCCTGCAAACGCCAGAATCGAGCATTTGATAGCGGAGAACTCCGCAGACGTCGCCCCCATCTTCATGCGCCCCTTCGCCATCTGGTTCTGCAGACCCATCTTCACCAGCATCTCTTTGATGGTCTGCCCTGGGTAGTCCACCATATCGTTGAACCACTGGCTCATGGTGGTGTGATTTTTGACGAACTCCCGATCCCACAGGTTCACCAGCAGCTCCAATGAACTGATCAGGCTGCCCATTGGGTTGGTGAGCTTGAACGCCAGGGAGTTCACCCATCCGGGGATATGCAGAAAACGCGCAGGTAAATCCATCAGAGAGAAATTTAATACCCGGGAAATAATATTGGCGGGCCGATAGACCAATGACAGCACCCTTCCCGCCATACCACTCTGATGCATGTCCACCGGGCTCGCCACGGTCACCAGATTGCGAATATTAGGATCTTGGCTCGCCGCTGCGTACATAAGCGTCAGCAGCCCGCCCATGCAGTAGGAGAAAAAGGAGACGTCTTCGCGGCCGCTATGCAGACGGATTTGCCGCAAAGCGTCGGGCATCCACTGCGTTACATAGGTTTCCAGAGACAGGTGAGAATGATCTTCGGTCACTTCACCCCAATCGATCAGATAAACGTCAAAGCCTTTGGCCAAAAAGTAACGGACAATGCTGCGTTGCGGCAAAATATCGAAAATCATCGACGTCGCCGCCAGGGGCGGAACCAGCACCAACGGCGTGTGTTGCTTCACTCTTTCGACAGGGATAGTTTCATCGCCGACCTGAATTTCGTCCTCTTCCAGCGGGAGATAGTGACGCACCGACATAATGCCGTCGCGGTAGATCTCCTCATACGGACTCAGATTCGCAATGAAAAAGTTCTCGGAAAACAGATAGCGCTCAAGGGCGTTAAGAGCGCCCCACATTAGTTTTTCCGACCAGGCTGGGGCTTCCGCCTTTACATCCGCGACCATATTTTAGTGCTCTGTGCTGTTGTTATTGTATTTTCACCCGCTCATTCAGGCGGTTACGCCAACCTGAATGAGCGCAGCATACCTGTTAAGGGCATGGGAAAGTATAACGCTGATGCGCCTCTTCCAGATCCTGCAACACCTCGTTACTGAGCGTCAGGTTAGCGCTGTCGATATTAGAACGCAGCTGGTCCATGCTGGTGGCGCCAATAATGTTGCTGGTGACGAAGGGTCGAGAAGTCACGAACGCCAGCGCCATTTGCGCCGGGTCCAGCCCATGCTTTTCCGCTACTTCCACGTAAGTTTGCGTCGCCAGTTCGGCTTGCGCTCCCAAGTAGCGGCTGAAACGGCTGAATAACGTAATACGCGCATTGGCGGGACGCTGACCGCCCAGATATTTACCACTGAGAATGCCAAAGGCCAGTGGTGAGTACGCCAACAACCCGACGCTCTCGCGGTGCGCCACTTCCGCCAGTCCGACTTCAAAGGTGCGATTCAATAAATTGTAGGGGTTTTGAATGCTCACCGCTCTGGGCAATCCAAGGGATTCAGCATAGTTGAGATACTTCATCGCCCCCCAGGGCGTCTCGTTGGACAGCCCGATGTGCCGAACTTTGCCGCTTTTCACCAGCTCCGCCAGCGCTTCAAGGGTTTCAAGAATGGGGGTGGCGTCCTCTTCTTCCTTGTGCTCATAACCCAGCTTGCCAAAGAAGTTCGTGTTGCGGTCCGGCCAATGCACCTGATACAGATCCACGTAGTCGGTTTGCAAACGTTTAAGGCTGGCGTCGATGGCTTCGCTGATATGGGCGGCGGTCAGGCGCGGCCCGCCGCGCAGATAACTGAATGAGGCCGCGGGACCGGTAACCTTGGTGGCGATAAGCAATTTGTTGCGGTCACTGCGATTTTTCAGCCAGGAACCAAGATAGGCCTCCGTGCGTCCTTGCGTATCCGCCTGAGGCGGCACCGGATACATCTCCGCCGTATCAATGAAGTTAATACCCTGGCCTACAGCGTAATCCAGCTGCTCGTGCGCTTCCGCTTCCGTATTCTGTTGCCCCCAGGTCATCGTACCCAGACAAATGGTGCTGACGTTCAGGTCCGTTTTTCCTAACTGACGGTATTGCATGGCATCCCCTTCTGAGTAATCACATTAGCGGCGAACAGGCTCACAGCCTGCAAAATATGGCGGTTGACCGCAAACCATAACGGTCGACTACAAAAATGGCAATCGTCACAAATCTGCAATCTCCGATTAGTTTTTCTGTAACTTTGCGGGAGGAAGGTAGTCCTAGCCAAGCCATATTTGTGAGATGCATGATTTTAAAGCACAGCTTGCAGGACATTCAGGGACGAGCCGCTGAAGCGGAACGGGAACGTCCGCGCCCCAAAATAGCCATTGTGACCGAAACTTTCTTCCCCGAAATCAATGGCGTCGCCAATACGCTGCGCTACGTCAGCGAAGGATTATCCCGCCAATACCGGGTGCAGGTGGTGCGCCCCAATCAGCCTCTCGGAGAGAGGCGCGAGCTGATTGACGCCATGGAGCATATTCTGGTGCGCGGCCGTCCGATTCCCGGATATGGCGAGCTGAAGTTCGGCCTGCCCTGTCGCCGACGCTTATTGAAAGCCTGGCGTCAGGACACGCCAAGCGCCGTTTATGTAGCGACTCAGGGGCCTTTGGGCTGGAGCGCGGTGAGCGCGGCTACTGAGTTGGGCGTGCCGGTGGTCAGCGGTTTTCACACCAACTTTCACAGCTACAGCGCCTTTTACGGATTCGGCTGGTTAACCAAACTCATCACCCGCTACCTGACCTGGTTTCATCACCGCACGCTGCTGACGCTGACGCCGACCCGGCAAACCGCCGAGGCAGTCTCCCAGATGGGAGTGCGCAACACCCGGGTCTGGAGCCGCGGCGTGGATTGCAGTCAGTTCAATCCCTCGCTTCGCTGTCAGCATCTGCGTGAGGAATGGGGAGTGCGCGAGGAAAGCCCTGTATTCATTTATGTGGGGCGTCTCGCCAGCGAGAAAAATATTCATCTCGCGATCGCCGCCTTCCGACGCGCCCAGCAACAGGTCAGCAAGGCGCGCATGGTGATGGTGGGCGGCGGCCCCTTGCGGGAACGCATCGCCGCCAAACATCCGGACATCATTCTGGCGGGCGTAAAACGCGGCGACGACCTGGCGCGCCACTACGCCAGCGCAGACATTTTTCTGTTTCCCAGCCTCACCGACACCTTCGGCAATGTCGTCCTGGAGGCGATGGCCAGCGGACTGGGAATCGTCAGTTTCGACGACGCCGCCGCCCGAGAACACCTGGAGCACGAAGTCAGCGGCATGTTGGCGCCACAACAGGACTGCGACGCGTTCTGCCGTCACGCCCTGACGTTGGCGCTGCGTCCGAGCCATCTCAAGCGCCTTCGCGCCGCGGCGCGCGGTCGCGCATTACCGTTGGATTGGAGTCAGATTGTCGATCGTTTCGCACACATTCTTTTGTCCGGAGAAGCTAAAGGGGAGCAACAACATGAATCAGCCAAGAGCCTCAGAGCTGTTTCGCCGAGCTGACGAGCTTGAGCAAAGCATCTGCCGCACCGCCATCGCCTGGGCCAGACGCCGTCGTCTTGCGCCGTTTTTCCGCACAGTAAGTCGCCTCGGCGACGGAGTGTTCTGGTACGCCCTGATCGGCGTCGTATGCATGATTGAAGGCTGGGAAACCGGGCGCTTCATGATTGTCACCGCCCTCATCTGCACCGCGATCTATAAGCTACTCAAGCTATGGCTCGTGCGTGAACGTCCCTTCATCACCCATAACGACATTACTTGCGACGCCAAAGTGCTGGACAAATACAGCTTCCCCAGCGGCCACACCCTGCACGCGGTATGCTTCACTCTGCTGACGGCGGAAATCAGTCCCGTTCTGGCGTTGTGCGTGCTGCCTTTTACGCTTTGTGTCGCATTGTCTAGAGTCGTGCTTGGCCTGCATTATCCCAGTGACGTGCTGGTGGGCGCCGCCATCGGCTTTTCCATTGGGGCCACGGCATTGTCCGTATAGGCCTATAGAGCTAGAGAACAGGCTGTACAAAAACAAGCCTAGAGGGCATATGACAAATAATTAACCCGCTCTCCTACGGGAACGCGCTGGAATCGGCTTCCGCACGCGTTTATACCATGGACCCTGAGCGAACGATTAAAGTACAATCCCGGCAACGACAAAAAAACGATAGGGATTAACTTTTATTATGCCGCAGGCGACTGCCGACCTATTTTCGTCACCTTGCTTGCAGTTCAAGGGTAGCATGGTTCCCCTAACCACCCTGGAGCTGTTGTATTTCGAACCGGATAAATTCTCCGAAGAATTACGGGAAAAGGTGAAGCAAGCTCCCAACCTGTTTCATAACCTGCCTATCGTCGTTGGACTCGAAAAACTGGCTGAAGCCCACTCTCCTCTCGATTTCTCCTTGATTCAAACGCTTTGCGAACAAGAAGGCATTCGCCTGATCGGGGTGAGGACAGATGCGCCGGAACAGACTTCCGCCGCACAGACTGCCGGGCTGGCGGTGTTTCAACCGTCCCGAGGAACCCGAAACGCAGAGGCGGAAACGCCTGTGCAGGAGCCAACGCCCAGCGCCGCCACTGAGACCGGGCGAGATGAAGCGCCGCCTCAGCGTGTCGCCAATCGCGTCATCACCACGCCCGTCCGCTCAGGGCAACAGGTGTACGCCCCCGGCGGCGATCTGATCGTGTTGGCGCCGGTCAGCGCCGGCGCAGAAATTCTGGCCGACGGCAATATTCACGTCTACGCTCCATTACGTGGACGCGCGCTGGCTGGAGTGCAAGGGGACGCCAGCGCCCGCATATTCTGCCAGAGCCTGGAGGCTGAGCTTGTATCAGTAGCGGGGCAGTATAAAATCAGTGAAGACTTACAGGGCGAGCATTGGAAACAAGCGGCGCAAATATGCCTGGATGGGGAAAAGCTGACAATAAAGGCCATGTAGCGGCTGCAAAACAGGATCGACGGGTTGCTTTGGGAAAGAGCTTTATAATTTTCAACTTACAGAGATTGAGTGGAAAGGGTTACCAAATTGAGCAAAATTATCGTAATTACCTCAGGTAAAGGCGGTGTAGGCAAAACAACCACCAGCGCGTCGATTGCTTCAGGTTTGTCGAAGCTGGGCCATAAAACGGTAGTCATTGATTTTGATGTAGGCCTGCGCAACCTCGATCTGATTCTCAACTGCGAGCGCCGTGTTGTTTATGACTTCGTCAACGTCATCAACAATGAAGCCAGCCTTAATCAGGCGCTTATCAAAGATAAATACACAGAGAACATGAGCATTCTGCCAGCGTCGCAGACCCGCGATAAAGAAGCCCTCTCGAAGGAAGGGGTGGAGCGGGTGCTGAACGAGCTGTCCGAAACCTTTGAATACATTATCTGCGACTCCCCGGCGGGCATTGAGCACGGCGCCATGATGGCGTTGTATTACGCCGACGAAGCCGTTGTCGTCACCAACCCGGAAGTATCCTCGGTGCGTGACTCCGACCGTATTCTGGGTATCCTGCACAGCAAATCCCGTCGCGCGGAAATGGGCCTCGATCCGGTGAAAGAGCACCTGTTGCTGACTCGCTACAATCCTGAGCGCGTGCAAAACGGTGAAATGCTGAGCGTACAGGACGTAGAAGAAATTCTGGCGGTGCCGTTGCTGGGCGTTATTCCAGAGTCAAAATCCGTTCTGACCGCCTCCAACCAGGGCGTTCCCGTCATTCACGACCAACAGAGCGACGCAGGCCAAGCCTATGCGGACGCTGTCGCCCGTCTTTTGGGTGAAGATCGCGAGCACCGTTTCCTGGACGTACAGAAAAAAGGCTTCTTCCAGCGCGTGTTTGGAGGTAAGGCATGAGCTTCTGGGATTATTTCCGCAGCAACAAACAGGCGACCGCTTCCGTAGCGAAAGAGCGTCTGCAGATCATCGTTGCCCACGAACGATCCCAGCGCAATCAACCGGATTACCTGCCGCAACTGCAACAGGAAATCCTGGAAGTGATCGGTAAGTACGTCAAAATCAACCGGGAAGATATCCAGGTGCAGATTGACCGCAATGATGACTGCGCCGTACTGGAGCTGAACATCACCCTCCCCGAATGAGTTCTCAGCCCGCGCGTCACTCGGCTTGACGCGCGGGCTTGCATCTTGCCTTTCGTTTATACGCTTATTTCCTTTATATATCATTTCCATATATATATCGTTTCCATATCCCGCACCTCACCCGGCGCCCTGAACTCGATTCAGTCGCCACCTGTAAATGGGCGTTTCTTATCATTTTGACGCTGTCTCAAGTGCTAACATAACAGCCCCAAAGCGGCCACCACCGCTCAGGCTTCTTATGGAGAAACAACTATAACAATGCGGCGCTCACACCTGACACACACTTCCCAAAAACATATATTCGTCGGCTTTCTGTTCAGCATCTCTTTATTGTTCACATCGATTTCCACTCAAGCAGAGATCCCAATGGATTCTGAGCAGTGGCGACTTGAGTTTGATAAAAACGGGGTAAAAATCTTCACCATGGATTTTCCCGGGTCCGATTTCAAAGCGTTCAAAGCAGAAACGGTGCTGAATACGCCGTTGCGTTCTATTCTCGCGGTTATGGCTGACCCTACATCCTGTATGAAATGGGTGCATGGCTGCATCGCCTCAGAGGAGGTGGAGCGCGACAACTTCACCAAGCGTTACGCCTATTCCGTGAATGATTTGCCCTGGCCGGTGCGGGATCGGGACTATGTGCTGGAAATCAGCACTCAGCGCGATCCCGCCACTCAGGCAGTGACCATGGATATGTACGCCGTAGACGGTAAAGTGCCGGAAAAAGATAAGTATGTGCGCGTGCATCAACAAGAGACGCACTACCTGTTTCAACCACAGGGGGAATCGCAGACGCGCATGACCTGGCTGCAGCATACCGAACCCGCTGGCGCCATCCCCAGTTGGCTGGTGAACTCGCTGATTGTCGATATCCCCTACAAGTCCATGCGCGCGCTGGAGAAGCTGGCCAATAGCGCCCCCTATCGCAATGCCCACGTGCGCTACGATGACGCAGGAAATGTCGTCGCCGTGGAAACCAAAGCCGAGCAATAACCTTATTCGTTCAGGCTTTCTTTCAACACTTTCAGCATGTCGTAGGTGGTGATGATTCCCACCACCTTTTTATCGCGCATGACGAAAATCCGGTGCAGGTGCTCTTTCATCATCAGCTCAGCCACTTCCGACAAGGGCGTGCTTTCAGTGACATACAGCAGGATGGGAGACATGATGTCGCCCACCTCCACCGGCACTTTCACCATTTCCTCAAAAATGAACTGACGCAGACGGCGAGCTTCTTTTTGCTCCTCCGGCGTCATTTGCGCGTCGTAATTAGTGTCGACATGGTTGAGATGGAAGTCCGCGATATCGGACAACGTGGCGATGCCGACCACTTCATTGCGGTCATTCACCACAGGACTGCCGGAAATGCCATTCTGGGCCAGAAACGCGCCGAACTTTTGCATCGTCCAGCTGGCGGGTACGGATTTAATGTGGGGCGTCATGATGTCGCTTGCGACCAGAGTCATCGTCCAAAATCCTCTTCAGGTCGGCGGAATTATTATCGTTGCGCGAAACATTCTACTCTTCCCCCATAGCCATGCCTAGTTCACAACACTTGAAGAGTGCTTCAATGCTAGAATAACGACGTCTATCGTTTAACGATGTAGTACTAAGCAGGTAAACGTCTCAGTGAAACACCCAACCCGGCGCAGCCGCGCTATTGATGAGCAAGAAAAGGCCGCGCGCCGACTCAGCATACTGGAAGCCGCTCGCGCGCTTTACTTACTGCAGCCCACACAGCTGCCGTCAGTAATCAGCATCGCCCAGCAGGCTGGCCTGGCCAAAGGAACCGTATATCTCTACTTCAAAACCAAAGAAGAAATCTTTCTCGATCTGCTTGGCGCGTTATATCAGCAGCTACTGCAAGAACTGGCGGAGGTCGCTGAGGACAGAGAGAAATCTAACGAAGACCTAATCGGCGGACTGATCGATCAAACGACCCAGTTTGTTCAGGAGCACCCTCATTTTATGCCGCTGGCCTCCATGACCAGCTCCATTCTAGAACGCAATGTGGAAGCAGAGCGCGTCGCCGACTTTAAAGCGGAATTGATGGGACGCATCCAAATACTGGCCGTCGGCTTACGGCGTCATTTACCCCAACTTACCGAAACCCAGTGTCTCAACCTGCTGCTTCACACCAATGCATTGCTGTTGGGACTGTGGCAGATGCAAAGCGTTCCCGCCCAGGTGAAAGAAGTCTTAACGCAACGCAACCTGGACGCACTGGTTCCAGCATTTGAACCCGCGTTGAGAGAATCCATGACCTTGCTATGGCGCGGAGTCCTGCAACCAGCCTAATCCGTTTTTTATTATTCCAAATACTTCCAAAATTACATGCGTAGGTTATTATGCAAGTGAGGGACGTTAAATGACTGCTCGGTTACCGCAGAGAAACCAAGTCCTTTAACGTCGAACAATAACCAGACATCAATGGCAGGGAGTGGGTTGTTGATTCAAACCTACATATTCCTCACACATCCTCGCATTCGACCATCAGGCGCGACCTGCGCCAACCACTCCCAGACACGTTGCTGCTCATCAACCGGCAAAGGAAATAAAGCATGGCGCGATCCCGTTCGCAATTGAAGACCTATGTGCTTGACACCAACGTCCTTATCCACGATCCAAACGCCATTCTCAACTTCGAAGAACACCAAGTCGTTATTCCCATTACTGTGCTGGAGGAGTTAGACCGTCTGAAGACCGGCAAATCATCCATTGCCGCTGACTGCCGTCAGGCGATTCGCCTGATCGATAAATTACTGGGGGACGCCACGCCCAAAGAAATAGAGAAAGGCGTCCCTATCGTACGCGTAGCCAAAGGCCAGCCTCTGGGAACCATTTCCATCCTGATGGACCTGGAAGGCACTCACCAGGTGCAGTTGCCTGAAACGCTGAACGACAACAAGATTATCAACGCCCTGGTGACACTCCAGAGCAAGCACAAATCCCGCCCCACCATTCTGGTGAGCAAAGACATCAACATGCGCCTGAAGGCGAGAGCCTGCGGCGTGGAGGCGGAGGACTATCACACCGACCAGTTGATCGACGATATTGATCTGCTACCCAAAGGCTACCAGGAGTTCAACCACAGCTTCTGGGATAACATCAACAAAGTAGAGACGCTACAGAAAGACGGACTCACCGAGCACGTTATTCCGCGCCTGCCGGAGTTGAAGGATCTGAATCGCAATGATTTCATCATTGACGAGCAAGGGTTCGTGGGACGCGTTTCCGAGTTCCGCGACGATCACATGGTGGTGCGCGACCTGTCTCGCGATAAATTGCTGCAGCAGGAAGCCTGGGGATTAACGCCTCGCGATATCTATCAGGCGGTAGCGCTGCAACTGTTGCTGGACCCGGATATTCATCTGGTCAATCTGACCGGCGCCGCCGGCTCGGGCAAGACCATTCTGGCACTGGCCGCAGCAATCGAAATGACGGTAGCGAGCAAGCGCTACAAGCGCATTATCGTCACTCGCAGCACCCAGGGGCTCGACGAAGACATCGGCTTTCTGCCCGGCACTGAGGCGGAAAAAATGGAGCCCTGGCTGGGCGCCATCACCGATAACCTGGAGGCGCTACATCACGATGATGAAAATATGTCCGCCAGCGTGGAGTATATCCTGCAGAAAGTGCCGATACAGTTCAAATCACTGAACTACATCCGCGGCCGCAGCTTCCAGCACAGTCTGATCGTTATCGACGAGTGCCAGAACCTCACGCCGCATCAAGTAAAAACCATCATCACCCGAGCCGGCAACGGCAGTAAGGTGGTCTGCCTTGGCAACCTGGCGCAGATCGACACCCCTTACTTGAACGCGCCCAGCTCAGGTTTGACGTATATGACCGAACGCTTCCGCGGCTTTAAGCACGGCGCGCATGTTCACCTGCGCGGCGTGCCCAGATCCGCTCTGGCGGAGTTTGCGGAAGCCAACTTATGATCTCTTGATTTTGCCCATCAGATAGGAGGCGGCCGGATTCACTTGTATCCGGCCCGCCATAGCGGTGCGTCCCAGCAGCATACGAAAGCGCATGCTGTCGCGATTGGTAAGCGTCATCTCCACGGGCCAGGCATGGCCGCCCACCTGAAGCAGAGTGCTGATCACAAAACGCATTTCCCGATGGCCGCCGGAATCCGACACCATTCGCTGATCAATGACCGCTGCGTCGCACTCAATCACTTTCTCACTATCCCCCTGAACCGGGTGAATAGCGAAGCGCACACGGGTTCCCGTCGGCGACTCGTAAGACTCCAATTCAAACGCATGCAACGCGGAAGTTCTCGCTCCGGTATCCACCTTCGCCTTGATTCTTGAGATGCCCAACTCCGGCAGCGCCAACCACTCCCGCCAGCCGACCACCAACTGCTCCTGCTCGCTCTGAGGAGCGTTTTTCACCGCCTCTTCAAGCTTGTTCACTGCGCCTTCAGTCATTCTCACATCCACTCAACATGCTTCACAGCCACTCCACTATTATTACGCGCCAGGAATTTTTCTTTCGAGGCGTCCATTCATAAACTTTATGCGTAAATAAAATAACCCGAGATACGCAAATCGCAAACAAATAATCCCTGAAGGAGACCACATGCCGCGAACCCTGCACTGGTTCCGCAATGATCTGCGCACCCGCGACAACCCGGCATTATACGCCGCCGCCCAACGCGCCAGAGAACAAAACTCTGAGCTGATCGCCTGCTTCATGATGAGCCCTGAGCAGTGGCGCGACCATGACATGGCGGACATCAAACTGGACTTCATGCTACGCAATCTCAAAGCGCTGCAAGTTGAGCTGTCCAACATAAATATTCCACTGTTTATTCTAGACGCTTCCCGCTTTGATGAGGCGCCGGACAAACTTATTTCCTTTATGCAACAGCATCAATGCAGCGCATTAACCTTTAATGAAGAGTTCGGCGTCAATGAGAGGCGCAGAGACAAAGCCGTCAAGGCGGCATTGAACGGGGAAGGATTGGAAGCCCTCAAGTTTCGTGATCAAAGCATTCTTCCCGCAGGCTCCATCCGCACCGGCCAGGGAACTCCCTACGCCGTTTTTACCCCCTATAAACGCGCCTGGTTTTCACAATGCCCGGAGCACATTGAACTGTGGCCGACGCCAGAGAAGCAGCCATCGTCAACGCACTCACCCAAAGACGACATACCTGAATCCGTCTCAGGCTTTGACAAAGTTTCCTCAAAAGCTTACACCGCTGGTGAAGACGCAGCCCTGCAGAAGCTGGACGACTTTCTGGAGCAAAAGGTTGACCGTTATCATGAGCAACGGGACTTTCCAGCCATTGACGGCGTCAGCCAACTGTCTCCTTACCTCGCCCTGGGCGTGCTCTCCGGTCGGCAATGTTTTCACGCCGCGCAGCGGCATCGCCATGCATCGCCAAATGCAGGCGAAGGCGTGGGCACCTGGATAAATGAGTTGATCTGGCGGGATTTCTACATTCATATTCTGTATGACTTTCCCCACATCAGCATGACGAAAGCGTTCAAAGAGGAAACGGAAAACCTGCAATGGCGACATTCTGAAAAAGACTTTCTGGCATGGTGCGAAGGGAAAACGGGAATCCCCATCGTCGACGCCGCCATGCGGCAGTTGAATCAAACGGGCTGGATGCACAATCGGCTGCGCATGATCTGCGCCATGTTTCTAAGCAAAAACCTGCTGCTGGATTGGCGCCAGGGCGAGCGCTACTTTATGCGCAAATTGATAGACGGGCACCTCGCAGCTAATAACGGAGGCTGGCAATGGAGCGCCTCCACCGGCGTCGACGCTGCGCCCTACTTCCGCATGTTCAATCCGGTAGCGCAAAGTGAAAGGTTCGATCCAAACGGAGACTTTATTCGTCACTATGTGCCCGAGCTGGCCGAGCTTTCGACCAAACTCATCCACCAGCCCCCGGCGGACGCCAGGAACCGGTTGGGTTACCCTGCTCCAATTGTGGATTTGAAAGCCAGCCGCGAACGGGCGCTGCAGGCGTTTCGGGAGCTTAAAGACTCGGCCTCACCCGCACACAGCGCATGATGGGTCTTTGCGTACCTTGAATTCGCGCCACTGCATGGTTTTTCCGTCGAACAACAACAGTCTGCCGGCGCAGACGTCGCCAAATCCGCTAAGGATTTTTACTGCCTCCAGCGCCTGCAGACTGCCTATGACGCCCACCAGAGGCGCAATGACGCCCGCCTCGGAGCAAGTCAGCTGCTGTTCAGACAACATACCGTAAAGACAGTGATAACAGGGAGTGTCGTCTCTGCGCGGATCAAACACCGCCAGTTGTCCTTCGGAACGAATCGCCGCCCCTGACACCAAAGGCTTGCCGTGGCGTACGCAAGCCTCGTTAACCGCTGACCGGGTAGCGAAGTTATCAGTACAATCCAGCACGACATCCACATCCACAATCGCTGCGGACAATGACTCATCCTGCAGAGGCTGAGTAATGGTCTCTACTCTGACATCCGGATTGATATCAGCAAGCGCGCGTCGCACGGACTCAGCCTTGTTGACGCCAACGTCCTGCTCTCTATGAGCGATCTGGCGCTGTAAATTGGACAGATCCACCGCATCGAAATCCGCAAGCACCATACGTCCACAACCGGCTGCGCCCAGATACATTGCGGCGGGACACCCAAGGCCGCCCAACCCGATAACCAGCGCGGAGCTGTTTCGCAACGCTTCCTGACCCGCGATATCGAAATCCGGCATCATGATTTGCCGGTTGTAGCGCATCAGCAGCGTATCGTTCATTTCATCCCGCATAGCATCCTCCATACCTTGGCGCGCCAGCGCTATACAGGCAAGCGCCCCAGGGTGATTCGGTCATGTCCCGCCAAGTCTTGATGAGTCCGCACGCCAACGTAACCGGCATCGCAAAAAATTTCGCGCACCGCAGCGCCTTGATCGTAGCCATGCTCCACCGCCAGCAAACCGCCCGCCAGCAAGCGTCGCTCGCCGCCAGCGGCGATCACGCGTATATCCGCCAACCCATGATCTGCAGCCACCAGCGCGGAGGCAGGTTCAAAGCGCACATCCCCTTGCTTCAGGTGGACATCCAGAACATCAATGTAGGGAGGGTTACTGACAATGGCATGGAACTGCTCGTCCGCTATTGCCTCGTACCAATTGGAACGCAGGCATTGTACGTTCGCCAGCCCAAGCGACTGAACATTGGCCGTCGCCAATTCAACCGCATCCTGACTCAAATCCACCGCGGTCAAACGCCAGTCAGGACGTTCATGAGCCAGCGCGCAAGCAATAGCGCCGGTCCCAGTTCCTAAATCCAACAGCTTGGCTCCGGCGGGCAAGGCTTCTTCAAGGACCAGCTCAACCAGCAGTTCGGTTTCCGGTCGAGGGATCAGCGTGGCGGGACTGACTTGAAACTCCAGCGACCAAAACTCCCGCGTCCCAATCAGGTGAGCCACCGGTCGGCCTGTTTCACGCTCGGCGATAAGCCGCTGATACGCCTGCAAGGCAGGCTCATCCAACAGGCTGTCGTTATGGCTGATCAAATAAGTCCGGCCTTTCCCCAATACATGAGCAAGCAGCACCTCCGCGTCCAGCTTGGGACTGTCTGTCTCAAGCCGGCTTTTCGCCCAGGCCAGGGCTTCGTCTATGCGCATAAGTCCGGTCCCGGTTTATCGCTTATTCGCTGATGCTGGCCAGCATCTCCGCCTGATACTCTTGCAACAAAGGCTGGATTACCGGATCAAGATCGCCCTGCACCACTTCCTCCAGTTTGTACAAAGTCAGATTGATGCGGTGATCTGTGATGCGCCCTTGTGGATAATTGTAGGTGCGGATACGTTCGGAGCGGTCGCCGCTGCCCACCAGCGATTTACGCGTCTGAGCCTGTTCCTTCGCTTGTTTTTCCTGCGCGGAGGAAAGCAGCTTGGCTTTCAGCAATGACATGGCTTTAGCGCGGTTTTTGTGCTGCGAACGCTCGTCCTGACATTCCACGACAATGCCTGACGGCAAGTGGGTGATACGAATAGCGGAGTCGGTTTTGTTAACGTGCTGACCACCCGCCCCGGAGGCGCGGTAAGTATCTACGCGCAAATCTGCGGGATTAATGTCAACGTCCCCTACTTCCTCAACTTCTGGAAGTATCGCCACCGTGCAGGCGGAAGTGTGAATGCGGCCTTGCGATTCCGTCTCGGGCACCCGCTGCACGCGATGAGCGCCGGATTCGAATTTCAGCAAACTGAAGACATTATCGCCGGCAACGCGACTGATCACTTCTTTATAGCCGCCATGTTCGCCAGGACTTTCGCTGACGATCTCCACTTTCCACTTTTTCAGTTCGGCGTAGCGGGAATACATACGGAACAGATCGCCTGCGAAAATAGCCGCCTCATCGCCGCCGGTGCCTGCGCGAATTTCAAGAAACACGTTGGAGCCATCACGCGGGTCGCGGGGCAACAACAGAATCTGCAGATCTTTCTCTAACTGCTCGCTGGACTCTTCCGCCGCTGCCAGTTCTTCTTTCGCCATTTCCCGCATGTCCGCATCACTGTCGTTAAGCAACAGTTTGGACTCTTCAATGGCGTTTAACGCGTTCTGGTATTCCTGATAGCACTGCACCACCGGCTCCAGCTCCGCGTACTCTTTCGACAATTCTTTAAACTTTTCCTGGACGCTGATGATGTCCGGGTCGGAGAGCAACGCCCCTACTTCCTCATAACGATCTTTCAAAAGATCGAGCTTTAACTTAATCGATTCTTTCATAAACCAATAACCATAGTGAAATTACGCAGTCGACCGAAACGGGGATAGAGGTTGGCCGGATTCCGGCCTCAACGGACGCTAATCGTTCTTAACTTTTTCATCCGGAAGCTGAAACAGATCCCGCAACCAGCCAGTCACTTCCTGACGCCCTTCCGCGGAAGCGCGACGAACCTGAACGGTAGGATGGTGTATCAGCTTATTGGTGAGTCCATGAGCCAGCATGCGCAGGACGGATTCGGGGTCGTCCCCCCGGTTAAGCAGTCTGATGGCTTTCTGCAGCTCTCCGTCGCGGACGCCTTCCGCCTGATCGCGAAAGCGCCGCAAAACCGACACCGAATCAAGAGCGCGCAGATGATACATGAAATCCGCAGCGCCTGCCGCAATCAAACGCTCAGCTTCTTCAGCGGCGCCTTCTCGCGACTTCATGTTGTCTTCGATGACTTGACGCAGATCGTCGACGGTATAGAGGTATACATCGGCGAGTTCGCTGACTTCTTCTTCTATATCTCTGGGAACCGCGATATCCACCATAAACATGGGTTTATGCTTGCGGCGCTTGAGCGCCTTCTCCACCGCTCCCTTACCAAGAATAGGCAGCGGGCTGGCGGTGGAAGCAATAACGATATCCGCACGGTGCAGATATTCCGGGATATCGGAGAGACCTATAGCGCTGCCGTGAAATTCGGCGGCCAGATCTCTGGCCCGGGAGAGCGTACGATTGGCGACAATCAGTGAACGCACCCCAGCGCGGTACAAATGACGCGCCACCAGCTCGATTGTCTCGCCAGCGCCAATCAACAGAGCGGTATTTTGCCCCATATTAGAAAAAATATGCGACGCCATGCTCACCGCAGCATAGGCAACGGAGACAGGGTTTTCGCCGATCGCGGTTTCAGTCCGCACCCGCTTCGCCACAGCGAAAGCATGCTGAAACAGGCGATCCAAAGGGCCGCCCAACGAACCAGCGGCTCGACCGGAAGCATGCGCTTCCTTCATTTGCCCAAGAATCTGAGGCTCGCCCAACACCATGGAATCAATGCCGCTGGCGACGCGCATCATATGCTGCGCAGCATCTTCATCATTATATATATTGCAACAGGCTTTCAGTTCGGTGAGGCTAACTTGATGGTACTGCCCAAGCCACTCTATCAGGCTTATCTCATCCGGCTCTCCCGGCGTGGAGCAGTACAACTCCGTGCGATTGCACGTAGAAAGGATAGTGACTTCGTCGATATCAGGGCGGCAGCGCAGGTGCGCCAATGCATCGGCCATCTTTTCCGGGCCGAACGCCACCTTCTCCCGGATCGCAACCGGGGCGGTTTTATGATTAATACTTATAACAAAAAGCGCCATAACAACCAGGACATCTCCCAAGCCGGCGACCATTTTAACGCGCTGGCCGCTGCGCACAATGACTTATCTTAAAAAATATACCGAAATCGCGGCGACGAAGTTTTAATCTAAAACAAATTATAGGCGGCCATTCCTGAATTTTCCGCTTCCGCCGCCCATCCTCAGCGCAGTTGAAAACCATTGCAAAATAAACTGCAAAGAGAAGGATTTACCTCTCGCCAATAAAGGCTTCGAGCGGTTAACAAGCTTTAATGAATAGAGCTATGCTAAGTAGGAGGTATATGCTAGCTTGTCAGCGAACCTCTCGATAAAACGTCATAAGACCGGTAATAAGATAGTATCAATGAAATATTTGCATCGAGCGCTGCTCAGCGCGGTGGTTTGTGTTGTTTTCCCCGGTTGCAGTCAGATCGCCGGCCTGCAAAAAACACAAGAAGTGACGGACCCCGTCACACAACGCCCCATCCCGGTGCTCCAAGCCTACGATGACTCCGAGCTTGCCCCCGCCCCGGATGAACAATCTCCCTATCCGCAACAATTCAGCCGCTCCACACTGTTGGACTTGCTTACCGCCGAAGTCGCGGGGCAGCGCGGCCAAGTTGACATGTTGTTGCAGAACTATTTGAAAGTCGCCCGCGAGACTCGCGACATCGGCGTTATACGCCGGGCGCTCAATGCCGCGCAGTATATAAAGGATGACGCGGCCATGACCGAAATGACGCTGCTGTGGACCGAAGTGGAGCCGGAGAACGTAGACGCTCACCAATTGGCCGCCTTCCAGCTCATTAAGCAAAAGCAGTATCCAGAAGCGCTGTCTCACATGGAGCAGGTGCTGGAGCTTGAAGGACCGACAACGTTCGACCGCCTCGCTGTCCACGCCAAAAACCTGACCGACGAAGAGAAGAAAGAGCTGCTCAATCTGTACAAAAAGATCCTGGAGCGTCACCCGGAGAACGGCGAATTAATGTATGGCTACGCCGTGCTGCAGGAAATCAATGGCATGGAAGAAGCCGCTCTCACCAGCACCGACCCGCTGCTAAAGACCTCACCAGATAATCCAGCGGTGATCGCCTTACGCGCTCGCCTGCTGAAAAGCGTCAAAGGCGTTGATGTCTCTCTCGCCTATTTGAAAAAGCAGTACGCCAAGCATCCTGATGAAGTGCAAGTCGGCGCGCTATACGCCCGCACACAGATTGAAGCGCACAATTTCGACGCCGCACAGTCTATATATAAGGAGCTGATGAATCGCTTCCCAAATACGCCGCACCTCAAGCTCTCTTATGCGCTGGTCTCCCTTGAAAACCAACATACACAAGAAGCCCGCAAACATTTAGAGGATCTGGTCAAGCAAGGGCAGCATCTCAATGAAGCTCATTTTTATCTGGCGCGCATCGCCGACCAGGAAGACCGAGTCGAAGACGCTATCCAGCATTACCAGAATGTGACCCGTGGCGGCCATTACTTCAACGCCCTTGCGCGCTCCGCCTATCTCCTGATCCGATCAGGCCGCCAAAGCGAAGCGGAAGCCGCATTCACCGAAGCTCGGGAAAGTTTGCCCTCCCAGGCCAGCCAGCTATGGGAACTGCAAATCAACCTTATGCTGGAGTTGGACGACCTCGACGCCGCGTTGAAACTTTCAGACCAGGCCGTAGAAGAATACCCTGAAGATCTGCAGCTGCTTTACGCCAGAGCCATGCTGAAAGACCGCATGGGATTGCTGGAAGGCATGGAAGACGATCTGCGCCACATCATTGCGCTTGATCCCGATAACGCCGTCGCACTGAACGCACTGGGCTATACCCTTGCCGACCGCACTGACCGCACCCAAGAAGCGTACAATCTGATCAACAAGGCGTTGGAGTTGGACCCAGGCAATCCCGCCATACTTGATAGCATGGGTTGGGTGCTGTTCCGTTTAGGTAAATCTGGCGAAGCTGTCGGCTTCCTCCAGGAAGCCTACTCCAAGTTTCCCGACCCCGAGGTCGCCTCTCATTTAGGCGAAGTACTCTGGTCTCTCGGCAAACAGGACGACGCCAAAAATATTTGGCGTGAAGCGCTGAACACAAAACCCGATCACCGGCTTCTGAATGAAACCCTGAAACGCCTGAACGTAGACCTTTAACTCCCTCATAACTCATTTTCGGGCGGGAGCATCAATCCCGCCCGAAAATCAATTCAGACAAGCCATCCATATAAACGGACGCGATAGATGTCAAAAACATTTTCTGGCGGACGCCTTTTCGCCGCACTGCTTACAACACTGGTCGCTTTAAGCGGATGCCAGCTGACGCCCCCCAAAGAAACCACCCTGAATGCGCCGGGCGACTGGTCACAACGCAAAAGCTCCCTGCTGGCGTTCGACCACTGGCGACTGCAAGGCAAACTGAGCGTGCGTAGAGGAGACCGCCTGGATAGCGCCCTCATCAACGAATGGAACCAACAGGGCGATCACTTCGCCATTCACGTTTCTTCTTCTTTATTAGGGTTAGGCGCAACACAAATAGAAGGCTCCCCCAAAGGCATCCGCCTTTCACAGCCTGATAACGAACCATTATTCTCCGAACACCCACAGCAACTACTGGAGCGCGCCCTTGGATGGTCAATTCCAATTGAATCACTCCCCTACTGGGTGCGCGGCGTGCCTGACGCGAACGAGGCCAACAAACTGACATTCAGCGTTGATGGCGAGCTGGTCAGCATTGAACAGAATGGCTGGCTGATTGAGTATGGCCGCTTCACCCAGGTCGGCGACCTCTCGCTACCGGAGAAAATCACGCTTACCAGCGATGACGCCCGCGTCAAACTGGCCATAACGGAGTGGCGCCCCTGAGCGCCACAACCTCAATCCAGTAATCACCCGTTTTAACCCGCTCACACTCCCTATGCGCAACGAAACCCTGACACTAAGCTCTCCAGCGAAACTGAATCTTTTTCTACACATCACAGGCAGACGTCCTGATGGCTACCACGAACTGCAGACTCTGTTTCAATTACTGGATTACGGCGACAGCCTGAGCTTCACTCCCCGAGATGATCAAAGCATCACGCTGGAGCCAAATCTCCCCGGCGTGCCGGAAGCAGACAACCTCATCATCAAAGCCGCCCACCTACTAAAAGAACATGTGGCGGCCACAAGCCCAAATAAGGTTAAGCAAATCAGCGGAGTCTCCATCTATATAGATAAGAGGCTGCCAATGGGCGGCGGTATCGGCGGCGGCAGCTCCAACGCAGCGACGACATTGTTAGCGCTAAATACATTGTGGAATACAGATCTCGATACAGAAACTCTGGCCGAACTGGGATTAAAACTCGGGGCGGACGTACCCGTATTCGTCCGCGGCGCGACGGCTTTCGCTGAAGGCGTGGGAGACATCCTCCATCCCGTCGACACTCAGGAAAAATGGTATTTAGTCATCCACCCAAACCTCCATATCTCCACCGCTAAAATTTTTTCAGATAAGTGGTTGACAAGAGACACACCAAAAAGCACAATAGCGCCCGCTCTTGAGGGAGATCTCGAAAACCTCCGAAACGACTGTGAAACAGTAGTTTGCAGGATGTACCCAGAGATTCGCGAGGCGATAAATTGGCTAGATCAATTTTCGCCAGCTAGATTAACCGGAACAGGGGCCTGCATCTTTGCAAGCTTCTCCGAAAAAAAGCGAGCGGAATATGTTCTCTCCCAAATGCCGACAAAATATCACGGCTTTGTCGCCAAGAGCATTAATGAGTCGCCAGTTCAGTCAGAACTCAAAAAATGGCGTCATCATTAAAACTGATAGCAGAAATGCGACTCCACTGGGGTGTAGCCAAGCGGTAAGGCAGCGGGTTTTGATCCCGTCATGCGTAGGTTCGAATCCTACCACCCCAGCCAACTTCCAAACCCACTCCTTTAAAAATTCATTATTTGCCTAGACGCTATTATGAAGGTACGTCCCGTGTCCAAGTTAATGGTTTTTACCGGCCAAGCAAACCCCGAACTAGCCAAGAACGTCGTTGATACGCTCCATATCCCTATGGGCGCCGCAGCCGTCACCCGCTTCAGCGATGGCGAAGTATCGGTGGAGATCAATGAAAACGTGCGCGGTCGGGACGTTTTCATTATTCAGCCTACTTGTGCGCCCACCAATGATAATTTGATGGAGCTGGTGGTTATGGCTGATGCGCTCAGAAGAGCTTCGGCAGGTAGAATCACTGCAGTAATCCCTTATTACGGTTATGCTCGCCAGGATCGCAGACCCCGCTCTTCCCGTGTCCCTATCAGCGCAAAAGTCGTTGCGGACATACTTACCGGCGTCGGCATCAATCGCGTACTGACCGTGGATCTTCACGCAGACCAGATCCAGGGCTTCTTCCACATTCCAGTGGACAACGCCTACGCCACTCCGGTCATGCTTGACGATATCGAGCGTCGCAATTTTGAAAACTTCGTTGTCGTTTCCCCAGATGTTGGCGGCGTTGTGCGCGCCCGCGCATTCGCCAAGCGACTTGACGACGCAGATCTGGCGATCATAGACAAACGTCGCCCACGCGCCAACGAAGCTCAGGTCATGCACATTATCGGCGAAGTGCAAGATAAGGTTTGTATCCTGGTCGACGACATCGTGGACACAGCAGGAACCCTTTGCAAAGCCGCCAACGCTCTAAAAGAGCACGGCGCCAGCAAAGTTATCGCTTACATCACTCACCCTGTGCTCTCCGGCCCGGCTATCGAAAACATCGAAAACTCCGTACTGGACGAGCTTGTGGTTACCGACACAATTCCATTGAGTGACAAAGCCCAGAAATGTGATAAAATCCGCCAGCTTTCTTTGGCGGGCCTATTGGCCGAATCGATTCGTCGCGTTTGCAACGAAGAGTCAATCAGCGCCATGTTTGGATAATTATCCCGCTATATATCGGGATAAAGCGACAAAGCTTCCTTGATGGAAGCTTTGTTTGTTTAAGACACCGGTGATTTCAACCGGTAACCACAATGCCCTTCAGATCTGGTCGCGGATCTGCCGGGTTTAAAACTGAGGAAATAATCATGAGTAATGAATTTAGCTTAGACGCTGAAAAGCGTGACGTTCAGGGGAAAGGTGCGAGCCGCCGCCTACGTCGCATTGACGGCAAAGTTCCTGGAATCATCTACGGCGGCGAAACCGCTCCTGTAGCCATTTCCGTCAGCCACAACCAGCTGAGCCACGCCCTGCAGAATGAAGCGTTCTACTCTCACATTCTGACCCTGGACGTTGAAGGAACTACTGAGTCCGTCATCCTGAAAGATCTGCAACGCCACCCATACAAGCCGATCATCATGCACGCTGACTTCCTGCGCGTACAAAAAGATCAGAAACTGCACGTAAATGTTCCTCTGCACTTCATCAACGAAGAAAAGTGCGAAGGCGTACGTCAAGGCGGCGGCAGCATCTCTCACCAGCAAACAGAAGTTGAAGTAGTATGTTTGCCTGCCAACCTGCCTGAGTTCATCGAAGTCGACATGACTTCCGTACAGGTTGAGCAAATCCTGCACCTTTCCGACCTGAAACTGCCTGAAGGCGTTGAGCTGGCTGAGCTGGTAAAAGGCGCAGACCACGACCTGCCTGTTGTTTCAGTACACAAGCCGAAAGGTGCCAAGGCTGACGAAGCTGAAGGCGAAGCTGAGGCTGAATAAGGCTCCATGTCGAAGCCTGTTCGCGCCATTGTCGGGCTAGGAAATCCTGGCCCCGACTATGCCCAGACCCGGCATAACGCCGGGGCTCTCTGGTTAGAGCACCTAGCCAGAAAGAAGGGCCAATTCTTAAGACCGGACAAAAAGCTTCACGGCGACTATTGCAAAATATCCATCGCTGGCGAAGACATCCACCTGCTTTTTCCCACCACTTTCATGAACCGCAGCGGTCAATCCGTTCTGAGCCTCAGCCAGTTCTACAAAATTGAACTGGAAAATATACTGGTGGCGCACGATGAACTGGACATTGACGCCGGAACGCTTCGCCTCAAATTTGGCGGCGGACATGGAGGACACAACGGCCTGCGCGATATCATTCGCTGCTTTGGAGGAAATAAAGACTTCCCCCGCATGCGACTCGGTATCGGCCATCCCGGGGACAAAAGCAAAGTGACAGGCCATGTCCTTGGCAGAATCAACAAAGAGGATATGGACAAGCTGGAATCTGCGTTTTATCAGCTGGACACCCACCTGGAGGCAATCGTTTCCGGTCAGTGGGACACCGCGATGAACCGCCTGCACAGCTTTCGCGCCTGACGCATTTCCTCCCCAGCCAACTGGCTCACACCTCTCCGAATGCGTATAATTTGCGCCCACTAACGCGCCTAAAGCGCACCGGTTTCAAGATTACCACCCGCAGCCCTCAAAGCTTGAGCCTGCGGCTTAGTTTTCCGCCCTTCAAATCAGACAGCAAATTTATTGCATCGTCTGCACAGGATGGGCAGCCGAGACTTTATAGAGACTTTATTACTTAAATTTCCGAGCTTTGAGGACATATCATGGGATTTAATTGCGGCATAGTCGGACTCCCTAACGTAGGCAAATCAACTCTATTCAACGCACTCACCCAAGCGGGCATCGACGCCGAAAACTTCCCTTTTTGCACCATTGAGCCCAACTCAGGCATCGTCGCCATGCCCGACCCTCGTTTGCAAAAGCTGGCGGAAATCGTCAAGCCGCAGAAAGTCATCCCCACCACCATGGAATTTGTCGATATCGCAGGCTTAGTTGCCGGCGCATCCAAGGGCGAAGGCCTGGGCAACCAGTTTCTGGCAAACATTAGACAGACCGACGCCATTGCACACGTAGTGCGCTGCTTTGCTGACGAGAATGTGGTTCACGTGGCGAATAAAGTCGATCCAGCCGCCGATATTGACGTCATCAATACAGAGCTGGCCCTCGCCGACCTGGACACCGTAGAAAAAGGCATCAAGCGGATCTCGCGCATCGCCAAAGGCGGAGACAAATTCGCCAAACAGCAAATTGAGGTGATGGAAAAGTTACTGCCACACCTGAACGAGGCCAAGCCTGTACGCGCCCTGAATCTCAGCGCAGATGAAATGCTGGCGATCAGAGAGCTTTGCCTACTTACCGTAAAGCCAACCATGTACATCGCCAACGTTGCCGAAGACGGTTTCGAGAACAACCCTCACCTTGACGTAGTGCAAGCCATCGCCGAAAAAGAAGGCGCTATCGTCGTCCCCATCTGCAACAAGCTGGAATCCGAAATCGCAGAACTGGAAGACGAAGAGAAAGCCGAATTCCTGGCCGACCTGGGCATGGAAGAACCCGGGCTTGATCGCGTCATTCGGGCCGGCTACAAACTGCTGGGCCTGCAGACTTATTTTACCGCTGGCGTAAAAGAAGTCCGCGCATGGACCGTTAAGATCGGCGCAACGGCGCCTCAGGCGGCGGGCGTCATCCACTCCGATTTCGAGCGCGGATTCATTCGGGCGGAAATCGTCAGCTATGACGACTTCACCTCCTTCAATGGAGAACAAGGAGCCAAAGAAGCCGGAAAATGGCGCCTGGAAGGCAAGGATTACATCGTTCAAGACGGCGACGTAATTCATTTCAGGTTTAACGTATAAACTGATGATTTTTAGGGTTGACAAGCCCACCAAAAAACAACAGAATACGCGCCTCAAATGAGACGGCAAGGTAGCTCAGTTGGTTAGAGCACAGCACTCATAATGCTGGGGTCGGCGGTTCAAATCCGCCCCTTGCTACCAAGTTTCGAAAGCCCGCTTTTAAAGCGGGCTTTTTTGTTTCTACTCCCCTCTTTCCTGCACCACCGCCACGCACCCAACGACCAAAGCGCATAAAAATAAAGCACATCCACTTTCAGTGTGTACTTTTGTTAATAAAATCAACAAAATAACAAAAAAAATTCTCGGCATACCGTGGATTTTTCGGATAGACGGACTATCCTTAATGGGGTAGCTACATTCGAGGTTAAGACATGTATTATTTTCGCTCCCTTCTCTTGGCGTTATGCGCCACTCTCTGCTTATCAGCAAATGCGGAAGAGGTAACTTTCAATCTGGTTACCGAGAACTTCCCTCCCTACAACATGAGCGTTAATGATGCTGAGTACGAACACAGACCCGAGGATATTACCGGTCTGATTACTGATGTTGTTAAACAGATTTTTACCAAGGCGAAAATCGGTTACACCATGAAGCTGCGTAATTGGAGCTACGCATACAACTACGCTCAGCGCAAAGAGTTCCGGGGAGTATTTGGAACCACTCTCACCGACGCTCGCAAACCGCTTTTCAAATGGGTTGGCCCTATCGCCTCTGACGGCTGGGTACTGTACGCCAAGGCTGGCTCTACGATTAAAATCAATTCTGTTGAAGACGCCAAGAAGTACAAGATAGGCGCTTATAAAGGGGATGTTAGAGAACAGTGGCTACTTTCCAATGGCTTTGAGACTTCCAGCTTGGACGACGACGCCCTGAACCCCAAAAGACTGCAAAACGGCCAGATCGATCTCTGGATATCCGGCCCCGTCTCCGGCCCATATTATGCTGCCAAGAATGGCGTCACCAACATCAAGCCTGTCTTCACAGTTAAAGAGACGCAGCTCTTTTTGGCGGTAAACAAGGAAACGCCAGATGAGTATGTGAATAAACTGAACGAAGCCCTGGAAAAAATGCGTTCCAGCGGCGAATTGGACAAAATTACCGCCCGATACAGATAAACAACAGAGCCTTACAAATCCTGCGAAGCCCGAATCCACGGGCCTCGCAGGGGCTTTCCCACCCTTTTTTCTTCGCTTATCCGGAAAACTACTTATTCGGAAGTCACCTACACCAGCTGTTTAATAAGCAGCCAGACTAATCGTTAGTCAGAACACTATCCGCCCAGCCGTTTGAGGTGATTTAATGATCGCTAAGAAGCTATTGTTGGTTTCTGTTCTCTTTCTGTCCGCCATTGCTCGTGGCGAAACCTTTAACCTGGTCACGGAAAATTTCCCGCCTTTTAACATGGGCGAGGAAGACCACAAGTACGAACACAAAGCTGACGCTATCAGCGGCATCAACGTAGACATTGTAAAAGAGCTCTTCAAACGCTCAGGTTACGACTACCGCATGAAGCTCAGAAACTGGAATTACGCTTACAACTTTGCACAACGCAAGGAATTCCGTGGCGTATTCGGCACTACACTGACTGACGCACGCAAACCACTGTTCAAGTGGGTCGGCCCCCTCGCCAAGAATGACTGGGTCTTCTTCGCAAGGAATGACACAACTATCAAAATAAACTCTGTAGAAGACGCCAAGCCCTATCTGATTGGCTGCTACAAGGATGACTCCAGAGCGCAATTTTTGAAGAACAACGGCTTCAACGCTTCAGAGCTGGAAGATGACAGCCTGAACCCAAAGAGACTGCAGCAAAGACAGGTGGATCTTTGGATCTCCAGCACCGCATCAGGCTACTACTACGCCAAGCTGGCTGGAGTTTCCGACATCAAACCTATCTTTACTATAAGAGACACCAGTTTATATCTGGCGATGAACAAGGACACACCTGACGAAAGCATTGAGCACCTCAACAAAGTGCTCGATAAGATGCGTACTGAAGGCTATTTGGACAAAGTGTACTCAAACTACAAATAGAGAGTTCTTACGCTTGGCTTAAGGCGGCTGAAGTCCGCCTTATCCACTCTTCCATTTCCTTGTGAACTTCGTCAGTAGCTCGGCCGCTGGTTTCAATTGGCGCGCCGACTTTCACCTTTATCAAACCTGGACGCTTGCTAATACTGCCGGCAGGCCAGCAATCTCCAGCGTTGTGCGCTATAGGCAGCAAAGGAACGCCAGCACTGACGGCCAACAAAGCGCCGCCCTTGTTGTATTTACCAACCTGCCCAGGGCGAACGCGTGTCCCCTCAGGATAAATTACAACCCAATACCCTGAGGTCAGACGCTCCTTTCCCTGCTTAAGCAATTGCTTAAGCGCCGCTGACGGCTTACTCCGATCAATGGCGATGGGTTTCAATCTCTTTAGCGCCCAACCAAAAAATGGCACTTTCATCAACTCTTGCTTAAGCACAGTACACTGAGGACGAAATATAACGCCTAGCAAATAAGTCTCCCAGGCGCTCTGATGATTGCTGACAACCACACAGCTCGTCTTTGGAATGTTCTCCAGCCCTTCGATCTCATAACGTATGCCACAGACAACACGCGCCCACCAAAGTGCGAACACATTAAACCGGGAGACGATGTAGTAACGCTTTTCAAAATTGACGTAAGGACCAATCAGCATCCCAACCAAAGATGTGATGATGACGCCCCAAGCATACCCAATGTAAAAAACGAAAGACCGAAATAGCTGAAATGCCTGCACTTTTGCCCGCCTTTTTTCAATGCCCGCAAAGGATATCAACTCCCCGCCCAAAGCTGCAATGAATGTTACCCCTCAACGCCCCAGAAACCCATTGTTTGAGGGATATTGCGACTAAAGTACACCCTCTCAGACAGCCACCCGCTCACCCCTTGATCAATATCAAGACTCCCTTTCGGGAGCTGGATACACTGAGCATGGAGAGAGGGGGGATCCACTTGCCAACAAGTGTGACAGCAGGCGCGCGCGCAAAATCGCTGACAATGATGGTCAAACGCGCGCAGATGTTTTCTTACCTGGTTGGAGACCCAATATGCCAGTTGGAAAGGTTGTCGAACAAGCGAAACAAAATGGGGGTAATGATAGCTGGGTTTATTTGCTCAACTCCCCCCCTAAAGAGTTCTCCAGTGAGAACTGGAGCGCCTTGGACGAGGGAGCCTATGAGGCGGATTATCGCAACAGCTCCCTGGCTCGATATTATGAGGGCGGGTTCGCATTGAGCGTTCAAGCGCCTTGCTTTAATACACTTGTCAGTGCGGAAAATTACGCCCGCCGACTCCCATCCATGAATGCTAATTTGCAGAAGTACATCGACTATGTCGTGAAAGAAGTGAGACTACTCAAGCAAAGCCTCCCCGTCGGCAGTCAGGTTAAGTACCTGCACTGGTTCGGCGATCTGGTCCGCCAGCTCACTCCCGCGGCGCAGACACAGGTGATGTACTATTTGGGCCGGGAGTTCAAACTAAACTTCGATACTGACGCCCGCCATGTCATCGAGCTGGACGCTCGCCCTGACTCTGAGGAAGCACTAGCCCTGATCAAAGGACTGGGCTTTAACATTGTCTGCATCAATGACCCTGGCGAATACGCACAGTCCTTCCCCATTGAGAGCCTTAAGAATTGGCTGCAGACCATTCGGGCGTTCGACTTCAAAGCCGTTTATCTGCGCCTGAAAGCGACTCCTGCGACCGTCAATGCACTATCGGAGCATCTTGAGGAAATTCTGACAGAGAGGCCCCAAGGCATCCTACTCTCCGGCCATAAAACGGAATCCGCCGGCACATCAGGTTTGGAGGCGGCGTTAAAAGATTTCAAGCGACGCATTAAGTCCGCATCGTTTATTCCGATCACGCAGGACTTTTTCGCACTACCCTGGACAGGCTTGATTAGTCAGGGAGTCAGTTGCTTACATGGCGTTGGGTTGGGCTCATTTTCTTACACCCCCCATTACCAGTTGCGCAACGCCACACAGTTGGACGACTACTACAAAACCCTGGACAACAACGAACTTCCTGCAAGAGCGATTCGTTACACTCAGACCCAGTTGTAACAAAAGGTGAAAACTATGTAAAAACAAAGGCGAGCGTAGGTTTTCCCTGTAAATTTCCCGTTGTAGGGATTTGCTTTTAAATAGCTATTGGCTATCCTAGAAGCCTCTTTAAGCAGTTTCACTCATCCAGCCACGAGGCAACCGATGGAAAGCAAGCATATAGCAACCTCCTCTCCTTTTAGCTTACACAGAGGCTGCCACGAATGTAATTTGAGCAAGCTTTGCATTCCTATAGCGGTCGGGGCTGAAGATATTGATCGTCTGGAAGAAATCATTCGCCAGGGCAAAATGCTCAATCGCGGCGAATATATCTTTGAGCAACACACCCCATTCCGCTCGTGCTTCGCAGTTCGTAGCGGCGCGATCAAAACATTCACTGTATCCGAGGAAGGCGAGGAACAGGTCACCGGTTTCTATCTGCCTGGCGAGATTATCGGTCTGGACAGCGTTAGCATGGAAAAATATTCCTGCTCCGCCGTCGCCCTTGAACGCACCAGCGTTTGCGAAATTCCTCTGGAAAAGTTTGAAGACCTTGCTTCAGACATCCCCAGCCTGCAGCACCACTTTTTCTCATTAATGAGCAAAGAGATTCAGGAGAGCAGGCAGCTTACCATGCTGCTAAGCAAAAACTCGGCTGAAGAACGCATTGCCTCGCTTCTACTGTCCCTGTCGACTCGCTTTAGTCGTCGTCGCCTGTCCGGCACAAACTTCAGACTCCCTATGCCTCGCAGCGATATAGGCAACTATTTAGGCCTGGCCGTCGAAACTGTCAGCAGGGTCATTACCCGCTTCCAGAACAATGGCATTATTAAGGTCCAAGGAAGGGAAGTTCAGATATTGCAATTGGACGAACTGCAGAAAATTCTTCGCCACGACACCAAGTGCATGGAGCACCAGAAGGAATCAGCCCTTAACGCTCGTTAACGGGTCTCTTCCAGGCAGTTTTCAGTCGGTTTTACGCCGCCACGCTGCTGACATTGCTCAATCAACGCCGGCAGATAACGACGCCAGGGAAGCTGCTTGACGCCAAAAGTGTTGCGCAGCTTGATACAACCTAACGCGCCATTCGCCGGAAGCGCCACCCCTGGCAATACATCAGCGCCCTTTTTCTCGATCAGGGCCTGCAACATTTCTTCCTGTCCAAATGCCTGCAGCACAATCGCTTTCAACAGTTCATAGTGGGTGACAGCTTCAGCGCCAGCATAATGGTAAACGCCCCATACCGAGATATTACAACTCAGCTGCTTGATAACAGCGTCTACGACTCTCGCCACATCATCCACCGCGACGGGAGTCAGCTGCATATCGGTGCTGGCGTTTAGGCGCTTCCCTGAAGACAGCGCGGAAAGCATGGTCTGCAGCCAGCCTTGAGCGCCAGCCTCCAGCAACCAACCCACCCTCAAGATCAGATGCTTGCTATAGTTTTCCTGGAGCCATTGTTCGCTCTGCAGCTTTGTCCGCCCAAACACGGAAAGAGGACGTCCTTTGTTGGCGGATATATAAGGGTTCTTTTTGACGCCATCGAAAACAAGATGACTGGAGAGATGAATAATCGGAGCCTTCCATAAAGCCGCCACCTCCGCTACCGCCTCACAAGCGGACACATTAACCTGATAGGCCAAATCCGGATGCTGCTCCGCCTTGAACAAGTCGGCCATCTCCGCAGCATGAACCACGAAATCCGCAGACGGCATCGCCCTCATTGCTCGCACGATCGCATCATTGGTCATGAGAAACTGCTCGTAGGGAACGCCTTCCACCGCTATGCCGCTCTGCTGCAAACGCTGAGCTATAGCCTTGCCTAATGGCGAATCGATTCCCGTCACGCAAACAATCACTCATGTACCCCTTAAATGTATCTCGTGGCCTTTAGCGCCCCTAGAATGCGGGCCGCCTGAAGATATTATGTTAACAATATTGGCTGCTTGACGGGATTTTCGCAAACCCGATCCCCAGGCTTTATCCCCATCATCCAGCTTAACGCTGCGCTTTAAACCCCTTCCGAGCGATTAAGGTATACCCTGGGTACACGAGAGGTCATGCCCGTAAATAAAGTATAGGAGATTGTTGACGCATATCCTGCAACCTCATCAGCGGAAACCGCCCCGCCCCACAGCTCTACCTCCGACCCAATACGCGCTTCTGGAATGTGAGAGATATCCACCGTCAACATATCCATGGACACCCGCCCAATAATCTTTGTCCGCTTACCGCACACGGCGACAGGCGCACCATTTTGCATTTGTCTTGGATATCCGTCGCCATACCCTACCGCAACCACTCCCATTCTTGTTGGGCCGTTCGCAGTCCAAGCGGCGCCATAGCCAATAGAGTCTCCAGCTTGCAGCTCCCGAGTAGCAATCAAGCGCGACTCAAAGGTCATTACCGGCTTCAAGCCAAATTCCGCCCCGGTCTTATCCGCCATGGGGGAGGCGCCGTACATCGCAATGCCCGGGCGCACCCAATCCAGGTGAGTCTCCGGATATTGCAACAAAGCAGCCGAGTTAGCCGAGGAGTAACTCCAGCCACCCGATCCCGCCGCCTGCATACCAGCCTGAAACGCCCGCCACTGCTTCTGCTGCAACAAGCTATTCAGCTCGTCAGCGCACGCGAAGTGGGTCATCAACCCAATGACAGAAAGCCCGGGAAACTGTCGCAGCATCTCAGCGACGCCAGCCAGTTTATTTAACGGCAGACCCAACCGGTTCATACCTGTATTCAACTTGATCCAGGTTTGCATCCGGGCGGAACCAGGACCTACTTTGCGCAAAGGGGCCACCTCGGACAGCATGTCCAATTGCTCCATATCATGCACGACCCACTCTATATCCCGCCAACGGGTAGAGTCAGCCAACTCCTCTGAGCTATAAAACCCTTCCAGCACCAATAGCGGCGTCGTAATACCCGCTTCACGCAGACTCACCGCCTCATCATAGCAGGCCACCGCCAGCTTGGGAGCCTCCCCTTTCAGGGCGCGGGCGATTTCCACTGCGCCATGGCCGTATGCATCAGCTTTAATTACCGCCGCACAACGGGCGTTTTTAGCAATGGAATTCAGCAAACGAACATTGTGACGCAATGCGTCCAGATCAATAAGAGCGCGGGATGGACGCATTACTCGTAGTCTCCCCCGCCATAATCGTGAGCCAAATCTTCAAACCTTGTGAATTTACCCATGAACGCCAAGCGCACCGTTCCGATAGGGCCGTTACGCTGCTTGCCGATAATAATTTCCGCAATACCTTTGTCCGGGCTGTCTTCGTGATAGACCTCATCCCGGTAGATGAACATGATCAAGTCAGCGTCCTGCTCAATCGCTCCAGATTCCCGCAAGTCAGAGTTAACTGGCCGCTTATTGGGTCGCTGCTCCAAACTACGGTTAAGCTGGGACAAGGCGACCACAGGACAGTTCAGCTCCTTCGCCAACGCTTTCAAGCCTCGCGAGATTTCTGAAATTTCGGCCGTACGACCTTCCGTCATTCCCGGCACCCTCATCAACTGAAGGTAATCCACCATGATCAAGCCAATTTCACCATTATGATCCCGCGCCACCCTTCTCGCCCGGGAGCGCATTTCCGTCGGACTTAACGCCGCGGTATCGTCGATGTATAACGGCTTGTCTTTCAACATGTTAACGGCTGATGTAAGACGCGGCCAGTCGTCCTCATCCAGCTTTCCACTTCTTACTTTGGTCTGATCAATTCGCCCCAGAGATGACAGCATACGCATAACGATAGAGTCGGAAGGCATCTCCATACTGAATACCAGGACAGGCTTACCCCCCAGTATCAGCGCGTTCTCAACCAGGTTCATCGCAAATGTGGTCTTACCCATGGAAGGTCGGCCGGCAACGATGATCAGGTCTGAAGACTGCATCCCCGAGGTGCGATCATCCAGGTCACGAAATCCAGTTGTAACACCTGTAATGGCCCCGTCTGAGTGGAACAACTCATCAATTTTCTTAAGGGTCTTAGTCAGAATCGGATTAACCGATTCAGGCCCGCCCTGATTGGGCCGGGATTCCGCTATCTGAAAAACTCGCCGCTCTGCGTCATCCAACACCTCTGTGCTGGTGCGCCCTTCCGTCTGGTAGGCCTCATCGGCGATTTCATTAGCGACTGTAATCAACTGACGCAATACGGAACGTTCGCGAATGATTTCCGCATAGGCGCGAATATTGGCGGCGCTGGGAGTGTTTTTAGCCAGCTCACTCAGATAAGCCAACCCACCCGCAGAGTTCAACTCGTTGCGATTATCCAGCTCCTCCGAGACAGTGATGGCGTCCAGTGGACTGCCAAGATTCGCCAATCGGGAAATTGAGCCAAATATCAGGCGATGGTCCAGACGATAAAAGTCTTTTGCTGTAATGATGTCGGAAATCTTGTCCCAGCTGGCGTTATCCAGCATCAGACCGCCCAGAACAGACTGCTCCGCCTCAATCGAATGGGGCGGAGCCTTTACCACAGAGGAACCAACCAGGGCGGCGCTTGGGCCCTGCCCTTCCGAAGACTTGGCCGAATCTTTACGTATTACTGACTCATTCATAATGACTTGCAGAGCTTTTAAGAGTAGCGCTTATTATCGCTAATTTGCGGGCATGGACAACACGACTATGGTGAAGTCTTGAGAACATAAAAAAAGGCAGTGCGCATGGAGCGGACTGCCTTTTCTTGTATGACCGGAGATTACTCGCCGACTACGATTACCTTAACGGTAGCAGTAACGTCGGTGTGCATCTGTACGTCTACTTCGTACTCGCCTGTGTTGCGCAGAGCGCCTTCAGGCAAGCGAACTTCGCTTTTCTCAACTTCAACGCCCAAAGCAGTCACTGCGTCAGCAATGTCTTTAGTACCAACAGAGCCGAACAACTTACCTTCGTCGCCAGATTTGGCAACGATGGTCACTTCTTTACCGTTGATAGCTTCTGCACGAGTCTGAGCTTCGGACAGCTTCTCGGCAGCCGCTTTTTCAAGCTCTGCGCGACGAGCTTCGAACTGCTCTACATTCGCTTTAGTTGCAGGAACAGCTTTGCCGTAAGGCACCAGAAAGTTACGGCCATAACCAGCGCGAACCTTAACTTTATCGCCAAGGTTTCCGAGGTTGGCTACTTTTTCGAGAAGAATAACTTCCATCTTGTTTACCTCAAATCTTGTAACAATCGGAAGCCTCTTAGCTTCCGATTGGCAAACCTTTAAGAACCTGATTGCTCTACGCCACTTCACTAACAATGAGAAAATGGCGGGAATTTTTCAGGCGCTTAGTCGTCGTGGCGATCAGTGTAAGGCAGCAGAGCCAGGTAACGCGCACGCTTGATAGCAGTGGCGAGCTGACGCTGGTAACGCGCCTTGGTGCCGGTGATGCGGCTTGGCACGATTTTGCCAGTTTCAGTGATGTAGCCTTTCAACACTTCTACATCTTTGTAATCAATCTCTTTTACGCCTTCGGCAGTAAAACGGCAGAACTTTCTTCTGCGAAAGAAACGAGCCATGATAGCCTCCTATACCTTATTCTTCGTTGCTGTCTTCGTCGTCAGTATCGTCGTCAGAGTCGTCAACGTCGTCAGCAACGACGCGGGCGGGACGATCTTCGCCACGAGGAGCGCGCTGTTCGCGGGACTCAGCTGCTTTGATTGGCGACACTTCGGTCACAGCATCCTTACGACGAATAACCAGGTCACGGAGGATGGCGTCGTTAAAACGGAAGTTGTGCATCAGTTCGTCGATGACTTCTTGAGAACACTCAATATTCATCAACACATAGTGCGCTTTGTGAATTTTGTTGATGGGATAAGCCATGTGGCGGCGCCCCCAGTCTTCCAGACGGTGAACTTTACCGCCGCCAGCGTTTACGCTGGAGGTGTAACGCTCAACCATTGCAGGCACCTGCTCGCTTTGATCAGGATGAACCATGATCACGATTTCGTAGTGACGCATTGTAGCTCCCTTCGGTTTAACAGCCTTACGTTGCGTTTTCGTAAAGCAAGGAGTTGATGGTGGTTTTAAGAGGGCAGCATTCTATGCCTGTTCAGCAAGACTTGCAAGCCCGAAAGCGAACACAAACTAACCAAACTGACGCTGTCGCACTGCCTCAAACAAGCATACGCCTGTGGCGACGGACACATTCAGGCTGCTGACCTCGCCCAGCATGGGAATATTGACGAGACTGTCGCAGTTTTCGCGAGTAAGGCGGCGCATCCCTTTATCTTCAGCTCCCATTACGATGGCGACCGAACCCTTGAAGTCCGCCTGATACAGACTTTGCTCCGCCTCGCCGGCTGCGCCAACCAGCCAAACGCCATAAGTTTGGATGTGCTTTAAGGTACGAGCCAGATTCGTGACGCGAATCAGAGGGGTCACTTCCGCAGCGCCGCACGCCACTTTCCTAGCCGCCGCATTCAACGGAGCGGACTTATCCTTGGGCACGATGACGGCGTGCACGCCCGCCGCATTGGCGGAGCGCAAACAAGCTCCAAGGTTATGAGGATCGGTGACACCATCCAGGACGAGCAACAGCGCTGGCTCTTCCAACTTCTCCAGCAACTCCTCCAAATCGGTCTCATTGCTCATTCGGTCCGCCTTCAGATAGGCCACAACCCCCTGATGCGCGCCATCAGCAGCCTTATCCAGCGCTGACTTACCCACTTGAGTAAAGGGCACCCGGCGCTCTTGAGCCAGCTGCGCTATCTCTTGCAAGCGATGGTCATGGCGCTGCTCCGACAGCAGCAAACGATCAATTTTACCCGGATGCTTCTGCAGCAGTGCTCTTACCGCATGCATTCCAAACACAATGTTTGACTCAGACACAGTTAAACTCGTTCCGTACGTTAAAAAACCGGCATTCTACCGGTTTAGTGTTTGCTTTACGCCAGCTTTTTCATACTGCTAAGAGCGTTTGCGGCGTCCTTTTTTTTGCGGCTTACGCAAAGGACCACTCGCCTCGGAACCCTTACCGCCCTTGGAGCCTTTCGCAGGTTGTCCGCTACCCGCTTTCTTTTCCTTTTTCCACTCTTCATTCCATTGCGCCAGAATTTCCTTGCGCTTGTTCTTTTTACCCGGCGCTGAGCGCTTGGGTTCGCCAATCATTTCCAAGTCGATCTTACGATCTTCTAGCCCGACTCGAACCACTTGCACCCTCACCTCATCGCCCAGGCGATGCGTAACGCCTGTACGCTCACCGACAAGACGATGCTTCACCGCGTCGAATTGATAGTAATCGCTCTTCAGGGAGGAAACATGGACAAGCCCTTCGACATATAAATCTTTAAGCTCGACAAAAAGCCCGAACGCGGTGACAGCGGCCACAATTCCATCAAACTTCTCGCCCACATGCTGAGTCAGATACTCGCACTTAAGCCAGCTCATCACGTCACGAGTGGCTTCATCCGCGCGACGCTCAGTCATCGAGCATTGCTCTCCAAGAACAAGTAGCGCCTGCATGTCATAGTTATAACGTGCGCTTTTAGGTAAGGCTGGCGCGCCCTCCACCCGCTGTACATTCTTGCAGGGCCGCTCACTTCGAATCAGATCTCTGATTGCCCTATGCACCAGCAAGTCCGGAAAGCGGCGAATCGGCGAAGTAAAATGCGTATACGCCTCATACCCCAAACCAAAGTGGCCCTTGTTCTCTGGCTGATATACCGCCTGGCTCAACGAACGCAACATGACCGTCTGCAGTGTGGCGCTATCCGGCCGACCACGGATACTCTCCGTCAGCGCCTGATAGTCTGACGGCTTCGGAGTAGAGCCGCCCCCAAGACTTAAACTCAACTCGCCAAGAAACGCGCGCAGATTCTCCAACCTCTCCGCCGTAGGCCCTTCATGCACACGAAACAGCGAAGGAATTTCATACTTCTCCAGCAGCTTCGCCGTCGCGACATTAGCGCACAACATGCATTCTTCTATAAGTTTGTGGGCGTCATTGCGCACCACTGGTACGATCTTGTCTATCTTGCGGTCCGAATCGAAAAGAATCCGGGTTTCAACGGTTTCGAAATCAATAGCGCCGCGCTCTTCCCGAGCCTGTCTCAACGCCATATACAACTTATGCAGCTCGCGAATATGCGGCGCCAGATCCGCATATCTTTCCGCAAAGGCCCTTCCCTCTGCAGACTCTGGGTCGTCGATGTAGGCGCCCACCTTGGTGTAGGTCAGCCGCGCCTTGGAAAGCATCAGCCCTTCATAAAACTTATAGCCGCTCAGCTTACCCTTCTGGCTGATGGTCATTTCACAGACCATACACAACCGCTCGACATCGGGATTGAGCGAGCACAGTCCATTGGATAGCACCTCAGGCAACATGGGAACCACCCGGTTAGGGAAGTAAACTGAGTTCCCGCGCTGAAAGGCCTCTTTATCCAGAGCCGTCTGCGGCTTCACATAATGCGAAACGTCGGCGATCGCCACATACAAACGCCAGCCGCCAGACTTCTTCGCCTCACAATAGACCGCGTCATCAAAATCCCGCGCATCCTCGCCATCGATTGTCACTAACGGCAGGTGTCGAATATCAACTCTGTGCGCTTTGTCACGCGCACTCAATTTGGACTTGAACTTGGCCGCCTCCGCATCAACCTCTTCCGGCCAGCGGAATGGGATAGAGTAAGTGCGCAGAGCGACATCGATTTCCATGCCCGGCGCCATGTGCTCACCCAGCACTTCCTTGACATGTCCCATCGGATTAACACGCACATCGGGCTGACGCACAATCTCCAATGTCACATATTGTCCGTGCTTGGCGCCATTAAGAGCATGCTCCGGCACCAGGATGTCCTGGGTAATACGAGGATTGTCTGGAACAACGAAGGCGACTCCACTCTCCATATATATGCGCCCAACAGCTTCGAATGTTCGCCGCTCGACCACCTCAACGATCACGCCTTCACGCTTGCCTTTAAATTCTCGGCCTTCCGCACGCACCAACACAATGTCGCCATCAAAGACCCGCTTCATCTGACGCGATGACAGGTATAAATCCGAGCCGCCCTCTTCAGGAATAACAAAGCCGTAGCCATCTTTATGACCCTGCACCCGACCGCGAATCAGATTCATCTTTTTCGGCAAGCCATAGGCGCCCCTACGATTGCACACCAACTGACCGTCCCGACACATGGCGATCAATCGACGACGCAACCCTTCATAGGGCTCAGGCTGCACTACATTAAAAGAGGAAGCTATTTCTTCGATGGTCGCGGGAGCGCCGCGCTCTTCAAGAAAGGTAAGAATAAATTCGCGACTTGCGGTGGGGTGTTCATAACGGGCTGCTTCGCGCTCCGCAAAAGGATCCAAACTACTCTTTTTCTTTTTTCCCATTAAAAGGACCTTAAATCTACAAAATTCATCAACATAGCGGAACCTGCGACCGATATGGTTGGTTTTCCGTCACATTAACATAATTCCCGCATTTAAAAACCATTCGCAGATGCGCCCGCCCCATGTATAAATTTAGAACAATTTGAGCACTCAGAGCACTTTAACGTTTGCTTTTTATTCAACTTTTTCAATTTAGGCGCGGTTTTAAAAAAAGTTAAAACCCAACTCAAAAAAAGCGTTGACAAAGATCCAAGTGACGCGTAAAGTTCGCGCCATCCTGAAGTGCCGAGGTGGTGAAATTGGTAGACACGCTAGCTTCAGGTGCTAGTGGGGGCAACCCCGTGGAGGTTCAAGTCCTCTCCTCGGCACCATTTAATTTAAGGATAAAGACAACGAAGTGTTATTCGAACCATAAGATTGCACTATGTGCAGTTTTATTTTGCAGAATTACAACACGCCCAATTAGAAACACAAAACTGTTTCACCCCATTTTTAAAAAAATCCAATACATATCAGTTAGATACCAATTCTGTATAAAGCGTCAGTACAACCATACCCCTCAGAAGGGCAGTGAAATTTCCGCCAATTAGTGCAGTTTTATTGTTCAGAACTACAGCTTACTCCTCACGCTTAGCTATTGCCTCACTAGCCAGTTTCTGCGGATGAGCACTAATCGCCCTAGCACGTGAATCACTGAGCTCCGCAAAGGAAAAGCGCTTAATAGCTTTGGCAGGCATGATCTCTACAACAGCCCTCCAGGAAGGCGCCCTCCCCGCACGAATACAATCATCCACAGCATCACGCATAAGCCCATCCAACACCGAACGCCGCCCCATTTCGCATTGCTTGTTGTGGATACGATATAGCCGAGTGATTTCTCTAACCGTCTTACCGAAACTAAACTCAAGAAATCCAGCTGATACCCCTAACTCTATAGCTATTGCCTTGCGCGACTGAGGAGGCCTAGCTCCTTGTAGAATTTCATTCAAATAGACTTTCACCTTTCTCATGATTTTTGCTGAGTCTAGAGCCTCCGGCTTTGGGCTGGCCAGTGCAACCAAACGCCCATCTGATATTTTGGCAGGCTCATAGGGACCAATAACGAAACGCTTCCTGTGTTGGGTACGCTTCAAATTCGGTAACCGCCCCTTAATGCACAGGCCATAGATGCTCTCTTGCCCCGAAAGTACTTCCGACAATGGAATATCGTACATCTCGAAAAGTTGCATCAAGCTAAGAGCAGTAGGTCTCGCCTCCCCCTTTATCCACTTTTCAATCACGCGCCGATCAAATCCGACCTCCTTTGCAAACGCCACCAAAGAGCCGTCAGCCCTCACGCTTATCAGGTACTTTAATTCCTCGATGAGCCGCCGGTGGGAGTACATCCTCCCGTCAACCGATTCTTGCTGAAACACCAAATCTGAAAACCCTTTATCTGACTCCAACCAGCTCTGTGTCACTTTATCGACCAAGCGATCACCCAACGGTTTACGACAATGGTGACAGTAGCCAAGGGAGACATTCGATGACACATAAGGCTGCTCCATCAAGCAATGAAGGCAGACCTTCCTGAGCTTGCAATCATGGATAGAACACACCTCAACGCCCTCAAGCGACCAAGCTAAGCGCTCATAAAAGAGGCCACTCTTTCTGTCATCAAGAAAGCAAAGGGGACACCAATGCTTGGTTTTCCGTATCAGCCCGTGCGCAGAAGGGTCCAGAGCGTCGCTCCAATGCAGCAAAGTCATCGGCATAACGGCCGCCATCGAAAGCCCTACAAGCTGAGACACCCTCTCAGCCAAGTGAGCTGTCTTTCTTGTCATTGAATTAAAGCACGTAGCCACTTCGCGCACGAGAAAGCCGGAAGACTTCCCTGGATCAATGATAGAACCGAATAAAACCGCAGGCTTTAATGAGTGATGCCAAGCAAGCCTCCAACAATAGGAAGTCAAAGACTCTTTCTGAAGCTCCTTCCCTAAGGGCTTCAAGGAACGTAATAACGTTCTTGGGCATTTAGCCAAATACGCTTCATGATACATAGGCAGGATCTCTAACAGGGTTCCTATAGCCCGGCTTACCGCCCTTTTTCTTCACTTTAGCGTTCGGCTGCGGAACTGAGCCCGCCTTCATTTTCCCTGTTGCATGCCCAAGAGCCTCTTGCTTGATTTCTTCATAATCAGGTTGCCTAAAGGACTCTTCCCCTTCGCGTATCTCCTCAAGAATGCGCTTCAAGGCCTTGGGGGACAGCATCGTAATCTCAAAATGTTCCAAGGTCATCACAGGAGAGGCCATTGCAAGAGCTCGAGACAGTGCTCTATATACCCAGTCCTTTAGAATTCCCACACACCCACAACTCCCAACATAGAAAAAAGTGAGGTCAGGCTGCATAAGACCTGCGTCCAAATCAATTGGCGTATGTGCAAGCAAGCCATTGTAAGCGTTAAAAAATGTTTGCTGATCTTCTTGTGTGGCAAATTTGTATTGAGGAAACTGTACATAACTCGCAATCCGGTTAATCTGGCCAGACCAATCAATCATTCCGGAAAGTTCATAGGTTCCTAACCCTATGATGGTACAGCCAGTTTTTGAAGACAGAGATTTAAGCACTTCGTAGTGCTGCTCGGACCTCCCACCGTGCTTAAAGAGGTGTTGGAGCTCATCAATCACTATCACTTGAGTTTCACGGTCTTTAAGGGCCCTCTTCATCTGATTTCGTAACGCTGCCGCTCCTGCAGACTTCCCCGTCAATACCCTTCCACCACGTTCATTAGAGATTCTCTCAACATGGCATTTTCGATCAATCAAAGGCTCTTCTAACTCCTCCAATACTTGCCGATACAGCTCCTTCCAATCAAAGACAATCCCTGCCTCCATATTAAGCTCCACGCAAATAGCAGGAATACAGTGGGGGGCAGCAGCCCAGTCTGGGACTATATCTTGGTAGACATGATCGACAAGCCGGCTCGCCAAAGTCGTCTTTCCCACGCCAGTAGGCCCTGCAACAACAATAATATGCTTACCTGTATGCTCCTGAAGAGATAACTTTACCTCCTCAAATACCCGGGCGAGACTACTGTGCTTTAGAACAAATCCACGGTGAAAATAGCTCTTTTTCGCCGCGGCTGTGGCGACAAATAGCTCCTCAGAAACACGGGTCTGGGGATGTATCATCAAAAATCCTCCGGGATAAGCGCCGAGTAATCGACTTTGATTTCATTCCTTGAATTAGACTCAACAGCTATCTCGCTGGAGGATGTATTGAAAGCATTTTCCTCCTCTAAGGGGGCTTCGACGGTTATGAGTAGCCGCTCACTGTCCTTGGCTTGTTGACGCTGAGAAAGTGTTGCTTCCCGCTCCTCAAATAGGTCAAACAATCGGGCAAGCTCCCGCATAGTCAACGTTCTTTGCTTTCTTGCAAGCCCTTTTCTCTGGCGATGCTCACTAAGTAGAACATTTAGCTCGCGCTCAGACCGTCCACGAAACACATCGTAATAACTGCCAGCTTGGCATTTCTGCCAGCCCCCTCTTATGTATGCATACACAAACCCAATATCGTATGGATCATAGCGAACTTGAACACACTTATTCCGCACATCACTGGCACGAAATGAACTATGCCAATAATCAATATGATTAACTCGGACGCCTGTTCTAGAGTTGACCTTGGCAGTGCCTTTACGGGTCGTGGGAAGCGTGGAAATAATAAACTTTTGATCATACAGAACCTGGCGATTGCGCCTTACCCCCAGTGTTCGCTCACTTCTGGCGTACTTCTCTAGCGGCGACTCCAGTTCGCTGCTTTGAGCATGCGCGCGTAAGTGCTCCAACAAATCGCTTAATGCCTTATCGAACTCATGGAGGGTCCATATCGCATTGAGTCGCGGGTTGACCTTCCTAGTCAACTCCCTAACATTGCCGCTGGTTGCCTGAGTATTTCCTTTTAGGCGGTGAATTAGCTGCGTCTGCACAGAACCAAAAAATCGTTCGATAATAGCCCCGTGCCGAGGCTTCCCATCTCGTCTCAGAATAGATCCGCCATACTTTGCCACCAAGGACTCAAAGTAAACACTACGAAACTCCGCCCCACCATCGGCCCAAATATTACTCGGCATGTACCCAAAACGCTGCACCATGCTTCTGATTGCGATCATGATGCTTCGATAACTGGGCGGATCATAAAGTACGGCATACCCGAGCGGCATACCGCTGAAGCAATCGATCAACAGTGTCAGCCATGGCCTTCCCAAATTGGCCCCAGAGCGACTGCAAACCAACTCCAGTTCCAGCTCGGTATGATCTGCATGAATCACATCCATTGCATACTGCCCAGAAAAGTCTACCGGCATTGACTGCCCCTGGTTCATACCACTTTCTAGTTGGTAAGCTGCTTTATCGCCCTGACGAGCTCGGGTAGTCTCAACATGATCACGATTGTTCGCACGCAGATAGAATGTTCGCTCGGAGGGCGGCACTAATTTTCTTTCATCGCATAACGACAACAACCGGCCATATGCATGCGTTACGGGAGGCCTTTCTTTGACAGCAAAATGTGTTTCAAGTACGTCTTGAACAAGCTTTTCTAGCTCACCAGGTAAGCGGGGCCCCCGATTTCCTCGCCCCCGGGTATTAGGAAGCAAGCCTACGTACCCATCACCCAACTCATGTAGACCTGCTAGATATCGTTTTTTCCAGACCAGAAGCGTTCGCCGAGAAACCTTCAGTTCCTTAGCAACCTCACTCACCGCCTCTCCAGCATTGAGCCGTGTTACTGCCTTTATACGCCGGTTCGCCTCCTCAAGCTCATCTCGGCCCGCTCGGTTGAGTTGATCTAGAACGGGATCTGCATCCTTACCCTGTAAGGTAATTAGGCCTCGATTAATTTGCTCATCCAACACAAAACGCGGGATAACTTCCTTTACCCCAGCTACTCCAATCAATGAGACAGAATCAACAGAAGCTTCTTCAACATGTAGTTCCTTTCCATTTCTTGTTAGCTTCACGCCAACCTGAAGATCCCCGCTTACCGGGTAAACTGAAAGCCTCTTGGCGATCATCATGTCTTCTTCAGAACGAAAAACTCTGCAAAATTCTGGAAAGCTCAGTCGGTCTGACTCCAGATCCACACAAAGCCCGTTTGACAATACAAGATTATAAACTCGGTCAGCTGGTAGCAGCTCTTGGTCTATCAAATCTTTCAACAGACACCATCGCTGCCCCCTATAACGCGCATCCAGATAGGCCATTTCAGCAGAAGTGAGCTCATCCGCAACACCTTGGGACAAAAAATCTAGCAAAAAGCGAAAGTTTTCAACCAACCGGTAAGAGAGGTCTAACTCAGACCTAATTCGAAACCCAAGCCCCATGCGAGCCGCATACTGCTCTGCCGGCGGTGACCGGAATACTTTGCCTTGAGTGTCACAGAGAAAACGCCCTGGCTTTTCTGCACTCAACTTAAGCAGATCAGGGGAGTTCTTCCATTCTTCCCAGCCAATAAAGTCGTCACTTATAACAAACAAGTCTGCTGTGCTATTAGCCCACGTTCGACGCCCCGACTTATTACGATAAGGAAAGCGAAGCTTGGCGCTAGGCTGGTCATAAAACTCATGAATATTTGGCGAAAACTCGCACAAGTATAGGGCTGCAGCCTCAATGGATAAGCTCTCTGCCTGTATTGTCAGCCTCATCTTTCGGCTTGCAAACCTAAAGCATATCGACAGATTCTTACCGGGGCCGCCAACCCTACGAGCTGGCGGAGAACTTCTGATAGCTAAAACTGTTTCAATTCCCTCGTCAGTCACACCCTTAGCGCGACACCTATCGACCACATCTCCCTCTGTGAGCATTGACCGCCCTCCAATTAGCGTCGAAAATGTAACTTATAAGTTACATTACGTAAGATGCTGCGCAGGTGATCGAATGTCAACCAATGCAGAAAAATTTCTGGTCGAATTTGGTCAGAAAATGAGAGACCTAAGAAAACAGAAAGGCTTAACCCAAGAAGACGTTGCCAAAGCCTGCGGATTCAAACGCCCTTATCTAAGCGATATAGAAAGAGGAAAACGGAACATTTCCGCTCGAAGCTTAGTTATGCTTGCGAGCTTTTTGGGGGCAAAGCTGCATTTCTCATTGGAACTCGACAGACCTAAAAAAGCGAGCCGGCAGACCTAAACAACGTTATCATGTAATGACGTTAAGCCAATGCCAGAGCCTCCATATTGCAACGACCTATAAAGCGCTGATTCTACTGAGGGGGGGGGGGCAATGCCTTATTCCCGTCGAAAGGGGCATGGCGCTTTGGCGGAAAAGCGACCCAGAAAAAGAAGGGAGTAATCATTGAACAGACCAGCGCCGCACACAACCAACCAGCCCTGAAATGCAGTACTTAGATTTCCATTCTACTAGTATGTTAGTACGTGCAGAATACTTTCTAAAGACACACCTCAAACATAAGCAGATCAAAAAACCTCAATCGCATTTACTATCAAACTTTAAGAATCACCACTACCGGTTACATATCAAGTTAGCATCAAGTATAACTGCATATATCATATATCCGAACACTTCACATGCAGGGATGTTAGAAAAAATTCTTAGCACACTTGACTACGCACAAAAAAAACAGTTGAATTAGGCAGCCATTCAATTAGGCCAACCTAAAGGATTTTACGATTCACGATCAAAGGACGAGATTATATGACGGACAACGGATATTCCTACGAATCCTTTATCTTCTATCTAAACTACGCTACCTCAAATGGATTAATAAGCCATTACACCGCTAAAGGTCAGCGATATGCCGTCAAAAGAGTCCTAAGCACTTATTCTCCTGAAGCCTTACAAGACCTAAGAAAACTGAACGTTAAGGATGCCTGTGAGAAGTTTGCAAACGAACAATGCGACAATGTAAACACTAAGGCCAAGCAGGTATATTTAAGCAGATTCAGAAGCTCTATGAGAAGCTTCTTCGCCTACAAAAAAAACAACTCCACCCCATCTTCGTTGATAGAGAAAGATAATGAGTCCACCCCGCCAAATAAAGAGTTGGAGAAAAAAGTGGCAACTAAAGCCCCCCCTTCAGAAAAAGCCGACATGCACGTTGAAGATACAATAAGTCTAAACTTTCCACTAGGGAACAACCAGTTTATTCAAATTCTCGGAATACCCCTAACGCTAACGAAAAAGAAGGCAGATAAGTTATGCGACTTAATTCAAACAATACCAGAAAAAGAATGAAGAAAGAGGACTGGAGACCAGCCCTCTAAGCAGTAGAGAAATGGACTCCCACTCTCATTTTAGAGGAATGGGAAGCGCACTCCTATACAGCACGCAACTATATAGTAGTGGATTCTGATTTCAAGTTCAATCGCTGGAGTGAGCTTCCCACTCCAGCCCAGGAATCTTCTATGAAAAATAGAATATATTTTTATCTGAGCAGAGCAACAGAGCCCCCCCGTAAATATAAAAATATTCAACAGATAAAAGGGGGGCAAAAACCATGAAAATAGCAAGTATCTTCCCTCTTTCAATTGTAGTATTGCTAATGATATTAGCATTACTAGTTTTTGCATCGATATTGTATTGGCTTTCGGACGATATGAGGGTTGTTTTCCTAGGTTTAACACCCGCATCACTCCTTACATTATCGTTTGCTCGTCTTGTGAAGAAAGTCAGGGTGTAAAGCCGTCCTTCGGGTGCTTGATGTGTAGCACCCCCCGGCCCTACCCAACAATAATAGACACCCCGTTAAGCGAGCAAATTACGTTAGCGCAGGAAAACACCCGTCTGTAGCACAAGTTGACTGACAGGTGGAAGAGCCTCCATTGTTACTGCCCCGACCCAGCGACGCCCTTCGGTCGCCACAGCATTTCAGGCGGTATTTGAGACTTTGCCGCCTTTCATTGGGGAGGGGACAACATCATCGGTCTCAACCTAGACCTCCCTCCCCCTTGCTAACGTTAGACTTAGAAGCTAAAGAGATGGTTTAAAAATAGGGCTGTAAAAAACCTTGTTCTCATCCAGATCCAAAGTCTTAAAACGGACTCTATAGTTCGCCTGTGGATTCCAACTCCAATTGGCCATGACTAAAATGGAGTTAGCCCCGCTCTCTTGGGCAAGTCCCGAATGCAGGTTAGAGATGAGAGTATCGCCAACATACAGGTCTAAACTGACACGACTGTCTATCCCGCGCCAAAACCAAATAATACTTAGTCTTTCGCCGCCACTGGAAACCGGGGGCACTATAACCATCTCTGGCTGTTTAAATGCGAACGGCTCGCTTAGGCTCATTATATTCGGGTTCTGGTTATCGCGGACACCGACTTTGAATAGCCCAGGCTGATTATAAGTGACACTCCAATTCAAACGATTGAGACCATCGTTCAAACCGCCATCGCGAGATATAGTGGCCACCTGCATTTCATCACCGGCCCTGACCAATGCGACCGTCGCACGACGACCAGGCTCAAAGCATTCAGCGTTCCAGGAAATCGGTAAATTCTGCCCGGGCACAACGGGTCCCACGAAACTAACATTACCAATGCCACTGTCACACGGCTCTTCAACGCCCCAGGTGGCAGTAAGGTCATAGGCAACTCCGTTCAATACCCCTAATTCGCCAGAGTACTCTGTGTTATTCGCGCCAATGGTATCGACAGTAGTCGCATTCTCAACGCTTAAATACCATTCGCCTTCACTCAAATTATCGAAAGCCAGGTCTTCGAGACCGACATCAATAAAGCTCTTGTCTGCGTTACTGGCAAAGGCTGGCTTATCTTTCTTCAAGTACAGATTAAAGCGATAGCCTTGCTCACGGTTTAATTCGATACTCAGGTACTTTTTACGATCGTCATCCACTCTGAACTTGAAGTGATGGTACTGTTTATCGCCGATTTTTATGTAACTGGGATCATGATAGCCCGTCTCTTCATGCATATAACGGATTTGACCATTTTCCAATTCACCTTTGATACGGACTTTGGGCTCATAATTCTCATCCAAGCTTTTCCGGATCGCGAGTGTATACATTGCTTCTGTTAATGGTTTAGCTCTTGGATCGTGACTGAGCTCAGGGTGTCTTCCACTGAGCACCAAAGTTCCTCCATAGGGATTACCCGGATCTTTCCAGGACCAAATCGCTGGATGGCCAGCGGCTACTCCCTGAATCTCTACCCCCTCAGGGTATTGATAGTTATATGGGTAGCGACTTGAAGGTGACTGCATGATGTAGCCACCTCCTTTGCTCCAAACATTCGGGACTTCACCAAAACCAAGATAATCCGTAAATAGGTCTTTTAGGTTTACAGTAGCGCTAGTGTCTGGCAAGGGGTATGTTTTACCTGGATACAAGCTCAATTGGAAAGGACTGCTACCAGCAATAATGGCGCCCGCACAAAACCCGACATATCCTCCACCATTTTTTACGAAGTCCTGGATATGTTGTACGCCTGTGCGACGAAGTGGGCTGAGACCATCATGTAGAACTTGTGAATGATATCCACCACCTCCATTGCCTGAGCCACCAGCCAAAAAAGATGCTTTCCCAATGCTCAGCATCCGATAACGAGGAGCGCCATCTGGGTACAATAAGCGACCATTAAGATCAATATCCGATCCAATAAACTTTTGTTTAAACTCTTCCTTATCCTCTTCATGGTAGGCTTTATAGCTCAATTGCTCATAGGACAAGCCCAGAGAATCAAAGTGGCTGACTGGAGGTGCACTTACACCAGGGCCAGCATTTATCAGAACATCTTTATAAAACCCTTCTCCTGGTGGGATGGGTTCATTAGTGAGTTTATCCGCTGCGGAATGACCTGCGAATAGCAAGGAGGAAAGAAACAGCTGCAGGGGTAGTCCAACCTGGGTTTTATAAGAGCGTACTTTCATAGTTATTCCCTTCATGAGTAAAGCCATAGAGACGAGAGCCGGCGGTTTTTATAAACACTTACGAAAAGCCTGCTCCAACAGAGTTCTTCTGCGCAGTATCAGGAGCACCACAAATCACATCTAGTCGTCACGTTCTCCGCCACACACCAATGTGGAGTAACCAACAAACCAAGGGTGACTCATTACCTGATACCTCATACTCTATGACTTAGGACTTCGCGTAGCTTGTATAAAGCCTGCATAGCCTGTCCAGAATTGTTTGCCGTACAACAGTCCAAGAATTATTGATCGCAAAACTGGCGCAGTTGCTTTCTTCTATCTAAATCATTCAGTTCAAGTAGTTTTGTAGAAGGCTTATAACCTCACTTCGATACCGCCCATACACCCCCAAACTCTGGTGGTAGCCGCTCTGGAGACTCGGTTCACTAGCAGAAGTCAGGCTACCCGTCATCAGCTCCCCCAGGGTTGTTGGGGCAGGATTATTACCAATAACTGGTTCTCCCAACTCCTGCCCCTGTGGGCATTCATCCAAAAAAACTGGTTCTACTATTTGCTTTCGTTTGTGAACCACTGTTACTTCAGGCAGGTCCTCAGCTATTCGTTTTGCATAGCTAACTAAAGTTGGCTCAGCAAGCATGAATAGATAACCTTTTAAGTCCCGCGAATTTTCCCTACGTAAGACTCGCCCTAAAATTTGTCGATAATGCAGCTCCGTTTTTATGCGAGTTAAGTGACAACATACCTGTAACCGTGGAATATTCGTTCCTTCGCTGATCATTCCAACGGACACAATCCAGGGTATATCTCCGTTCTTATACTGGGTAATAAGTGAAGCGGACTCGGATTCCTGATAAGTTACCAGAACCACTGGCTGCCGTGTTTTCAACTGGAGATAATCCCTGACACATTCAGCATGGGATACCGAAGAAGCGACAACGAGCCCTCCTGCACGGGGGTTAACCTTACGGAGCTGCAACAGCTTCTTTTGGGCAAGCCCTAGTAAACCTTCCAAAACGGAAGGATGTTCAATCAGTTGATGGTATGAATAGCTGGAGTGGGCAAGAAGCTCCTCTATGTTAGTAAAAACTTTAGAAGGCCCTTTTTCAGGCGTCCACTTAATGCAGTCGTTATCCACCACAATAATTTGAGGCAAACGACAAACCCCATCATCAACTGCAGATAGCATTCCGTAGGTGTAGTCGCATCGAATTTGAAAGCTTTCATCTGAGTACCGCGACAAAACAATTGGGAGCTGATCAGAGCGCCAAGGAGTTCCTGTTAATGATAACGTATAAGAAGCCCGGCCCCTGATACGCTGTAATATGGTCGCTCCCCAAGCATTGGCATTATTCATTTCACTTCCGGCGCAGTGATGAATTTCGTCGAAGATCACGAGTACACGGTAGTCCTCAACGATCTTCCATAGTTGAGGGCTTATAGTTAGCATGGCTTGATAAGTCATTGACCAACCCCGAGACCCTATTTGGCCATCAAATCTGGCGCTTAAACGGTTTTCCAAAGCCTCTCGGAAATCAAGCGCAACCACAACAGACGGAGAGAAGCAAAGAACATAGTCAACCATGCCTGCCATAACCATATGGTTTGCGACTTCAGTTGCTAGTACGGTTTTTCCCGCCCCAGGTGTAGCGAGACACAGATAATGCCGGTGAGATCGATAGTGCTCAATCGCATGCTCGAGACAGTCACGCTGCCAATGACGTAAATTCATGGATGGTAATGACTTGTCAGGAAACGGCTATAAGCGCCTCAAGCGCTTTTACCTTTCCTAAAATCTTTGAACTCTGATCACGTACGCTATCGTACCGGCTTTGTAACTCGGACTTTAACTCTGGAAAAGCCTCATAAAGGGCTTCATATTCTTCCGACTCCCCAAGACTTGTTAATAAGTCCACGCGGTAGCCTTGTAATCTGTCGAGTAGCTGTTGCTTCAAACTATCATTAGCAGAGGAGGAAGTTGATTCTGCATAGTCCTGACTATCAGTAACGTTGACAGAAAGCGGAACTTTTTTCTCAATTGCGAGTTCACGAAAATGCTCCGTTTTCTGATAACGATGCTCACGACAGTTTTCAGAAGAAGAAATCTTTTCTAACAGGCCATGCTTCAAAAGACGCAGTATCTGACGATACACAGTACGACGGGCTTCTATTTTTGATAAATTCAATACGCTCGATTTTTCCCAATAAGCGTTACGCAACTCCGTGACTGTAAACCGATCAAAACCAGGATCACACAAGACATCAGCGATATCGACGTCGATCTTTATTTGGGACTGATTCATAACTACCTTAGATAAGCTTTCTCATGACGCTTAATACAAGCACTTCTTCAATGTCTCGAATTTCGAGACAGTCTACTATGTCTCTAATAATGAGACAATGCGCCAATCTAGAAACTCAATTGCCTATGAGACTTTGCGAAACTGGTTAAAAAACAGACGCAAGAACTCTGGAATGAACATTCGTACACTAGCTGAAAAGCTTGGGGTGTCGCATAGCATTTTGGGAAAAATCGAAGATGGCAGCCGCAAACTAGACATCTTTGAGTTTGTTGAAATCTGCCAAGCCTTAGGCTTAGATCCCCAGCAAGAGATGGGTGTAATAATTAGCGCTTTAAAAGCATCCTCTCAAAGATTGGGTTCACGGCCCAACGCCTTTTGATGCTTCACAATGATTTTAGAATAGCGCACTCAATAGTTGTGAAGGTGTATAGATAGGTTTTCTTGCTCGAAGGAATGCACATGTCCGGCCGATTGAATATATCAATGACTCTTGCATTTCTCACCCCAAGTGAAAGGCGCTTGTGCAAGCCGTTAATAGTTTCCGCAAGAGCGTTGTCGTAGCAGTCTCCTGTGCAGCCAACCGAGCCCCTCAGCCAACAGCTCAGCGCACTTGACCGACAGGTGCTAGCACTTCGATCACCATGAAAAGACCATCCTTTGGCTTTACTCTCGGCCACAACGCCAGCCCCATGATATCAAGCACAATATTCGCCTGTGGTCTAATGGCCACATTACCCTCTAAAAAGCTGCAGCCTTGGATTCAAACCAAAGGTAAAACCGATTTGAAACAAGTTTATAGGCAGTAGCGATAACAACGGCTCTGGCAAAGCGAAACGCGAATGGAACGAGTCGGTCTGCTTATTGACTGTCATGCCAGCACAGATCGCAATAACAAGTTCAAAATTAGCAGCTACCTGATTACTGCTCACTGGATCTGCATTGTGATTGGAACATGCATCCGCCTTTATAAAAGGCCCGTTTGTAAGCATTAGACATAGACACCTGCCGATACCAAATCGCACCGCATTTGCCTTGGCAGTGTGGACAAGATCTTGTCATGGCAAACCCACCACACTCGACGCAGTCTAGCGTAAAATATCCCCGATCCCAATGTGACTGGCATGATGTGCATCTGTCCAATACTAATAGGCCTCTAGCGAACCAACGACTATCTCCATTCTGACATGACTAGTTTGACGTTAAAAGATTGCTATCGCACGAAAGAACAGATAAGGGTAACTCCCTTTTACGAACCTGACCAACTCTAGCTTGCCGAATTCGCTGCTCCCTCAGAAAAAGCATTGCGAGTTGGAAGTGATAGCAGGGGAATCGCACTTCGTTTCTTGCTTGAAGTCTTATTAAAGTGGCAGGAAATTGCTAAAAATACGATTTTAAGGAAATACTCTGCAGCAGAGAGTCCCCGGAAACCATGGCATAGAGAGTAAAGTAGCGAATTTGAGATATTGAGTGCCATTTTCACCTCTCATGGGGAAAAATATGGTCAATTATTCACCATATAGTACGATTTGCCTGGAAGTGATAGTCTCTCCTACATCAATCCGCGATTATAATTTTTCGTTTTGCAGCATTGCGGACAGGGTTGGCAATTCTCATTACGCAGTGCTTATGCAATTCAATATCAGAGAATTAACCGTTTTTAATCTTAAGGAAAACAACTAAAACAACAGAATAACTTGTTATTTCTATGGCAAGTCAATCTTCATCAAGCAGCCATTTACCATAGGCTTGAATATCAATCATTGGAACAGTACCACTGAACTGCAGCTCGGAGATAAGTTTAAACAAAAAAGCAGTTGCAGCTTTAGACTCTGATAACAAGTGGAATTGATCCTCTTGTTTATCATGATAGAAATATCCATGGCTTGCGACGCAACCCAGATTTAATAAAGCGCTATCTTTCTTCGCTTCAAGCTGGCTTGTCAGAGGTTTTCCCAATGCAGGACTCCAATCACTCTCTAATGTCAAAATACCGCCCATAATAGGAATTAGTGGTTTAGCGGGGTATACACCCCCTGCATGTGGAATTGGAAGAGATGTCCGGTGGAGATCACGCACACTTTTAGCTTTATCTTGGGCATACTTAGTCATTTCCAGATTTAATGTTTGCTTTGCTTCAAATACAGCATAGACGCTCTCAGCAGGAATTATAGTTTGTTCTTCATAGTGAAAAACAAATGGAGAATATTGCCTGTCAAAAACCACCACATCAATTTGATCGCTAAAGATACCGTTGCTATCCACTACAAAGGCTTTAGCAGCCTGATACCTTTTTGGAAGGTACGTGTTTAAAAGCTTTAACCATACTGCTTCACTTCCATCACCTTTAGCGCCAGGGTGAGCGATAGAATCACGAACGATTGACAGCTTCCTTTCAATATCCTTGTGAAGATTTTTTAATAATTTTGGGAGTGACCAATCGCTCATATTTACTTCTCCTGAAAAGGTGGTGTTGGCTCAATTCTTTGAGCGATTCTGAGAGCGCGTTCAGGAGCAATAGCCTGACTCGGATAGGCATCTAAAACGATGGCAGGTATTAGCCTTTGTGTAAGATCAGAAAAAGTAAATCCATGTTTCCTGTCTCCGCTTGGTCCTGTCGCCTCAACAACAGAGTTTATCTGCAGCTTTGAAAACCCCAGTTGTGATAGTAGGGAATTAAGCACCGAGAAGCGTTGCTCGGTGTCTGGCCTGTGGAATGTGAGTATGTCTGCCGCACGTCTTTGGATCGCAGGATCAAGGGCATTCAGGCGATTTGTACACATAATAACTGCGGCTGGGAGCTGCCCGTTGGCAATTCGGTCAATACCCCGGATAAACGCATTCACTCCGGCCTTGTCTTCGTGGTGCATCTGTGATGCTTCCCTCGATTGAGCTAAAGCATCAGCCTCATCAACCAGCAGAATTACTCCGCCCCGAGATGCACCGTTCGCAGACTTTAACTTCTGCGCTTCATTTACCGTGTATTCAAACGCACTAGAAATTAACTGTGTCATTTCTCCGACACGTCCTTGTCCTCGACTGGAAAGGCTCAATGGCAAAAGAGTGATATCAATGTCTTCCTGACGTGCTACCGCATCACCAATCGTTTCTGCCAGCTCTGATTTACCAGAGCCAACGTCGCCAGCCAATACAACAAGTGGTGGACGTCTCAAAATCATATCGACGAGCTGGCCCGCCCCCGAATGATGTGTGGCTACCCATTGTTTTAGCCCTTGTGGATTTACTAACAGAGATAGTATTTTAGTTAGTCTGTCTTTGTGTTCATCAAGGCCAACCAGCCGATTAAGCCGGTCTTGTGCATCGAAATCGGGATAGGTTTTAGCAGCTTCAAAAAGGCCACCCATCGCTGTTGCTGTATTCATTAATAACTCCTAACGCTGGAACGTGACAAAGATTTCCCTCCCGATGAGTAGGTTCTATCATCCTCTATATAACCATTTATTCCTGGAGTATCGGCAGTCCCCCGATCAAGCGGCAATGTGTTGTTAAACTGCTCCTTTTCACTATCGCTAAGAGCAAGCCACGCGTTTGAATATTCAAGGAAGCTGTAAAACGAAGCGCCGGAAACATCCCGACCCGGTCTTACTTTACCCGGATCATCATCAGATGAGTATTCAATGTCGATAGCACGATATATCAAGGTTGGCTCTATCCAATTTCCATCTTTCTTAAACCCGTAGGAAACCTTTTCCAGATACCCATGCTTTAAATATTGAATAATTTCTTGCTCAAACATTTCGATTTTTCTGTCGCTGGGATGACCATAAAAGCGTTGCATACGTTTGAGGTCAGTTGCGACCTTGGATGCGAGTCGTCTAGCATGAGTTATCGTAAATGTATTTGATTCTGTTCCCGTAACGCTAAAACTCATTTTTGCTAACCTCACACATGAAAGGAAGGCCCAAAGACCTTTTGCCAATAGTATATGGTTTCTTGTTTTGTAGTAGCCGCGAGTGCTGCATCAATAGCGTCTCCTGCATCAATGGCGGCATCAACAATCATGTCGGCCTGTGCATTCGTATATAAATCGCTAACGTTGTTATCTTCATTCACGGGATCAATAATTTTTACGGGGGTTGTAATCGAACCAACTTTGTCAGGAGAGTAATAGTCACTAAAGACAATTAATTCGCGCATATCCGTTGTCGCGATGTAAGTAAAGAAAGCTTGCAGCGCTTCCGGGTAATCAGAAAAGTTAACACCGTTGTCACTCAGCTTGGCAAGAATCAATTCGATCATAAATGACTTAAAGCGGAATCCATCCTTCTCGCGTTTTTCCTTGCGTGCCCAAAACTTTATCAATCGAACAACTTGGGCAAAGTCTTTGTCATGTTTCTGTTTTCGCTTTTTAATAAAATTTAGGTGTAGGGGAATACTGGTTTTCAGGAATGAGCCATCGTCCTGACTCACAAGATTTCCGTACCAGTTATCCCCCCCGTAGTAAAGGATTGGAACGATATCCACATCTAGGCCAGAGCCTTTGAACGATACGGTAATACTGTAGGTTTGCGGTCTTACTTGGTCGGGGGAAAAGTTGGGAAATGCCTTGCGCAGTCGTTCAGCGATATATTCCAGCAATTTGGGTATCTCCGACGGGGCATTTGCACCGCTCACATAACAGGCTACATCAATATCATTGAGTGTCCGAAGCGCTGTTCCCTTAGCCAAACTGCCAGACAACATCATCTTTTTAAGCGAGAAGTCCGGATGCTCGTTAAGGTAATTCTCCACTTTTTCCCTCAGCCTCCGTGCCTGTGCACGGTATTCATTAGCTTTGTCTGCGGGGAGATTCACCTTGTTTTGTGCGAAATCCGCTATGTCTTTGTGGTTCACATGATCGCGAGACATGCCGTACCTCTACAGAAATAAAAAATGTTCGGAATTCTGAACACATAAAAACATGGATATTTCCGGAAGTCAACACTATCATGTATGTCTATTCCGAACTTTTGTTGTGTGTTGGAGGGTCTATGACAAAAACCGCTTTAGGAGCGAAAATTAGAGATTTGAGGGATAAAAAGGGTTATACCCTTGAAAAGCTTGCAGAATTAAGTGATTCCAGCAAGAGTTATATTTGGGAACTGGAGAACAAAGCTCCACCAAGACCATCCGCAGAGAAACTATCAAAGATTGCCCATCATTTGGGCGTGACCATAGAGTATTTGATCGACGAAGAAGCCAGCATTACGGTAGAGGATGCCACGGACGCTAAGTTTTACCGAAAGTATCAGCAAATGGACGATAAGACCAAGGCTAAGATTCGGTCCATGGTAGATTTATGGGATGAGGATGACGACTGATAAGATTACCCCGCAGAAATGGGCCTTCCAGTTAACCCACATACTTAACGCTTATGCCAATGAACATGAGCGCTTCCCGGTTAATGTGAAGGCCATAGCAAAAGACTTTTCTCACCACAAATATCCTGATGACCCCATTACCAAAATTAAAGGCGCGTCGCTTCCCCGATTCGATGGGGGTCTATTCAAAGCCCCGGCAGGAAAGAAAGGCTGGGGCATTATTTACAACGATTCCATGCAGTCTAAAGGGCGCATAAATTACACGCTTGCCCACGAATTGGGGCACTACCTTTTACACAGAATGGCTTATCCAAACGGCATTGAATGCGGTGAGCAGGATATAGTTCGTTGGGATTCTGCATTTGGACAGGTTGAGCACGAAGCCAATGTCTTTGCCGCAAATCTTTTAATGCCGCTGGATGACTACCGGAACCAAATTGACCCCAAAATCGTGATTGACCTCGACATGATAGGCCATTGCGCTGATAGATACGAAGTGTCCTTGATTGCAGCCGTATTGAGATGGATAGAATATACAGAACGGCGTGCGGTTCTGGTGGTGTCACGTGATGGTTTTATTCTATGGGCTAGATCGAGTAAGGCTGCTTTCCGTAGCGGTATTTATTTTAAAACATCCAACTGCCCCCCGATTCCGATTCCCGCTGCTTCCTTAGCATCAGGCCGTATAACCTCAGAAAATCAACGGCAAGGGGTTGAACTTCCACCCGGAACGTGGTTTGAAGAAAGCTGCGCGGAAATGGTGGTATTTTCTGAACTTTATGACTTTACAATTTCTGTGTTACAACTTGAAAACAATCCCGCTGGCTATTACCGCAAACAGGATGAAGAAGATTAGAGGAATTGGTTACTCTTTACGCTCGATTTAAGCCTTTATTTTGAGCTAAAACCTTCAGTCGACCGGGTATGAGCCTTCTCTGTCGTAAAACAGCAATAAGGTCTGCGAAGCGCCTGAGGTGGCCAGCGATAAGAGCAAATACCCTACTGAGCCTGAGAGCAGCAGGTCACCCTCTGCGTTCCAAGGTATTACTTTCCTATTTCAGCAAGTGATTCTTCATATCTGTCTTTATTGAGATTTCCGTTTCCAGCTTGCCAGTCGACACTGACGCTTTGGCTTTCAAGGGTTGCAGCTAACCATACAGGGGTCCAATGACCATAGCCCCATTTTGTAACCAGACCGCCCCGAACCCCTTGCTATACGAGGCTTTCAAAGGCAGAGTGACGCCTGAAGCTGTTTGAATTGCCCTTGAATCACCGCTTTTTCCTGAAGGATGAACCTGTTCTCGTCAGTTAGGAGCATGATCTTGTCTTGGGCTGACCTCAGTTTGGCTTTGGTGATTTCCAGAGACTGAGATAGCAAAGCCATTGCTTTATCGGCATCCATGTTCTGACGTCCAAATGCTGACAGCTGCTTGCTCAACTGATCCTTTTGCTCTTGGTGCTCTCGACCTTTGAGGAGGGTTATTTCAAGCTCTTTATTCAACTTCTTCTCGATGGCCACAACTTTTTCGGTCAACTCGTGGATGAATTTAGCCCTCACCTAGACAGCTGACGTATCTCAGGATTCAGTAAAATAATCTGTTGAACTGTTGCAGGCCGGTCGCTCTTCTGCTCAAACAAGTTGAATTGGTCAAGCAGATAGAGCAGCAAGGCCTGCTTGATATGAATCTTCGCCTCACCATCGACCATTGCATAGTCCGCCTCAATTACAGTGCGCTGAGCGGCCGTGAGTTCAGGATGAGGGCCTACACGGGCGATAATCAACGTATTCCAGGCATCATCTTTTTCTTTTCCCCGCCCCGCGTCACCAAAAGTATATGTCTCAATAACTCTCCCCAGAACAAAATCACGGAATTCTTCGCTGCGGTGGCAAAAGGCCCTAACGTGGTAACGAGTACCTGTAAACACGATACTATGAGGGGTGATTCTACGAACTGTTCCCTCTGGGGTTGTTAGTGATCTGTAGCGTATTTCGATTGACCGTCTTTGATGTATGGCCTTCGTAAGCGCTTGCAATACCGTCATACTTGCACTTCGAAACGGAAGAGGAACTGTGGTTACCACATGCCCAATTTCTCCGGCCCAACCAATATAATCCTCGATACAGGGTTGAATAAACTCAGGCTTAAACGTGTCCGTAGGTACGTAACGTTTAATGGAGCCATTAAAACGTATAGTCTGCCCTACTCTATCTAGGTAAAGTTTTAGATCGGCAGAGGCCTGCTGCGGGGATATCCCAAAACGAGCTATAAGATCTGTCCGACCTACGCTACCCGCCCAGTAAAGCTGCCTGTCAATCTCTTCCAGACGGCGTTGCACTTCCCACTTTTTTAATGCTGTTGTCGTCATGTTGACTCAATAAGGTCTAATTCATACGCGCTATTGCGATTACTTACAGGCTCTTATTGTGAACCGATATATTGCATCAATCAATTAGATAATACACAATCTAGTTACTAGACCCTAATGAGAGGCTCGGCAACACCCATGGAATGGCCAATATTACTGGCGTCAACCGCAAGATTACTCGATCTGCACGATTCCGATCGTACAGTGGGAGGGAGTATTTATTCGCCAGATGAACGCAGGAGAGGAGCGGGTACGGGGCTTTGGCTGGATGTTGGCACTAGGCTACTGCAATATTTGTATGAACGAGACCTAGAAAGCAATGAGGCATGGGTACCACTAGAAGGAATCATCAGCGAACTCACTCAATTGCATGATGTTACCCGCGAAGACATTATTTTCGTGGCTAATTACCTAGCAACTCCCACTCGACTTATTACTCTCAGGGATGGTGAGAACGGTGCGCAACAACGTCAAACCTATAAGCGTGAAACGGCCCTCGTAGAGTGGCCCAAGAACACCAATCGGCGGGACAGGTGCCGGCTCAGCACATCAGGTACAAGAGCGGTCCTCCTATCTCAGGCCGCACAAAACTGGCTCTACGCTGCAGATGATGCTGGCAAGTTGGAGAGAGCTATAGACTTTGGTGCGTATGCCGACGTTCCGCAGTTAGCCGAGGGACTGATATCCCAAATCCGTCGTTTTTCAAAAGAGATCACCCTGCTCTTGGAGCGTCAGCATATGGAAGATTTGCTGAGCGACTTCGCTGAGCACCGAGACGACTACATGAAAGTCATCACAGAGGTCCAGAGCTCCGTTGAAGCTGCCAGCGAACAATTCAATACCAAACAGACGAAGGAGCAATACTCCCGTTGGCTAGAAACTGAGGCCGGTATTTCATTCACTCCTTACACTATCCCCCAATCGTTCACAGAGATCCTGCAAGCCATTGAACGACTCAGTCGAAAATTTCAGAAACTGGTATCGGTACTGGCATCATCCAAACGCGAAGTCATTGGGCTCGTGCGTTTTGATTTAGCCGCCGTTGGCCTTGCTTTTCATCCCTGCTCAGACTCTATCACAGAGCTATGTATCGCCGGACTAGGCCCTTGGAGCACAGATATCGCCGCTCCTTCACCTTTGGACTTTTCGGGAATACTCAGCCTTCAGCAAGAAGAAGATTCCAACACCACTCTCGTCTTTGATGACGAAGCTGTTGATGAACTCCCTTCTCTTATTGAGCGCTTCCTTTCCGCCTACCGTGAAGAGATTCTTTCCCAATTACGCGCTGGTCCAGTCCCTCTAAGCTCAGCCGTAGAAAAGGGGTGGCTCACTGTTGAGGATTTCGATGCATTACCACAACTTATTGGCGTTTATGCTTCCCCTGAATGGCTAGATGATACAGACAGCGAATTAGCCGTCTCCGTTGCACCAAACGCTTTGGACATTCAGCTCCCAGATGGTAACCGGCTTGAAGGGGATGATCTTATTCTACATTGGCTAAGAAGCCATTCTTAATAGTAAGAGAGGGTTAACGTCGTGGAAATGGAAGAAATTGGTCGTGTTTATCACTATTTACTGAAACACCGCTCCATCGAATCCAAACCGCAACTTCGCAAAAGTAGGCCAGATGAAACTCTAGTTGCCTCGATCCTAAGAAGTGCGTCAATCGATCAACTGGAACGATTTAATGAATTTCTTGCTCCACAAGGGTTCAAGTTGGTGGAGTTTGATGATCTCACTCGTGGTGTTGCTGTGGCGGGTCGAGTATGGATTTTGGCACGAAGTGGCGAGGTTTCTACTTCGAGTTTTCTTTCAACTGAACGGGTCTACTCAGAGATGAATATCCGCGGCAAGGACAGTCGAGAGGCGTCAGCAGTCTGGTTTTTACACATTTGGCTGATTTACCTGTCCCTTATCTATACCAGGGCTGGCCGTGGTGTTTCTGAGGTATCCAGCTATGTTGATGCGACATTTTCAAGAGAGGTTCTTGAGGAGTCCGTGCTGGAGCATATTGCTCACATTCGACAAATGGGTCTCAGTGATGGCGCATCATCAAAAGTCGTTGCAATTCTTGATGGCGAAAAAGGAAAGGATGTATCCCGTCGAGTTAGCGCCTTTTTAAAGCTGATGACAGCAGCTGGCCTCATTCAAGAATCCGAAAAGAACGAATACCAACAAACCTTGCTGGGAGCATATGAAATTGCTGAGCACTACGATAAATCGTTACGCATACCCATCGATAACACCCTAGATAACATAGTGAATATTGTTGCCCCTAACAGTGAAAACAACGACACAGAGGAATTGACTGATGGGATTGATTAACCGCGTAGCCATTAGCAACATGTTGAACTTTTACGGCGATGGCAAGCGCAAAAAGTGGTCCCCGCGCTTTCGCTACGAATGTCTGGACTTTCGGGGACAGTCTACAGCGGTAAATCTCACCAATGGAGGCGGTAAAACTACTCTGGCTGAGGCCATGCTGGCCGTCCTGTCTCGTGATCATACTCTGGTAAGTCGCACCAAAAAGAAATTTAGCCCGAAATCTGTGGGAACTTGGTCGCACATACAAGTCGAGCTGATAAGGCCATTGGCTAATACAGGACAATCCGACTTCATTACCGCGCAAGGCAATGAAGTGAATGGCGAGCACTGGGTCTTCGGTATGTACGGTTACTTGGGTGACCAGGGAGTGAATTATTACTATTACAAGGGCAGGCTAGAAGAGCTCCCTATTGGCACAAATGATGGAAATCAAAGAACCCTACTCAGCAATGAAAAATTTGTGCAAAACCGAAAGGCTCTTCCCGGGCTGGTAATGAGCCCGCATGAAGATGAATGGGAGGAGGCGCTGGCACTGAAGGTTAATCTACCCCAATCGACTATCCGCCAAATGACGGACTTCCAGAAACGAGGCGGACAGGACAAAAGTGCTTTGCTGTATGAAATAAAGACTCGACCTGGTCAGAGCTACGCTGAGGTCTTCTTTTACAAAGTGTTAGCACCCGCAATTATGGAAGGAATAATGGACCGGGAGGGCGAGGAAGGAGAGGTGAGCCTTGAAGACTCAGTAGAGCGCTCTGTCTTCAGTACCGTAAAGGCCAAACAGGACACTGCCGCAAAGCGCGCGGAGACCGATGAGCTAGAGGCAGGTGTGAAACAGCTTGCCAAAGTAATGAATGTCGCCGATGAGGTGGAAGAAAAGCAGCGTGAATACGACCGCTACTTGGCGAAAATACAACGTGATGTTCAAGTATTGAGTGAGCTGGTCGGTAAAGGGCGATTGCTTGGAGTGCCAAAGTTATCTCTACCTGATGGGTTAGTGGGTGATGTCGCCAGAGAGCTCGTGATTGAGCCTGGACGTTCCGAAGTCCGGGTGTTGGACCGAGGGTTGGCGAAACTGCTTGATAAACAAACAAAACATGTAAATGAGCAGGCCCAGAGAAACGGAATCGAGGGCAGTGAAAGCTCGCAAGTTATTGATATTCCTTGCGACCTCAAGTTACATGATGGCCTGCACGGTGGCAGGCGTAAGGGAAAATCATATTCAATCGAAGCCGCAAAGGCCTTGCTGAAAGCCACATCCTCAATGGGACATGATCTAACTAATGAAACAGCCATAAACCACCTAGAGGATGCAGTTTATTGGTTTGATACCTGCGCAGATACCAATCCCTACCGCCAGCTGTACGTGGAGCATGAGGCTGATCTCAAGCAACTAAAACAAGATGAGCGTGACCTCGATAATAAACTTGAGCGCTTACGGCAAGATCAGCTTCGACTTCAACAACAGCAAACCCGAATGGAAACAAACGAAGGTCTTTATACGGGCTTAGTCGAGTCAGGCCTGTTTAGTGAGGAAGAGCTTAAATCACCGAGGGAAACGGCTGTCATCGTAAGGGATAAGCTCAGTTTCGCACGCAAAGCGATGAATGACTTCTCCATTCTTGAAGCACAACTTAACGAGCACTATGGAGCGTGGAAGGACTATGTCGCTAAGTATGGTAAGGATTGTATACCTGCAGAAACTCTTGAACAAAAAAAGGCCGAGAAGAATCGTCTTTCTGAGTCAATGCGCGCTATTTCTTCCAGACTAAAAGAATGCACTGCAGGCCTTTCGAAGACGCAGGGTATGTTGCGAGAAGCTCAAGGAGAGCGTGACAAAGCAAGTCAGGCGCTGGAACGGCTTTCTGAACATCGAACCGCCTATGAGCATTTCGTTGAACGATTCGGTAATGTTTCCCCGGAAGGAAAGGAAAATAAGCTAAGGACTGAGCTCGATACCAAACAGATTCGGCTTTCGAAGTTGCAACAGCAGCAGGAGTCCTATCAGGAAGGCGTAAGTGCCCTCCATCGATTTAGAGAAACCGTCTCTGAAATCGTTTCTCCAGAACAATGGCTGAAAAATATAAGCGCCCGTCGAGCCGAGATTGCTGTTGAACTGAATCACTCAAACACACTGCTAAACGACCTTTGTAAGCAACGTGAAACCCTTGAAAACGAGCGAATTGCAGCAAACGCGTCTACGTGCAGCGCGCTAGATCGCTTAAGCAAGAAAAACATTTCATACAAAGTTCTGCATCATGTTATTGATGAGCTGGGCCTAGCGTATGAGCGCAAACGTGAGGTGTTGGGCGTTTTCTCTGCAGTGCTATTTGCACCAGTGCTCGCTACTGAACTCGAGGCGCAACAAGCAGCGGAAGCGTTAGCAGAGTTCGGTGCTCAGGTACCGGTTTTCCTTTATCGCAGCCTTATTGAATATTGTCAGAATGCACCGATCGAACATACCGACAATGATGAGCTGATGGTGGGGACCACTGCTGGTGTAATCACTCGATCAGTCTCTTGTTTGCTGGACCCCCAGCTGGTTGAGCGCGAGAAGGAATCGCTCGATACTCAGATTACTACAGTAAAAAACACCATCGAAACCCTTCAAAACGAGTCAACATCAATAGGTGATGATAGCGAGTCGGTAGTCTTAGCCCGCCGAGCTTTAAAAACCATACAAGACAATGAAATCGAAAAGCTCGAAACGGTAAATCAAGAACTCGAGAAATGCCAATTCAGGATAGAAGAACTTCGTCAGCACACGAGTCCGCAAGTTATCGACATAATTCGATCTGCTGATAGCTATGTAAAACTTGGCGGCGAAAAAAAGGATACTTCTCTACAAAAACGCCTGATTGATCTGAGCACTGATATTCAGACTTACGGGCTACAAATTTCCGAGCGACAAAATCAACAGTCCGAACTGGAAGAGCAGATATCTACCCTGAGCGAAAAGATTGAATGGATTTTGCCAAACGATTTAGCGGTCATGCTTAACAGTGCTGGCTCGTTTTACGAGAAAGGCGGCCCTGAATTTATGGCTAATTTTGATACACGCCACCGCGACCTTCTCCATGAGGTCACTACTGCCGAGGATCGTAATGCCTACAACAAACATTTTGACGGAGCACAATCTTATTTAGACAGCATCAGTGAAGACCAAGTGGATAAGCTGTCGCAGCAGCTTGGGGAGGTTTCCCGTCAGATCGAAGAAACGAAAGGAAAACGTGACGCCGCGCGTATTGAACGGGACAAGTTATCTGAGTCCGTTCCCCAACTGCGTAGCGCGATGGAGAGTATCGATAAGTTAGCGCTATTAGCACTTAAGAGATATCGAAAGGTAGCCAAGCTAAGCGCGGATGCCACCAACAACAGCGATATTGACTTAAACGAAGATCCTTTAATTGAACAATGTGAAAAACTTGTCAATGCAGACATTCAAGACAAGCCCGAAGCGGTCAAAGCTATTGCAGACGCCCTATCGGGTGAACTGGAAGAAATCGATATCGATCGCAAAGCAAGCGATTTAGGAAGGGTAAAAGATGATCTGCTAAGAAAAGGTAAGACGTTTGTGGACTTAGCCAAAGGCGTTACCAATTCACCCTCCGGCCTAAAGCCAGTCGAAGTTCAAACCCTGAATGAAATTAATGGTGTCACGGATATACCCAAAGTGCGAACGCTTTACGAGGGCATTTTGGAACAGCTCTCAAGATCCAAAGAATTGTTACACCAATATGAATCTTCCGAAAGAGAGTCTCGGCAGTTAGTAAGTAGTCGTCTCGCACACCTTATTGAATATGCCGCATTGGATCTTGAGATCTTACGCTCAGTTGTCGGGTCCAACCGCGGTAAACACACCTCGTATTTCAACGTGGAAGCCGAGGTGTTGGATAGAACCGGAATACAGCGGCTGATGGATGGTATTGTCGAGGAAATAGATATCCTTGAAAGACAGCGACGTGAGCGTGAAAAACAAGGAACGCGCTCAGAAGACAATGAAGATTACCACGAGTCACTACGCTCTTTGATTCGAACGAAGCTTTACCAAACAATCTTTTCTCAGCCAACCATCACCTACGTAAACACCTCAATACGCGGTGCCGGCGACGAGCATGAGTTCAATGAAAATCTTAGTGAAGGTCAGAAAGCCGCGTTATCGCTTATGTGGGCAATTCGATTGGCTGAGTTCGCCATAGAGCGAGAAGCTAAGCGCCTTTCATCACGCCGCTCGCAACAAAAGGCTAGAGAGATGTCCGTTAATATCATGCTTATCGATGGCTTATTTTCAAACCTATCAAATCGCGAACTCATTGATAGCTCTATGGCTGGCATCGAAAGTACACGAGGAAGTTTCCAGCTAATAGGACTCATCCATAACCCCCACTACCAGAATGATTTTGATAAGTTTCCTGTGTTCATAATTGGCAAGAACGAAGGTAATGGTAAGACAGGAGATAGTGGTAAAGGCTGGGTGAGCTTCCGTGAAGGCACTTCTGATGAGATGGCTCTGCGCACCGCGCAGATCCGCCGTATTCCACCACCACAGGTCGTCAGCTAATGGACGCTGTTAGTAGGCTGAGAAACGCGCTGTCCGTTGGCAAAAAGACATCCGTTCAAGGTGATCGCCTGGTCGAGCGCCTGTGCAGCAAAACAGGGCTTCATCGGAATGAGGTTATCAACGGCCTCAGGATGTTACGCGATACCGGAGAAGTGACTTGTAGAGATTGGCATCGAGGTGAACCCATAGGGCGCGTTGCGCTTTCAATTCAACAAGTGCGTTCACCATGTGAAGAGATTTGGATTGACCTCATGCATGACATGGGAATCGATCCTTCAGCTCAAGAAATGTTGATTACACTGAGCGATAATCTGGAAGGGTGGGCTGGAGACGATATGAAGCGCCTTTTGAGAGGCCTTTTGGCCTTACGAGAGGACCTCCCGCAACTAAAAGGGCAATCTCGGTATTTGGTAAGCGCCAAGTATCTTCTTGGCAGCTCAAAGCTGCTCGATGCGCTTCCATCTCCCATACTTCGCAAGTTTGGTATTAACATTGATCTGCTTATCGGCTCACCTTCCTATATCATCACTGCAGGCCCCAGCGCGCCAGAGTGTGTGGTGTTGGTGGAAAATCCACAGGCCATGGAGGCAGCGCTACAGACCTGCATGGGAGGCAAAATTGCCTGGGTCGCAACATTTGGCTACGGGCTTTCTCGTTCCGGCAATGAGTACGGCAGACAACTCGCAAGTCTTATAGAGGAGAATAATCGGCTAACAGCTCTTGTGCGTCAGGGAACTCCGCCATCGATTGAGCGTTTGCTTCAGCATTCTGATATCTTTTTTTGGGGCGACTTTGACCGCGAGGGTTTTCAGATCTACTGGCGACTAAGATCTAAGATCTCCCAGCTCAAGCTTAGCGGGCTCTACCATCCCATGCGAGCCATGATAGAGAATACTGACAACCACCATGCCTATAACCAGCTGGTCGCTAAACCAAACCAAAATATTTGGCAATGCTCAGACAAGGAAGTGCAGCAAATGCTTGATTTGTGCGAGAGCCGAGCCGTTGATCAAGAATCTGTTAGCCTTTCAGATATCGAGAAGTATGCAACACTCCCTTACACACATTGTTAGGCGGCAATTGTTTTGCAATCAACCTATCCTTCATGAGGGTGCCTGTATTTATGTCAATATCCGACTATTGCATGCGCTGACCCGTTTTGCGTAACGTACATGGTTTCCATAACAGAGGAAGGAATTGAGGAATAGGATCAGATTAGGTCTGAACTTCTACAGATTAGACCACCCTCAAAGAGGGTGGCTAAAAAATATCCTTCTATTCTTTTTCAGACCAGCATGGCTAATATTCAGTTCCTGGCCAGCTCTTGCCGTCACTCAACATCCTCATGTATCTCTATTTTCTCTACCACCAGATTCACAGGGGCAGGATTCATGGCCTGTAGAGCCTCTAGCATTCTCTGGCTGATGACATAGGCTTTGGGCCATTCCTTTATCCGGAAAATATCCGGCAAATTTGGCTGGTTAAGTTTTTTGCGGCTCAGCACATACCAATCAACGCTTACTACCTTTTCTGAGTCTTCGTAATAGTCCACACCCGACTTGTTAAGGTCTAGCACATCGTATGCCCCCAACGGATTGACGTAAAAGTAGTCTTTGGACTCCAAACGTGATTTATGGTTGTAGATCCAGAGCGGCAAAAACTCAATCGGGCCCTGGTTGACCTTTTCCATGGTTTTTTTCACGGCTTTACTAACAATTAAACACAGCTCGACATTTGCAATAAAGTCAGTCAGGACGCGGCCTGGATACTCATTGCTCATCGTGACGCCGATATCCTCTGGGTAGACTTCCGAGATTGGAGCGCCTTCCATCAACCTCCAAGATTGGAGGTGTATTTCCTTCGGCGGAAAATCGATAAAGCAATAGTCCCTGTCCAAGCGTTCATATTCATCAACAAAGTAGTAATCCAAAATAACTTTCCTCAAAAATGGTAAAGATCAAGAGCCTGACATCCTTCTGTGGGCTTGCTGATCCAGCGGCGCGCCCGGAGACATGCCTAAAATAAGTCTTAACAGCTTCTCAGACAGCTTTTCAAGTTTCGACTTATCCAAGTTCACGTCGGGAATGGGATGTCCGTCTGGATAATCCTTGACCGGATCACAAATCTTCCTGTATTCACCCAAAATATCTCTTAAGCCTTTCTTAGTTTCTCTCACCAAGCGGTCATAGATGGGATGCGAAGTACACTGTTTACTGACCTCTTGCTGGTCTTCCTCTTTGAGAACCAAATGCCTTGGCAACCCTAGTATCTGAGCCACCTCTTTATCCTGAGGCATCAGCAGCACATTCTTCTTGTGGTGGATATTGTATTTCGCCGTCAGTAGCGCTTTCTGGATGATATTACTTATCTTAGGCCCTTCATTAAGGATCATGTTCTTGAAGGTGCCTTTGGATATCAGGTGGTGAGCGTTGTTCCAATAGGGCCAAGTTTCCCTGGTGAAGTTATGGCCTTTCTTGATCGTTGTGGTAGATCGACCATTATACTTCAGGCGGGTGATATCTCTGTCAGGGCCGCCAACATCCCAATCCCCTTTATTGGGGAAGTTCAAGTCTATGCAATAAGCGCCTGGCTTCATTCCTCCGCTATCTGTCTCATACGCGGAGGTGACAATATGTCCCCGGTCTTTTATGGCTTTGCTGCGCTCATGTTCAATCCCGGTCATGTAACCATGCAAGGTGTTCTTGATGGCGGTATGGCTTTTCGCTTGCTCATATCCCTGATAACGATAATTGCAGGTAAATTTATTCCTGAATTCAATGAAAGTGGCCGAGCCATGGAAAACCAGACAGGCTCCGTTTTCCGTAGTGCCTTGCAAACGTTCGTGAAGATCATCAAGCAAGGCATCTCCAAAATGCCCTTCTGGTTCATCTTTTTTCTTTTTCGCCATAATTCTTTCTCCTCGACCAGATTGTTACAGTCAACGGCTCTTACTCACCACCATGGCGCCCACATCCCCGTTTTCAGATATCGAGCATATCAACGTATAAGGACCAGACGCGTACTGACGCGCATAGCTTCTTGAAGCGATGCAAAGTCCCGCCACCCCGGTCGCAGCGCCAATATCCCCCCAACTACTCATAGGGACGATTTCGTTACTGGCCTCCCAATTTATCCCGGAAGGACCCGCCAGCCGCGACTTTGCCGTTCCCCAAGCCATAGAGCGCCAATTTTCCCCGTTAACGTCGATAACGACATCGCCATGGAAGGACGAGACGCCAGCGGAAGCAATGGCTTCCGTGACCGCCTCCGCCAACAGCATTCCCATTTCACCGGCTTTGGTCATACGCCAGACCGCTGGCGTCACCACTTCTTCTGATTCGTCCGCCTGTTCACTTTCAGCCTCCAACTTATCGGGGAACGGTTTAAATGACGCGCCCATGATTTTTGATTCAGGCGAACTTGTGCGCGTTTGAACGCTTCGACTGGTTTCGACCAATACGCAGGCTGCCGCTTCTCCTGGGATCATGCCGGCCGCATTTTCCGCCGTCAGCAAACGCGCCTCTTCATCCAGCTGCGTCACACACAGATAGTCCAGGTAAGAGTCAACGCCCAACAGAATGGCGCGTTCATAAGGGCTGGCTTCCAGAGAACGCTGAATAATCCTCATTGCATGCGCCGCCCCCGCATGGCCAATACGAACAAACCCTTGCGCGGGCGTAGACAGAGGCAAGTCCAGGCTTTCGCAGAGCGGCTTCAGGCAGTATTCCCGCAAGAGGTTGTCTACCTGATCCTCGGGCCAATTAAATCTCTCGTAAGTTATTTCGGGCAGAATCCAGATAAGCGCCGTTTGTCGCCAAAATGCATGGTCCCGGGTTGGCAGCTTTGCATAGGCGATCAAGTCTTTCATCGCGATGCGCGCCAACCTCAACCATGCCGCGTTTTGGACATATCCCTGCGTTAGGGTATGCGCCGGCGCCCCCGGAATAGGCGCACTCATCTCATCTGGATCATAGGTGGTAATACCAGGCACGGAACCAAACCTGGAAATTCCGCAGCGCACGGAGGCGCAACTGTTCTTTACGCCATAGCCCACGCAGGACATCATCCCCAGGCCTGTGACCCAGAGTGGAGCAAGCTGATCGTGATTCTGACTCATTGACACCTTCTCAGTACCGCTTTATCAGGTCAGCGACCGGTAACGGGCGACCACTTTCCATTCCTCTCTTTGAGGCAACTCCGCCAAGCGAAGGAGTCTGGCGGTGGACGGAGCCAAGCTCACTTCTTCCGAAGTCGTCAGTCCCTGCCGCTCAGCCAGGATGAGCCACGCCAGCACTTCGGTGGAGACATGGGCCGTTGTCGCGGCCTCGGCGGATACATGGGGGTCCATGCTGTCGGCGTCAATCTTCTCTATATCGTCCAGCCGCTTTTGAATGCACTCCTTCAATGCCTCGTCAAAGGCAACCTGATCTTTATCCAGCAACGCCTGACATAGCGCATAATGAGGGTCGTAATTATCGTCGCTATATCCAGAAAACTCCTCCAGCCTCTCTTCAATCTTTTTCGGATCAGTCTGCAGGTAGAAGTGCTCCATCAGAATGCGAGTGTAGAGAAACTCTTCCTCGTACTCCTTCCGTGGATTGAGCTTGTTCGTACTCAATTCCGCAATCCGTCGGGCGCCTTCTTCATATCCACAAGCGATCGCATCGAAAAAGGGCAAGGCTAAGGAAACGGCTTGCTCCTCTTCAGGAGCCCTCTCCAGGAAGTAGATAAAAGCGTTTGCGCTATGGCAGAGTTGCTTGTAGAAGGGCTTGGGATTATCGGTAATCAGCAGCTCTCCCGCCGCCAGGCGACGAAATAGCGTGCACGTGTATGTATAGTACTGCAGCTTGGGCTCTTCCTTGGGGAGATGCGGAACGATATCTTCCAGCGACATTCCCGTATTTTTTATCGCGATGGGAAGGTAGTTTGATGACATTGCAGGCTTCCTGTTCGTTAAATATTCACGCCCATGTGGGGGCGACTGATTGCTCTCTCACCCACCCGGATAGATCGCGTAGCTGTTTCGATTGCCGTAACACGGGGTCATTGATATTGAGCTTATGACGCAAACCAAACTGAATGCCAAGCTCATCCATCAACCACTGTCGTACCTGAGGGGGCGTTCGGCGATGGCAGAGCCCGCTCCAAACGGCTTGTGCGCTATATGGTTGTCCCCCTCGATATCGCAAAGACGGATCAAACCGGCTTTCATTCTGTACCAGCCATTCGCGCCACTGAGCCGGTTCCTGACACAGCTGATCGACAGTGACGCCGAACTCCCGTCCCTCTGGGTGTTGTGGCGACTTACCTTCTTGAAAAGCCTCAAGCTCGTGTTCAAATAAGTCTTCTTTCGCGAACTGTTCAGGCACAAACGTTTCCTGATAAAGGGCCGCCCCTAGCATCAACTCCAATGCCAGCGCCGCATCCGGCGCAAAGGGTTTATCGCCCAGCTCCCGTAACAAGAGGTTTACGGAGGTTAAATCGCCCGCCAGTCCTAATGCGATCAAGATAGTGGATGAGACCTGACCATCACGAACGAGTTGCTGTAACTGGGCAGTCTGTTTCCTCACTCCCGCCAGGGCAATAGGAATAGCTAACGCAGCAGTTTTGCCATTAACGGAAGTCACTACCTGCCGCTGCCCTAATCGCAGTAACGCAATTCCAGCCGCCTCTACAACCTCGTCGTTTTCGTGCTGTAGATAAGGGTGTAAAAGCGCTACATGTCCCGCATCGCCGTTATCGGCGACAATTCGGATTGCGCGAGGCAATAGCTCCGGACCGGACGTCGACAGTAAGTTCTCCGCGCCCTGGCGCGAGATGCCTCCCGCTTGCGCGATGGCGGGCGCCACGATGGGGAATAACTTTTGGTGCTCAGACTCCAGCAAGGCGGCGGCGCGTTGACGCCATGCCATCGGGTAATAAACTCGCAGCGCTTCCGCGACGGATATAATCTTGTCGATAGCGTCCTGGTCCGCTTCGTCCTCCTCCTCTTCTGGAGGATAATCCAGGATATCGATCAACGTGCGCCATAACCCTGTCAACGCCGCTCCATCCTGGAGTTTGCACAGGTAGCTGGTTAACGCATATAGCTCGCCTACATCGGCTCCTTTTATGCGACTCAGACAGAGCGTCTTCGCTTCCTCTTCGCCATCGATTAACGCTTCAATATGCGCATCCAGCCGGCTTTCCAGGTCAAGGGTGTCCACCCAGGACAGCTCCCGATCATCTCGCCACGCCAAACGAGACGAGTACAAAAAGGACGCCTCTTCCAGATGCTCCAGGAACAACTCTCGATGAAAATCAGCTTTCGTCAGACTCATAGTTTTCAGCCTTCCCCTTTTGAGAGCCGTTGTCCGGCCAGGACGTCAACCCTGGGCAACCATAGGCTCACTCCGGCGACATGCTGATGCCCCTCGGGGACAACGGCGTAAGCGCGCCAGATCAAATACACTTGGTGCTCGTCAGTATTAATAATCAGGGTGTCGAGCCGGCATTCCATTTCCACATGATTGGCGTCATGGAAGGACAACTTGCAGCGGGGCGCCGCCAATCCCGGCAACGCAAACCGTAAAGCGCCCCGCTCCGATGCGTTGATCACGACGACGTCTTCGCCGCCACTCAGGTATTCCGCTGTCACGAGCCCCGGTGAGCCCGCGTTGAAGAAACGGCGATCAAAGTCCAATGGATAAAGCGGCGCCCTGGTTCTCTGCCATTCTTCGTCGTAGGTTCCCGCCAATGGCGTACGCGGAAGCCAATGCGGACTAATGAAACCAACCCCCGCTGGAGAAGGCTGATCCCGCCAGGATTGAATCAAGTGCCTGGGGTCTTCCAGATTAGGTAGCGGCATTCCCACCAGACAGTCTTGCCCGGGCGTCATATAGCCTTTTCCGACCGGGTTAGAGGTGCTCATATACTGTGACTCACCCTCGGGAACACGTGGATCGCGCCCACCGAAGGCGTGTTCATAGTTCAAGGGAATGCGTTCAATTGGTTGAGGCGGCGTGGGTTGAAATGTATCCCCCACCTTGTCCCAATGACGGTCGCCGAACACCTGCACGATCTTACTGACAGGGCCGACTTTAACGCCGACTTTTACCGCAGAATCGCCTTCTTTTTCAGGGACGGCATGACCGACCAGCACCACATCCGTGGTCAACTTTAGAGGGACGGCTTCGGGCTCATACTTATAGCTCGCCGTTTCGGGGGCGCCCCAGTACTCACCCGCTAAACACAGAGGAGCCTGTTGCTCGCTGAAGCGTAAGTGATGCGTTCCGACAATCTCACAGCTCGCTTTGACTGCGACGGTGACAATGGGGACATTCCGCTCATCGTAGAAAAACAAGGGCTCTACGACAAATGGGGTGTGATTTACGATGTTTGGCTGCGCCATTTACGTCTGCTTCCTGATGATGCGCCAACCCAAGCCTTACAGTGGTTTACCGCAAATAATGCAATCGATATCCGTTTTGATCGGCAGTGCGATGATCATCTTTTGAATGACCGGAAAAGGCGGCGTGTTCTTGCTGTTATGCAGCATCAAGTCAAAAGCGCGAGGCACATTCTTACCTTCCACCTTCACGTTGGGGCTGTAACTGACAAATTCGGCTTTGGACGTCAGTGTTCCTGAAATGATCCCGCCGCCAGCGGTGCCAGGGTTGTCGCCAACGCTTTGGGAAAAATTCGAATCTTTCACACACACTGGATTGCCGTCGCATTTAACGGTCTTTGCGCACTTGGCGCTATCCGTTGACTTCGCCACATTGGGATATGGAATAGGAATCGGTCCCGCGCCGGTCGGTGTTTTGCAAACATCGGGAAAGCACGGCGTCATTCCCCCACTGCCCTTATGCACAACAGACCGATTATTAACGCCAACAGTAACGCCCATGATGAGTTCCCTAGATGAGGATTAGTTACAAAGAATGCTTGAGCCTTTGATCTTGTTAGCGCCGGAAGCGCGACTCAGGATATTTTTTCCTTTAATCACTACTTTTCCGTCTGCACGCAATAAGATGCTGCTCTGCCCGCACACAAGATAAATCTCTTCCTGGGCGTCAAAACGGACTTTCTTCCCATCAACCACAGCATGACCGGGACGGTCGGAAGAAAAGGAATGTTCCTCATCGGAGACGAGTCGTTCGTTTACAACGCCAACGACGATTGGCCGCGAGTAATCATTTCCCTCAAAAAGAAGCAGCAACTTTTGACCAGCCACCGCCATCGTTGGAGATAAAGTGATTATCGTTTTTGCAGCGACCGGACCTGACGTATTACCGGGGTAATCAACGACCGCGCGGCCATCAGTCAGCTGAACCAAATGGCCAATCACAGGCGCTGCGCCGCCACTGAAGAAGGGATTCTTTAAAGGGGATTCCACGAGCGTTATTCCTTAAATCAGGGACAATCCACAATAATCGGATAGCTTGGCATTTTAAGCGGTTATTGAAATGGCGCAATCAGCAATATGCCTTGCCAGAATAGTCCGTTTGGATGATCAGGTCTTTGCCTGCAGCAGGGTGCAGTTACGCCAAGACAGGCTTCTTCGACAACACAGGCGGCAGCTCAATGCTCTCAAACTCATAGGAGTCAGGCGTTTCTTGAGCAACCGCAGGGAGAGGCTCTCCTTCGACTTCAGAGACCACATCCACCAGCCAGTCGGCCCCAAACGGAGAGATGTGTTCAGAGACGCGAAGGATTTCGATCACTTCCAACAACTTCCTGCGCTGCTTTTCCATAACAAAGCCCCAAAAATAACTACCGTCTTTATCGGCAATGATGCAAAGGATAGAAGTGTACGAAGTTATTTTCAGCTCGTTAATGAGCTAGTGGCGCATTTTGTTGTGAGATATCTCTTACGAGACTAAATAGGAATAAAAGCAGCAATATCACACTTAGGACTCTGATCCTATCAACTTGTCTCAGCAATAACCGCCAATGACAAAAATGTACACCCTTAAAGTGACATCTGCCTATAAGGGCTCGGAATGAGAATTAATAGGTAAAAGCTTAAAAGAAACGCTTGGGGAGTTCCTATCATGGCAGCAATATTCATAAACACAAGGCAAATATATCGGAACTTCGATGATCGCCCCGTGCCCTCTGGCTTAGCTGTAGTGTGGCAAACCTGTTGGCACCATAATACTTAGAATGGGTTATTGCCAAGTAAATAGTAAGACTTCTTCCCCATGACCTTAGTCATTGCTTGAAGCAACCGGGTCAGGTTAACAAATTATAGACTTGGCTGAAAAATTATGTTCATTGTCATAAGTCAGCACTTCTCTATTTTTAAATCCCCTAAATGAAAGAAAGATTTTCACGATGCCTGAGAGTAAGCGAAGTAATGAGATGGTTTCTGCAAGTAGAGTTGGAAGGGCTGCTTTTTGCCCTCACTACTTGGAACTGGAAGCGAAGGGCTCAACTCCCACAACTTCTGCGGTTGCCCGCCAGATGGCAGGTGAAGCCAAGCATGAAGAGTTCAGTAAGAAAGCGGAGGACAAACGCTGTTTTGTCGCAACTCATCTTTACGGAATTGATGACCCCCGAACTGAGGCTCTACGGCAATATAGAGATCTCAAGCTATCAAAAACCTGGTATGGAAGAAGGCTCATTTCTATCTACTACACCCTATCGCCAGCTCTTGTTCGAATCTCAAGGCCACACCCCATCGTCAGCAAAGTGTTGAAGCTAATCGTTGACCGCATACTGAACACGATTAGTTAACGGAGTCGCCATGTTTGAGATAATACTCCTATTAATTGTTAGCGCGCTTATCGTGATAGTTTGTAGGGTTGCTTACAGACTCAAGAATGAGGATCCGCTCGGCATCGATGGTAAATTAGTATGGATTGATAGAGGTCGACAAACTAAGCCATTCTTTAACAGGTCTTTTGGTGTCTTTGGAAAGCCTGATCTTATCTACAGAATTGCCCGCGGATTCCTCGCAGTTGAGTACAAATCCCGACGCGGAGTCATCTACGAAAGCGATATCGTCCAGGCAAAGGTAGCAGCTCTAGCTGCTAGAGGCGCGGGTTACAGGGTGACTCAAGTATTAGTGCGTACTGATGCAACTGAGAGGTATATCGACCTGCCCGCCAGTGATAAAGAGCTCTACAACGAAGTTGGAATCTTTATAGAAATAGCTCGGCAAGCAAAAGCTGGAATGAAAATGCCAGCGAAGCCAAACCGCGCTAAATGTGGCGCATGCGCATACAAACTAGATTGCAGCCAAGCCCATCATCATTGATGACCTTTGGTTCCGGAAGAGATATAGAGAAAGAAAGAGGGCGATGTATGACGAATACACTTCATTTAACAGCCAGAAGTTCAATTATCAGTCCGACTCGGAACCTACGGTTTTCAACTTTCCCGCCCTCTTGTACCCATAGGTTTTCGGCCAAAAGCCCGTAAACCCTGCTCCCTATGTGTTGATTGGAGGGCATATGCTTTCCTACTACACGGGTACAGCAAGAGCCACAGTAGATGTGAATTTCATTATCGGCTGGTCCGATTCTGAACGCTAAGCAGCACCCTATGACGTGCCAAGCTGTGTCTAAATCGGTTCGAAATGAGTTCCTACTATGAAGCGCGTTGGAACTGAAGATGAATTTTAGCGGCTACAATAAATATACCACGTCAGGCTTGAGCCGATACTCTCTGCCCGAATTGGAAGAAAACAACGGCCCAAGGAGACATGAAACTTCTATTGGATGGACTTGGAGAGCATTACCTTAACCATGCTCACGTAGTACCCAATATAGTCGTACCATCTATGGTTTCAACTCCAGCCGGGGCCAATAATTGCTGTATCCAGCCAATAGCATGCCCTCGCTCAACGCACTGGGAGAAAAACGCACGCTGCTTTGCTCTGGTAAAGGCAACAAAAAAGGTATTTAGCTCTTCACCCCGTTGCGGCGTAAGACTCCACCAAGTCTGATTATCGAGTCCGTAAAATATCATGGTATGGAACTCAAGACCTTTGCTTTTATGGACGGTCATCAAAGCGACTTGACCAATGCCCTCAAACTCATCCAGTGCTTCCGTCCAGCTACTGCTATGTTCTGCGCACTCTTTCAGGAGTGTGACAAATCCACTCCACACCCTCTCAAAATCCCTTTCACGCTGATAAGCGGGAAAGGATTGCCGCAGCGCCTGGGGACCGACAAATTCTAGGAGCATCTCTGAAATCACTTTCGCCGAATCTGGATCAGGCTGACGACGTGCTAGCTCTGCCCTTAATTGGCGGACAAATGCTTCAAGCTTGACCAGCAACCGCTCCTGCGTGAGATCGTTATCCGGATCGGCAGCCTCCAGAAACAGATAGTTCTGCTGAGCCTGCTCCCAGTTTTCCGGGCTTCGGTCCGTCGCTCCCAAGCGGAGCAAAGGAACGAATATACCGGTCAGCTCTTCACCAAGCAGGTCCTGTATCTGAATTTCACCGACTGATCGAGCCGCATTTCTGATCCTGAGACCTCGTTCACCAAAAGCCGGGGTTATCTCACCCTCTACCTGATCCGCCCACATCCTGATCAGAATCGCTACATCATGTGGCGCAACACGCCCTGACTGAACCTCACGGCTCACCCATTCAGCCAGATAATTGTTCTCGTCATCTGCGCTCCGGAATTGCCAGATAGCAGAAACCTCACCTTCGATTTCACGGGTCCCTTGTGCCTGCACTTCTTCCACATTGTCGTCTATCCGACGGGCAATCTCGTGCTGAATACGAACCAGATCCACATGCGAGCGCCAGTTCGAAAGCAATGTGATGCGCTTGGCACCAAAGTCGTTTTCAAACTGATCGAACGCATCATCCATGGCTCCCGCCCATCCCATGATACGCTGTTTATCATCACCAACCGCCGTAAAGACAGCATCGTTACCATCGAATGCCGTTTGCAGCATGTCGTACTGGGCATAGGTGGTATCCTGGTATTCATCAAGAAAGACGATGGGATATGTTGCCTGTAAGGCCCGGCGGATATATGCATTTTCCTGAAGCAACAGTTTTACAAGCCTGTTTATCATCGGGAAGGATAGAGATATCTCCTCGCCCCCGAAAAGTTGTTCATGCCAGTAATCAGCAAAAGCATGGCTGGACGTAGAACCATCTGATGTATCAACAGGCAGATCTGTTATTGCAAGCACATCCTCAAACCACTTCGCATTCAAACCATAATACTCATGGCGTTGAAGAAAACTCTCGTAATCTCCACGCTTCGGCGTAACAATCTGATAAGTGCTAGGAGCATTGAACGGCTCCGGTATGGCAGGACGGAACCGGTCCAGAAGTCCTTTGGTAAAGGCATCGAAAGTCATTGAATCAAAGCGCCGTGCCTGATCCCTCGGGCAACGCTTTGCAACCCTTTCGGCGAGGTTTCGGGCGGCATCTTTTTTAAAGCTGATAGCCAGAATACGTTTGGGTGCCGGACAAATACCTGTCTGCAAAAGATAAGTCGCCTTCTGTGCCAGAAACTCAGTTTTTCCGGCACCGGCACCAGCGGTCACAAGGATGCTGCTATCGGTTTCACGTAAAGCCTCCCACGCTCTGTCTTCCAGCAGATCGACACCCTGAGGTACCCAGTCGTGTCTGCTTACGCGGGTCATTCATCCTCTCCTGACAGATTGAGTTTATGCGTAACGTATTCAATGAGAGCCTTCAGCTCAGCAGGAGCGGACGTAGCAACATTGCCTTCCGCGATACGGGAAAACGCCGCCAGATGAGTTTCCGGCTTACTGCGGCTCAGGAACAGATACGGATACCATTTAAAAGCATCATCAAAATGCGCGGTATACAGGTCAGGATTACCACCTGTTTTCAGCGTGCTGACCTTTTTGGCCTGAATAGCGTCAGCACTACCCTTGGGCCCATTGCCACCTGAATTGGCAACCTGATAAGCGGCTGGAAAGGCAAGCAACATGGCAAAATCGAGATCAATGGGAGCGGAAAAGAAAACTCCCTGCTCATTGAAAGCTTGAAGCCATTGACCTTGCGGACCTTCTTTATAAAGCTGTTGGTCGGTAAGCTGAGCAGCATTTGCACTACCTCTGCTCCCCCAATCGCTCCCAATATCAGCCAGATTCTGAAGACAACTCCTCATGGCGTTCGCCCCACCATGCCTGCGCCCCAGATCAAGATCGAGCAATGTGGCATGTGGAATCTCAAGATCATTCAGCAGCCGCCAGAAATGCGCTACGAATCGCCCACCGAGCGGAACGACGGGAACGAATGATGGATCAAGGGGAACCCCCATTTCCTCCGCAATTTTTGGAATAACTACTCGCTCTGAGTCTCCCTCACCTAGGATTACAAATCGCGCAAAATAAAGTTCGGGATATGCCTTTACGGCCAGCCTGACATATACACTTGCCTCAGTACCATCCTCCGGTAAGGTGAGCTCGCGAATCGAGGAGCATCGGGTGCCTCGATCCATACGATGATATCTCACTTCATTCGGCTCTATTCGGCTCAGAATCGCCGGTGAATGGCTAGATAGCAGAACCTGTGCGGAAGGTAGTGCGCCTATCTCCCTCGCTTGCCTGATAATACGAGACAAAAAGAACGGTGAAAGGCTATTTTCAGGCTCTTCGATGGCAAGGATTGTTAGGTGAACACGGCGTAACTTATCCTGTTCAAATGAGCTGGCATCAGCAGGCAAAGAAAAAGCTTCCCGCTCGGTTTCGAGCGTTGCCGCTGTAAGTGCAATATGGAACAGAGAGCGCTGACCGTCACTCAGCTCGGACAAACCGCGCTCCTGACCTTCTTCATCAGGCGTAAACGTAAATTCAGCTTTACGAACAAGCTCCTCAAAACGGTTTTCGATAAGCCTTAAACGCGGCTGACTGTCTGTATCGGCTTCATGGACCTGTTGCCACCGTCTTGAAAGACGCCCCAGCAAGACCCTTAACGGCTCTTCCTCCTCAAAACTGCTCTGGATCTGACCGGCATTATTAGAGCTTGCATCCCTAAATGCTGTCGACCATTTGGCAGCCTGCCATAAACGCCCCTTTAGAAGTGCGGTCACCTGCGTCGTCGCATCACGATTTGCCGGTAAGTAAATAAACTGGATTGAAGAGCGCTCTACAGCCTGAACCCTGGAACAGTCATTCCATTCAAAATTATCATCCTGGGCTCTTATCCAGCGTATATCCTCCTCGATTGCTCCTTCCGGCGTACCGTCATCCGTCCATGTTGCTTGTAGTCGTATCCGGGCCTTAAGGGGCTCTCCCTCACCGGAAGCCGCCATCTGATTAAAGAACTCCGGAACGGCATCAAGAGGAGAAGCGTCTTGCTCTTCCAGTTCAGGGAAGGCAAGTATCGCTTCGACAAACAGACTGTCGCCAGACTGCAGCTCCTGCCGGTCAATAGGTATGTGAAAATCACGACGCTGTACCGATCGCTGTGCTGATGATGTACCAAACAACCGGGACACAGCTTGCAGCACTGCCGTCTTTCCAGAGCCGTTTCCGCCGACAAGTGTCGTCAGCTCTTCCTCGAAATTGAGCTCGACCGCCTCATGCCCGAAACAACGAAAATTCTGTAGCTTTATCTTCTCTATTTTCATCCCTGATTACCTTTTTTGTAAGAGGTGCCTTTAAAGGTTAACGAGCCTCTTCAATAACCCACCCACCAAGGCCAGAGCAAGCACGTTGCTCAAGAGCAGGCCGGATACATTGACGCAAACGTATTCTTCATATCGGTTGGAGCTTGTAAAATTGTAGCAGACCATACATTTTTTAGAGTTTCCTTTTCCATGCGCAGCTCTTTGTTTTCTTTGCAAAGCCGTTTTAACTCGGCGCGCTCGTCTTCAGCCAGAACCTGATTTTCAAGCTGAGCTTCAATCTTTTCCTTCCACTTGTAGAGCATATTGGCGCTAATGCCGAGGGATTTAGCCGCTTCTGGGACGGAATAACCTTGGTCGCGCACCAAGGAAACGGCCTCTTCTTTAAACTCTCTTGTATACTGCTTATACGACTTTTTCTGACTCATGCTGACACCTTAATCGTTGACGGGGATTGTCTCTTATTAATGTGTCCGGGACTATTAGACCACTACAGAGTGTTATGAAACTAATGACATCACCTCTATCCTTTCCGCCATACAGAGAACTCTTTCCCATTATGACTTTGACTACATATTCAAGGTGAGCATTCAAGGCGAAGAATATATTAGCTCAAAGAGTTTATTCGTAACCTTTAACAACAAACTCTTAATTCAAGAAATACATAATAGCGAAAAAAGCATTTTTTACTGCAATGATTGGTTCGCCATTTCTTATCCGCACTTCTCACTTTACGCAAAATTTAACCCATCACAAATAAATCAATATACAAACCCACTTCTAAAGCTTGGAAAAACCATTGAAAATATTTTATCAAAAAAGATTATCAAACCTGCTTCTGAAACCGCGCATATCGACCAATTCATGGGCAGCATTGAGCATACAGAAAGCTTATTAAAAGAAGTTATTGATATCGAAGAAGCCAGAGGCTCACTAGATTATGAGATCATATCAGAATTGAAATGGGCGGCGAGGAAAAATAACACTGTGATCGAAGCCCTGAGCATCAGTGACAAAACCTTAGTCAACTCCATTAAAAAGTCATAAATCACTTCGAAGTTAAAAAAGCATCTCATCGATTATTAGAAAACCATCTACATTCATTAAAAATCAGAATTAAACTTACATCAGAACAATAAGCAAATCATTTACTTAATCAATCACAATTTTTAAAATGAATCATTTAAAATTTCAACGGCTTTACGAAAATTCAAGTTACTAACAGCCTCATCCAAGTCTGTCATATTTTTATCCGACAGTCTTTTCTCAAATATATCTCTCGTCCTTTGAAATAAATCGTAAGCTTCCATATCATTATCATTAAAGAGTTTGAGAAGACGATCTTCAAATTCTGGAGGCAAATCGACCTCATTTTCAAGATGGCTCCAGCCTTTCTGGTGACTTAACCAAGACTCAGCCTCAACAGTTAAAGTGCTGAGCTCTTGGTGAATCTCATTAAATAGTGAATCTAAGTTATTGCTGCCATTTTCAGCAAGAGCACGCTCAACTGTAAGGGTTATCTGTCCCAACCTTTCTCCACCTACCGCACCGCAGCTCCCTCGCAAAGTGTGCAATTCCCGAATAGCATGCTCTAATGATCCTGTTTTGGCCATATCATGAGCAACCCGCACTCTATTTGGCCACCTCTTGATAAAATCCTCCACTAATATGTAAACACTATTAGCGCGACTTGGCGCAACAGAGATAAGTTGCGAAAGGCTTTTGGGGTTGAATGATGGCAGATCAATACAATCATCATGACTATTTAAACTTTCATTCATCATCTGCAACCTCTCTATAACTCTATCACCATTACTTGGTTGCGGCCGTTTTTCTTTGCTTGATATAGAGCCAAGTCTGACTTTTTGATTAAATCTGGGCCGCATATTGTAAGCGTGGACTCTTTAACAGCAACTCCCACGCTAACAGTTACGCAGTTCGCAACCTCAGAATTGATATGAGGTATGTTTAAATTTGCAATCTTACTCCGAATATTTTCTCCACACTTCTTAGCCTCTTCAACATTAGTATTCGGCAATATTACCGCAAACTCTTCCCCTCCATATCTGGCCACTACTTCGCCCGCTCTCTGAAACGCAAGTAACATTTCGTTAACGATAGCAACCAAACACTCATCTCCTTTCAAGTGGCCGTAACAGTCGTTATAGGGCTTGAAGTAATCTACGTCCAGCAAGATAAGCGCCAATGGGTGGTTACTTCTTTGATGCCGTCGCACCTCGCCAGCCAAAGTCTCGTCAAAAAACCTTCTGTTAAATGCACCAGTCAAGCCATCAGAGACCGCAAGCACACGTAACATCTCAGCATGCAGCCTAGCTGTTAGGTGAGCGTTTATCCTAGCTTTCGCCAACCTTCCGTTAATAGGCTTAGTTATATAATCGACAGCGCCTGCCTCTATGGCCTCTATCTCATGACTAATACTCAAATGAGCCGTTACAAAAACAACAGGAATTAACTCTGTCTGTGGATCAGCCTTTAGAGCACGACAAACCTCATAGCCGTTCATCTCCGGCATATTAATATCTAGCATTATTAGATGAGGCTGGCGCTTTTTGGCAATATTTAACCCATCGAGACCGTTGGTTGCAAATATGATCCTGGCGTCATCTTTCAGAATAGAGTGGAGGTGCTTTATCACATCGGCCGAATCGTCAATGACAAGAATTAATACCTCCGAGTTACCTTTTAGGTGCATATAAAGCCTATTCAGCCATTCAGAAATGAGTTGCTATCTTTAAAAAGTAGCACAGGTTTCGATCAAGTTCACCAAGCAGTAATCAAAGGCAAATCGCTACTGGCGAGCATCCCCCCTTGAGCAATGTATAGGCATAGATCATGAAAAGTCCGATAGCGAGGAGGCATCCGAAGGTGGCGTCGTCAATAGCCCCCATAATCAAGCGTCACTACTTCCAAACTTACAAAGCCATGCGCATAACAAGATCCATGCTTCACAAATTCACTGCCTTCCAGTTAATAGAGTTGATGAGTTATCGTTTTGATAGACAGCGTATGTATTACGCCCAGCGGCTTTTGCTAGATACAATGCTTCGTCCGCCATTCGAACAATAGCGTCAAGCGAAGCATCAGAACTGGGGGAATGTATAACGCCTATGCTGGTTCCGACCTTGATCTCCATTTCACTAAGTTGAAAATCTGCTTTCATCGACGATACAATTTTTTGAGCAATTTGTTCAGCATCAGCTAAAGTGGCTACATCCTCTGAGATAATCACAAACTCATCCCCACCTAGCCTCGCCAGCGTATCAGACTCTCTTATCGTTGACTTCACTCGCTGACTAAACGCCTTTAATAGTTCGTCGCCTACGCCATGCCCATATGTATCATTTATTGATTTAAAGTGGTCAATATCTAAATACATTAAGGAAAAATTTGAGTTATTTCGCCTACTTAATTCGCGTGCATGATTCAAGCGATCATAAAACAAGGAGCGGTTTGGAAGCTCTGTCAGATTGTCATATTGCGCCATATAAAGCAGTTTCTCTTCATTTTTCTTACGGTCAGAAATATCGTGAAGAAATGCGCAAAACTGCCATCCTTCATTAGTGCTTATGGCAGTAATAGTTATTTCGACCGGAATCTCAACGCCTTGACTATTTAAGGCGCTCAACTCTAAACGATTACCAATAACATGACCGTCCCCAGTGTCTAAAAATTTCCTCATTCCCTTTTCATGCAACTCTCTATATGGTTCAGGGATGATTAGCTCTGATAATCTTTGCCCAATAGCCTGACTAGAAGTCCAGCCCAAGGTTTCTGTCGCCTGCTTATTCCAGTCTGTGATGATTCCATTGGCGTCTATTGCGATAAAGGCCTCATGGGAGCTTTCTAAAATCGTTCTATTTCTCGCTTCGCTCTCTTTGAGTTTTCTTTCGACTATTTTTCTCTGCGCTACCTCTTTCTCTAATAGATGTAGCGCCTGAGTCTTCTGTTCCAGCATCTCTTCTTTATGCCGTAGCCTGAACTGTCTTCCAATAGCAGCACCGGCTAATCCTGCCATCATTTCAAGCGTTTTGGCGTCATCTTCATGAAAAGCGCGAGTTTTATCAGAAGTAATTTTTAATACTCCGACTACGTTTCCTTCATCAAATAGCGGAGCAACTACCATTGAGCAAACGCCTGTTCTTTTACATGTTTCGTAATCCACTCTTGGATCTTCTGCAGTATTTTCTGAAGCCAATACCTTACGTTTGGCGACGCAGAGTCCAGATAAGCTGTTATCTATACTTAAGCTAAGTCCTCTGTATGCCTTCGCTGAGCCGCTGGTTGCCTGATATGTCAAATCTTTTCCAGAGATAAGTTCAATCGCCGCTCCCGTTGCTGGAGTTATCGATAGCACCTGTTCTGTTACCAGGCAGGAAAAAGCCTCAATATCCAATTCCGCCTGTGACAAAAGGGCTTGCGCCTGGACGATCTGGTTAAGCTTCGCTGTAGCCTTCTCCAGTCTCTTTTCAGTTGTATAATATTCCTGCAAAACCTCCATCAAATAATCATTTGAAACTTCTAACAAATCCTTTTCGTCTAGAGCTTCAGCTAGGGGTGACCCGGCCTGCCCCCTGAAATCATGTATATCGGTGAAGGAAGCTAGCCAACAAGACACGCAAGTTTCGCCCTCAATAACGGGTAGAACACGACATATATGACGGCGGTATACTGAGTCTGAAGATCTTTTAAGCCTGATAAATAATTGGAAAGGCCCCTGCGACTCTATACCTGAGCGCCACAGCTCCAGAGCTGCAGAAACATCGTCTGGATGCACTGCATCTATCCACTGTCTGCCAAGCGATTTTACTGACGTATATCCTGTATACTCGGCCCATGACGAATTACTTCTTGTCCATTCACCATTCGAGTCTGTCTCAGCAAATAAGTGAGGTAAAGGTAACTTCCAAAGGCTGTCGTCTAACATTATCAACCTCTGACATATTATATTAATACTCTGGCAGTCAAAAAATACAGCTCACACACCTATACTTTTATTCCCTTTGGAGCTATCGAGTAATAGACCTGTAAGGTTATCGTGAGGCATAGGCTTGTAAAACAAAAATCCTTGAACTAAGGCTTCATTTCCCGTCTTTTCTCTAACAAACTCGAGTGTTTCAACATCTTCCACACCTTCCGCCACCAACATCAAGCCTAAGTTTTTTCCAATATCTATAATAGTTTGAACTATGGCCGATTTTTTATTGTCTTGATGAACTTCAAGCAAAAAAGACCGGTCAATTTTTAAGTAGGAAAATGGAAGTTCTTGTAAATAGCTTAATGATGAATATCCTGTTCCAAAGTCATCTAAGGCAAATTTAACGCCTTCTGCCCCTAACTGAACCATAGCGTCTTTGACCAAATCTTTATCAGCCATAAATAGCGATTCAGTCACTTCCAGTATTAATTTTGATGGTGAAACATCAGAATCTCGAAGCTCAGACAGTATACTGCTCACCAATTTTTTATCATTAAAGTCAGCAATTGATAAGTTTATGGCAATAGGCACATCAGAAATTCCTAAGGTGCTCCAATGTGCTAAAATTTTACATGCTTCTTTTACTGCAAGCTTCCCTATATCCCTTATCATCCCAGTCTTTTCTGCGATGGGGATAAACACGCCGGGAGATATGATGCTTCCATCTGGCTTTATCCATCTAATCAATCCCTCCGCTCCTTTTATTTCACCACTCTTAATATCAACTTTAGGCTGCAAGTACAAAGCCAACTCAAGATTTTCTATTGCCTTTCTGAGTTGACTCTCTACAGTAATTTTTTGCAGCTCTTCATCTGCAATATTTGAGCTAAAAAATTGAATAGAGACGCCTTTATTAAATCCATGATATTTCGCCAAGTCAGCCCTATGTACAAGTTCATTGGCAGTGTCTCCATCTTCAGGATAAAGGCTAATTCCTATATGACAAGAAACAAAATATAAGTGGTTAGACAGCTCCACAGGTTGTCCAACTTCCCTCTCTATTTTCTTACAAATCGTATTCACCCAGTCTTTATCTAGTATATCTTTCATTACAACAATTAGGCCGTCCCCCCCAAATCGTGCTATCACATCCTGGTCACGCAAACAAAGCATGATTCTATGTATAGAGTCTATTAATACGGCATCACCTACTTCATAGCCTTGGGTATCACTGATTCTTTTAAGGCCTACTAAATCAACAAATAATATAGCCATGCTCATCAAATGAAATTTATGAAATTTGATTTGCTCCTTTAAAATAATTTCCATGCAATTTCTATTTGGCAACCCTGTTAAAGAATCGTGTAACGCCTGAAATCTTATGACATCATCATTAATTTTTTGTACAGTAATGTCCTTAAAACTCCATACTCGTCCCTCAAGCTTTTCGTTAACAACTTTAGGGGATGAATAGTATTCATAGAAACGTCTACGTTTAAACTCAACAATTCCGTATACGTCAATAAAAGAGTCCTGCTCGATCCTCTCAAATGTATCTTCGAGATCGGATGTATTCTTACAAAGGCTGGGGAGGGCTCTTTCGTTAAAGTCAATACCATCCAACTGATTAACGAATTCCTTTCCTCTATTATTAAGCCGCGTTAAATTACCTTCACAGTCAAAAGAAATAATTGCTTCTCCTGTGGCGTCAAATATCGCAGCCAACTCAGCACCAGTTTGAGATACTTCGTTATTAGCTCGTTTAAGCTCCTGGACTTGTTGCTGCAACATTGCATTTCGATCATTCAACTCATTCGATACAACAAAGAGTGAGTGTTCTATTAACTTTAGCTCCTCCTCACCCTGCACATAGGCGTCAGAAATACTTTCAAAAAGCTTCGGATAAGAATCCACCAGGCTGGTTAAACCACACCTTTTTAATTGACGTAATAGCGCCTTGTGCATAATTAAACCTCTTCGAAGAGAGTCACCGTCATCGTCTGGTTCAAAAGGCCACAGCGACCATCACTACAGATAACAGAAGAGATCTCTCCATATGAATAGAATCCGGTCATACAGCAGTCATCTGAGATTAACTGCTGAACTTCTTCCAGCTCTTCTTCCGTTCTCACTCCCAGTACCAGTCTTCTACCCACGCAGCTGACAAGTATCGCCAATTGAGGATTTATACCATTCTGATCATTAACCGCATTCTCCGTTGCAGAGCCAGCGCCGGCTATCAGGTTCTCATAATTAGCATGCATTATCTGACAACTTGCTCCTTCAGGAACATTTCCGGCAAAAACCATGCTCCTATTTTCTTCGTCAATGGAGAGAATGGTACGAACTACAAGCTCTTCTGCTACCGAATGTTTAAGTCCGATTGGGAAACGAAGCGCTGCAGCAGGTAATTCCTTTACGCTTTCTCCCAAGTATTCCTTGTAAATATCGAGAGCGGGTTTGTCATCGATTTCATATAGGATATTTTTGTTAGACTTAGTAATACGCCTAAATGGACCAAAAGGCTTCCAGCCCCCGAAGTTTCCTTTTCCGACTTTTAAACGTTCACCATAAAAGCAGACTAAAGAAACCAATCCGCCTTTATATTCCTCATTTATCCAAACTTTCGTCTCTTTAAAATTTGTTCCATCCCCCGCCAGCCCCCCTGTTATAAAAACAGCTTCGGGCATTCTCTTACAAATAGAGCGAATTAAGTCTGATCCGTTTACGACGTGTCCATCTGAGAGTACGAATATATGAACGAGCCGCTCTCTATCGACTTGATCAGCAAGATAAGTTCCAAGAGCTTGACTGTCGCCGAACGCTGCGAATTCTCCTGAAAACGTAGCAACTCTGGTATTTTCAAAAGTAACCGCGGTCAAGCAAAGGCAGTCGTCATACAACAGACTCCCTTCAATGGCGCCACTGGTACTGCAACCTGTTATCTGCGCTTCAGGGAAGGCTTTCCTCACTTCGTTTCTAATAGCTTGATTTTCCATGACATTTTTGTCGCCGAATGCGATGACCCATTGGGCTAAGCTATTTTCTGGAAGAGGCTTATCCCAAGCGTCATCCTGAAGTATTGCTTGAAAGATACTTAGCATCTTGACTCACCCTCCTTGATTTAAAGAAACCTACTTTTAAGGTAGCCTTACTTTAAAAAATAGCCAGCATCAGTATTGTGAAAGCTACAATTAAAAACGACTCACAACAATAAACAAGAACCATCTATCAAAAAAACAAACCGGCAAAACATATCTATTCGTTAAAAGCGTAAACACATTAATCATAACCGTGAAAGCTAAATTAATCCCGAACGAAGCATGATGGTTAACGCTCTTTCAAAATCCAGGCTAGCAAACGCTTCGTCTAGTTCACTAATAGAAGAGCTTGTTAACTTATCCTTTAGTCCAGCCCTCAAATTTGAATATATATCGTACGCAGACATATTATTTGTTCTAATCATTGTAACAAACTCTTCAATTTTTATTTCTCCGAGCTCAAACGTTCCTTCTTCACCAGTATCAAGCGATACCCCTTCCGCCCATGCCTCTAACTCCTTACTAGCCTTATTCAACTCTGCCTTCACTGCAGATAAGCCCGCATCCACTAAAGCTGGGCTTCTTTCTCTTACTGCAATTTCTAGATTTGCGACAGAGGTGCTAAAGGCTTCTACTCCCACTGTTCCTGAAACTCCTTTCATTGTATGTAATATCCGATAAGCCTCGTCCCATTGCTCACTTAATATCTTTTTACCAACATCTTCAATCTCAGCCGGCCACTTTCGACAGAAATCTTTAACCATGGTTATTAAGCCTGTTGCTTGACAACCACTAACCTTAATTAAGCCATCTAACTTTTCCGTATTTAAAGTTACAGTTTCACCTGATGTAACTTTATTTTCGTAAATATCTTTTATATTAATTTCCGAGCCGAGATATTTTGACAAAACAGAAACGAATTCTTCATACTCAATTGGCTTTCCAAGTACTTCATTCATCCTTGCCTGATAGCACAACTCTTTCTCCCACGCCATCATCCCAGCAGTTAGCGCAATGATAGGAATATCAACCCCCAGTTCCGACTTAATAATTTTTGATGCCTCTCTACCATCCATGACAGGCATTTGAACATCCATGAGAATCAAATCGTAACCATTTGGATTATTTCTAATAATATCAACTGCTTGCCTCCCATTTTCAGCAACATCAATACTAACGCCTAACCCCCCCAGCATTCCTTGCACCACTAATCGATTAAACTCATTATCCTCCACTAACAACAATTGCTTACCGGTAAAATTTATTTTATCTACCTTCTTATTCGCGTCTTTTCTTTCTTCATCCGAGTCGAGTCTAATTATAGCCTCACGCAATGCTGGCCCCAATACGGGCTTATAGACCATATCAAAATTAATCTTGCTAAATTTTAGTGATAACTCTCTATACTGATGCGGGGAAAGCAAAAAAATAACTTTGATATTACTATCAGTTATTTTTTCTTGTAAGTACGCCAAAGTATCACTTGGATAGAGATCCACTGCTTTATAGTCGATTATTAAAATATTTCGCTTACTGGGATAAGCCTCCGACATTTTAATTAAGCTCTCAAAATCACTATTCTTACTTACTTCTCCTCCCCAAGTTTTTATTAATCTTTCCACATAACTATTTACGACAGAGAAACCAGCAAGGAATAGCACGCTAAAACCACAGCATGTATCCGTGTATTTTTTTTCATTAACAGGGAATTTATACTTAAAAGGAATATAAAAGCTGAACTGAGATCCTTTGTCGACTTCACTCTCTACAGTAATATCGCCGCCCATCATAGTAACCAACCTCTTAGTAATCGCCAGACCCAGCCCAGATCCCCCATACTCTCTAGTTGTGGTGGCGTCGGCTTGCTGGAATGCAGAGAACAAGCTACTCATTTGTTCTGGAGTCATTCCTATACCACTATCGGTAACCAAAAATTTGAGAGTGATCGTTTCATTATCTCTCTGTAACTCTCTCACAGATAAAGAAACAGTTCCGGAGTGTGTAAATTTAACTGAATTTCCAGCTAAATTAATTAATATTTGTTCAAGCCTCAGACTATCACCTATTAGTGTAATATCCAGCCCTTCCTGAAGATCGATAAAGCATTCTATATCTTCATTTCTGACACTAGAAAAGACTGCATAAGAAACAGCACTGATGGTCTCATTTATGTCGAATTCAACCTCATTTAATTCCAACTTATTTGCTTCTATCTTGGAGAAATCTAGAATGTCATTGAGCAATGAGAGAAGCGATCTTCCTGCTTTCTCAATCATGTTCAAATATTTCTTCTGGATAGGGCTTAAATCGGTATGGCTTAACACCTTTGAAAGACCAAGTACTGCATTCATGGGCGTTCTGATTTCGTGACTCATATTCGCCAGAAAATTACTTTTAGCCTTATTCGCTGCTTCAGCTTGTCCTTTGGCCAAGGAGAGCTCTCTCTCAATTCGTTTCAACTCAGAGATATCCCAGTTCATTCCTACCATACGCTCGGGCTCACCTTCTTCACCCTGAATAATTAGGCCAGCTGCTTTGATATCCCTAATTTCTCCGTTATCCAATATTATTCTGAACACCGTATCGTATTTGTCTCTGTTTTTAACCGCTGAAGAAAGAAGCTGCTCAGCACAATTCAAATCCTCCGGGTGCACCCTTGATTTCCACATTGCATAATTATCAGAACTCTTGGAAGAGTCTACTCCATAGATCTTGTACATTTTTGCATCCCAATAAAGATCATTCGTTTTTATATTCCAGTCCCATATACCTATTCCTATGGAGTTCGCTGCGGTTGTCAACCTCTCTGTCAAAACCTTGATTTCATCCTCCCATCTCTTACTTGCGGTTATATCCTCAACCTGATCAATTATCTGACGACTTCCATCCATATCCATCACCACGGACTTTACTTTCACCCAAAAAAAATCTCCATTTTTCCTTAACAATCTTTTTTTAATAACACTTAACTTTGAAGGATTATTAAACAGTCGTCCTTTTTGCTCATATGAAGGCTTAACATCCTCAAAATAAGTAATCTCATTCATGCTTCTTCCTATTAACTCTTCATTAGAATAACAGAGCATTTTCAATAAATTATCATTCACCTTCAATAATTTACCTTCTTCATCCGAAATAGCTAACCCGGTCGCCGCAAAGTTAAACACATGCTTAAATAAAACGTCACTATAGTTAGCCTGACGATCTTTTTCCTTAGTATGACTCAGCAAGAACATTACAATCACCGGGGTAAGACAGGATGTAGCAGCTGATATCCAAAACTGCTGGACCAAGTCTACGGAATAGCTTACAGGAATAACACCATCAGAAAAAATCAGTGCGACTCCTAAAAAAACTATAACCAGATTCGAAACAAGAGATGTTTCAAACACACTAGTTCCAAAGTTACACGCAATCAGAACCAAGGCAACAATGACGAATGGAAAATCGAAAAGATATAATGCAGAATATGAGGCGAACAATGACCCAATAAGCCGCAGAAGAAAAGAAGATAAATTAATACTTTTACGCAATGAGTTGTCTGGAATAGAGACGCCTAGTGAGATAATCATGAACCCGCCTATTGCATCTCCAATCCACCAGCCTTTTAGCGTGAGCAAAAAGTTCGTATCATAATAATTACTAACTATTAATGCTCCTATTCCGCCCCCTATAAAAGAGGCAAGAGCAGTGTATATAATCGTGACATAGATGTAGTATACAGCTCCGGAATAGTCTTCACTTTTTGTTAAGAATGATTTAACAATAAGTGCACCAAAGAATATTTCCGTGACATTAGCAACCATCAATAGCGATGCAAATACCAGATCATCGCCATAAATCATATTGGCAGCCACACCCGCAATAAAAATTAAAATTAATGAGTATACCCATCGCTTTGTTTGAGTTCTGATTAGTACTACAAACCCAAATGCATTAGAAAGCCAAATCGAGGCTACGCCGTTAGACTCTCTAGATATCAGTATGCAGAAGATAGAAAGGATGAAGTAAGCTACGGCCATCATGGCATATGAAAAGTGGCATGAATGTTCCTTTTTCTCGTTCTCACCAGCTTCCATGAGCCAAATCTCCTTATGCTGTTCACCAAGCCTTGCCTATTCTTAATAACGCGCAAGAACTAGCAGGCATCATCAGTAAGCTTAGTACATTGAAGGGAAGTTGCTTTCATGGTTTTGATATCTCCAGTCAGCCGCCGAAGACGCTGAGGGGCGTATCAGAGAGATGTTCTCAGTAAAACTACTGAAAACATCTCTCCAAATTGCGTATCGCTACGCATAATTTTTTAGCGGCGCTCTATCTATACTCACAGAATGGTGGAAGTGGAGTACTAGGTATGAGTTCACAAACAAGTGCAGAATTTAGGACTGATATATACAAAGATAGGAATGCTGATGAGATGGAGGGCTCGATAAAAGGTCTCCATAGAATGGGACTACAGCTAATTGACACAAACAATAATCTTCATAGAATACTTGATTTTATAGAGAACAGTCTGGATGTTGATGACCCGCTTGAGATTTTTTTCTCCGTGCAAAGGGTTCTAACCTTTTATGATTTTGAGTACATATTCAAAGTAAACACTCACCGCTTCACATATATAAGTGGCACTGATCTCTATGTTCCATTCCAAAAACTGGATCTAATAAACACCATATCAGGAATGGGGCAGCGGGTGGTCTATAGCCATGATCATTGGGCTGTCGTATACCCCCACTTTAGCATCTGTGCAAAGATTGACTTTTCAGAAAGAGATAAATATACAGATCCACTAATCAGACTTGCGAGGGCTGTTAACCTTGTATTAGCAAGGCTGACACAGAAAAAACCAGAATGCAGCACAATTTTACAGCATAATTATGCGACTATTGACCACACTTTAGAACTCCTTAATGATACCGTGGCTATCGAATCATCTAGGACCGTTTGTTCTGAGCTTCTTGTATCGGAACTGAGATGGTCTGTCAGTGAAACCTGTAAATATGACGAGACGTTAACAGAGCGGGAGCAAAAACTTATTGGCGTTATTAATAAGCTTCTTTACGACTTTGAAGAACAGCAAGCTTCCCATAGACTTATTGAAAGTTACTTGCGCTCCATCAAAACAGGTCTTCGAGGCCTTACAACAGAAAGCAGGCAGGCTATATAAGGCTATTCTATTCATACCGCAGCATCGATAAATATATTTTCCCTACGCCGCTCCATATTTTTCAGCGGGAGATAGGAGAGGCTTTTCACACATGTTTAACGCTAACTCTGCCTCTTCCCCCTTCTTTGGCTACGTATAGTGCTTGGTCTGCAGCGTTTATGAAATCCATCATGCTTGCGTAGTTTTCTGTTGAAGTATCACTGGCGCCAATGCTTACCGTCACCACCTCTGAGCATAACGACCCTTTATGAGGAATCGCTAAGGCCCGCACTGCATTTTCTATATTCTCAGCAATATGCTTCGCGCCCTTAATATCCGTTTCTGGCAAGACGCACGCAAATTCCTCCCCCCCATATCTAGCTACTAAATCGCCAGGCCGCCTCAATTGCTCTTTAATGCAGATAGCGACCCTTGATAAGCACTCATCTCCTTGCAAGTGACCATAGCAGTCATTGAATTTCTTAAAGTAATCGATATCTATAATCAGAGTCGCAAGTGATGTCCCGTTCCGTCTGCTCCTATCCCATTCCTCTTTTATTTTTTCGTTAAAGGATAGGCGATTCGCAACATTGGTTAGTCCATCTAAATAAGCTATTTCCCGCAACAAGTCTGCTTGAGCTTTTATTGTCAGGTGTGCATAAACTCGATTTAACACTGTAGAAGGATTGAAGGGCTTGGAAATAAAATCTACGCCTCCTGCGCTCCAACAGTTGTCCTGCTCTTCTGGCGAATCCTGCGCCGTCACAAATATGATAGGCGTATCTTTTGTTGTAGCGTATTCCCTGAGCACCTCACAAAGTTGCAGCCCGCTCATCTCTGGCATAATGACGTCGAGCAGAATTAGATCAAAGCTTTGCTTATCGCAGAGATCGAGAGCCTTCTTCCCACTAGACGCAGCATAAACGTCATAGACTTCTTTCAGGATACCAAATAACGCCTGCACAATAAGAGGCTGATCATCCACGATAAGTATTCTGGCTCTTCGATCTTTAAAAGGAGAAGGTCTTTCCACATGAATACTCTCAACCAATTTTTTTCAGCATGTCGGTGCAATCACCCAGTACAGCTTGGAAATCCAACCGCCCCATATCAGCCTCCAGCTTGCTAAAGTATTCCGGCATACGACGAGCATGCTTGCTTTTAAGGGTTTCGAAGAGAGACATCGCACTCATATCACGATTCCCAACAAGGAGGGCTAACTCAAGAATACCTTTACGTAGATCTTCGTAGGAATGGATTAAATTAATATCATCTGAATTTAACGCACCACTGAAGTTTTCAATAATTATGTCAGTCCCAGAAAGCGCCTCTGCAAGCTTTTCTTTGAATAACGCCTGAAGCTCTGGCCCAACTGCACCTTCATTTACCGCCTGTTCTAGCTCTCGGGTCACCGACTCCAGCTGCTTCGCCCCGACAGTACCAGCAATTCCCTTGAAAGTATGAAGACTTCTTGCTGCCTGAGCCTTCTCACTTGACTCATTGATCTGAAAGAGCAGTGTATTCGCCTTCTCAACTTCCAGCTTAAACCCCTTAATAGCCATCGAGTACGCATTTGCATTCGCTCCAAATCGCTTCAAGGCGCTTTGTATGTCAAAACCGTACCTCCACCCTAATGCGAATAGAGCTTTACTATCGATAGCCATTTCTAATACAGGGCTTTCACCAATTATATCCTCTGGATTTTGCACAGGTCGAACGCAGCGGAGTACTACTTTTATCAGTGCCTCCAAATCAAATGGCTTACCAACATGCTCATTCATTCCCGCAGATAGGCAAAGTTCGCGGTCGGCAGGCAGGGCATTTGCTGTCATCGCGATAATCGGTAAGTCCCGCTCGTTTAGCCTGTTGCGAATTTCCTTCGTTGCGGCATAGCCATCCATGTCTGGCATTTGGATGTCCATCAGCACCGCGTCAAATTGGGGAGAGGCTTTTTTTACCGCTTCAACCGCCCATTTACCAGTGCCAACAACTTCCACTTTTGCTCCCACACTGTTGAGAAGTTCGCTCGCTACTTGCTGATTTGTAGTATTGTCTTCAACCAATAAAATACGAAGCCCTTGTAACGGCTTGCCGGTGTCATGGGCTTCGTTGGGTGAGACCGACACATTCTCAGCCGTTCTGCTGAGTTGTTCAGCCTGCGCCTCCACGACTGAGTCCAGCAGCATCGATGCAGTAATAGGTTTGACAATAAAGCCGTCCAAGACTGTTTTGTAGTCGATACCAGTCGTATTGAGCACTTCCCGGCCATGAGCCGTCATCATGATAATGAGAGGGCGCTGATTAATTACAGCCAGTTTTTTAATTTGATAGCTGGCCTCCATACCGTTCATGCCAGGCATGCTGTAGTCCATAAAGATCACATCATATTGTTCTTCGCCGCCCTCAGATTCTCTTAGCTTCTGTATTGCATCCTCCGCAGACGGGGCAATTTTCACATTCCAGCCTAACGATTTGGCGACGCCAGAGACGATCACTCGAGACTGCTCATTGTCATCTACAACCAATACTTGCAAGTTTTGCAGTTTTTTTGACAAAGGTAATGAGTTGCATGCCTCTAAGGCATTCTTTTTCTGTAGCGAGAAGTCGGCAGTGAACTTGAATGTACTACCCAATCCAGGTTTGCTCTCAACTTTTATCTCTCCCCCCATCAGATTCACCAGACGCTGGCATATCGCCAGCCCTAAGCCCGTGCCGCCATAGTTACGGGTAGTGGAGGTTTCAGCCTGGGAGAAGCCGTCAAATATTAATTTCTGATGCTCATCCGAGATCCCAATCCCTGTATCAGAAACTGCAAAAACAAGGGTGGCTTTACCGTTTTCAAGTAAACTTGGTCGCACAGATAAAATAATCTCTCCTTCATTTGTAAATTTGATGGAGTTGCTGACCAGATTAAGTAAAACCTGTTTTAAACGCAGACTGTCACCGATTAAATTGATAGGCGCCCGAGGGTCAATATTGAAAATGAGTTCAAGGTTCTTCTCCCCAAGATTGGCGGACATAATCGCGCTCACTTCGCTCATCAAAGTGTCTAAATTGAAGGGGTGAGGGTCTAAAGTGAGTTTTCCCGCCTCAACTTTGGAGAAGTCCAGAATATCATTCAGGATTGAAAGCAAGGATCTGGCAGCGCCATTGGTCTTATCGACGTAATCCGCTTGCTGGCCGCTTAGTTTGGTCATTTTTAATAGCTGAAGCATGCCAATGATGGCATTCATAGGCGTTCTTATTTCATGACTCATGTTGGCGACAAACTCAGACTTGGCCAAAGACGCTTTTTCCGCCATTTCCTTCGCTTCAAGCAGCTCTTCAGTTCTTTGCTTGACCTTCAGCTCAAGATTGGCGTTTAGCTCCATTACCTGATTACGTATCACTACTTGCTCTGAAATATCTCTGATAGTGAACGCGGCTCCAACGATGTCCCCGCTATCAGATTTGATTGGCGACGAAGCAACAGATACATCGAGAAGCCTTCCATCCTTACGCTTTCTCCATGTATCAAAATGGGATACAACGACCCCATCTCGCACTTTCTCTAAAGTTGAGTATGCCTCTTCACGCTGCTCTGGGGGCATGATCAGATCATTCAGTTTCTTGCCAAGGGCTTCCTTTTCTGCAAAGCCAAACATTAACTCTGCGGCTTTATTCCAATCCGAGACTTCACCGCTTAATGTCACTCCAATCACCGCTTCGCTGGAACTGTTCACTATCGCAGCGAGCCTCGCTTGCCCAAGATTTGCCTGCAACCTCTGCTTTAGCATCAGCAAGTAAAAATACAAAATAACGCCCATAATCAGAATGACGCCAGCAAGCCCTCCAAGCGCCCCAAAAGCCCTGTTTCGCACCTTTTCTACCAAGCGTTCCTCCGTCGTGCTCATTACCAGAGTTAATGTTCTACTCTGAACGCTGGCGTCAAGCACGAACACTTTCTTATACGCGTACATATATTGCTGATTGTGAATGTAGCGGGGCAGATCCGCTCGTTGCTCTGTCAGTTTGAATTCATCCTGCCAACGATGAAGGGCCCCTAGATCAAAACCAAAGGTTTTACTCTGGTCTGGATGTATCAAAAAATCATTATCTTTGTTCAGCAAGTAAAGAAAGTGCCCATCAGGCAAACTTTGAGAGATGTTTTGAAACAAAAAACGCGCATCAATATTGAAGATAACTACTCCAAATATGCGTGCATCATTTTCAAAAATAGGAGTGGCGACTCTAAGAGTCGGCTTATGAGGGATTTCTACAACGCCGTGTTCCTGATTTAAGTTTATTTCTGATATATATATATCACCTTGCTGACGCTTTATTGTCTCAAGAAAGTAGTCACGACCGCCTTTTTCCTGAAGTTGCTCGTTCATTAGTATTACCGCACTACCACTAACACGATCAGATCTAACTATTTCCCGACCGTTATTCGCTACTCCAATATATCTGACTTGCAATACAGCGGGATTATTTTCAATATACCGTGAGAAAATAATTCCAAGGCGATCTCGCCAGACATCAATATCGTTATTTTCTTTGGGGTCATAACCATTATTATTTGCTGCGCGAATAATCCCTGAAATTGGCGGCGTTTGAGAAAGAAAAAGAACATCTCTTTTAAACTCAGACATTTGCTTTTCAAACGCTTCAGATCGATACAGAAGCTGTCCCTGCAGAAGCCCAGCTTCCTGATCAAGCGCCCGGCTCAGTTCTAGCTGGAAAGCCAATAAGTAGACTGGTAACGCCAACACCAGAAAAATCAAGAGGGCGAGCAACGCCGCTTTAGCTCCTGTATGGTTTGCCGATGAAATCCAATGCCTGAACATCAAACCCTCTCCCTTAAAGTCTCTCACTTCAATGGCATTCACTCACAATAAACAAGTTTAGTATCGACCTCCCTTTAATTCAGTTTAGATGGAGTTTGTCTCAGTAGCGTAAGTTTTTGTAAAAGCACGGAGGAGAGTTACATATCGATATTTTGCAAGAACAGACTTCAGAAAATTCGTTAAATTACGACTTTTTTGTAACTCAAATTTAGCTCCTCCTTCACTGAGTGAACAGGGGGGATAATCGTTAAAGGGCTGAAAAAGGCCATTGGGGCAATTCTTCCTTCATGACTTTTGCAAGTTCATCCACAGCCCTATTTGCGTCGAGGTATGCTCTTTTTCTCCCGTTCTCGGTAATAGTGGTTTTCAGTACACCAACTCGGCGAGATAACTCATCCGCCTTCTCCACGATAGTTTCCGGATAGTTATAAGTGCGAATTTTTGCTAATATTTCCTCCAAAGACTGAATCAAGGCAGCCACCCGTTCAAAGTCACTTAAGTTATGAAGGCCTATATTACTCCACGTTGCATATATTATATTTATCGTCATCATCCGTGTTCCTCCACTACAATTTGAAAGAGCCTAATGGCTTTCTCTGAGCCAGAGAATAACGATCCACTTAAACCATCAATAAAAATATAGCTATTCTTTGTTACGCGCGCGCGCAAGTGTATATATTTTTTTATTATATACAAAAATTCTCATTTACGACGCCCCTATAACCAAAAAAATAACCGGCAAAGAATCGTACTCCTAAATAGCATACGACGAGAGGGAGGGGGATAAATGAGCACAAAGCCTTCACCTTTCCTCTTAAAAGAAAATCATCTACCTTAATATTCCAATTTTATATTCCTCAAAACATATTTAAACCCAAACTACAAAAAACAGTTTGTTATGAAAACACGCCAATCCTAGAGAGAACTCCCAATACAAATAAATACTTATAGTTACAATTATAAAGCGCCTTTTAGTATTTAATTAAAGCTAAAGGCTAGAATAGTTCAATGTCAGCGCCAGTTTCGGCAGCTTTAGCAGAGCCATGCGGTCCCGTATCGTATCTGCTGGCTTCAAGCTGTTGTCGTACATATGAGATATCTACTGGTCCGCCTTGATCCAAACACAACTCTTTCTGGAGTCTAACTGCATGATCCAAGGCTTCCAGCCTTTTCACCATCCGCCCGCACATTTGAGTCGAAATATCGCCAAATTGAAGTCCCTGTACGCAATGCTCCACAGCTAGTCCAACCTCCTTCGTTAGTCGTGTCATGCGCTCCACGGCTGTGTTCATTTCTATATTGTTCTCACGCATCATATCCATCATCTGATCAATGTAACCACGTGAGTTCAACGCATCCTTCATATCCAAAGACGCCACATCTCCCACTATGCTTCGTACTTTACTAATAGCATCGAGCGCTTCACTAGCTTTGTCTTTGATCTCTGTATTTAAATCACTGGAATTACGTGACAAGCGTCTAACCTCATCAGCAACTACAGCAAACCCGCGGCCGGCTTCGCCTGCCCTGGCGGCCTCTATGGCCGCGTTAAGCGCCAGTAGATCTGTCTGCCCAGCAATATTCTGAATCTGCCCGAGAAGGCTAAACATCTGATCTATATGAATAACCATGTCTTCAATTCTGTGCACGGCATTCACACTCTTTTCACTTACATCAACCAAAAGGTCTACATAACCACTAATTACCTTGTCTAACGATTCGGCAAAAAACTCCATGTTGAAGCGTTGATCTCGGACCTCGCTACTATTACCAAAGCCCTCTTCAGTTTGCGGTTCCTCAGAAGGCTTGATTTTCATTCGCTCAAAAATCTCTCTCGACAACAGCCCTTGCTCCTGACACAGCCTACTTAGCGACATAAATGAACGACCAAGAAGGTCAATATTTCCACTGATAGTCTCGGATACGATACGGCTTTCTTCACTGACTTTCGCGAAGTGTTCACCGGTGTACGAATTGACTTCTTTAACCATTCGTCGATATTCCCTTATAACTTCGTGGTCAACCTGACCGCGTTCGATAACGTCCCGGTCTACACGCCCTTTCATAATGTATCGCAGAGCAAGGAAGGCTAGGCTGGCGGCAGTGAAGAGGTAGGCTGATACTGAGCCCGACGTGAGCCAGCCAGCACACAACAAACTAGTGCCTATTAGAAGGCCTAATTTTGAGCTTGGAAGCTTGAGCTGGGCGTTCCACATAGATGGCGGCATTGTGGTCACTCTGGTTTCAACAAAAGCCTAATAACTATAGAACAAGCTCACAGTCACTGCGGAAGAAATCCACTTTCCACTAATAATCCTTTGCTTAACACTTGAAAAGCGCCATCGGAGCTGGGTTAGGTCCCTCAGCGCCAAAACCTGACCCGATCATTGATCTTTCACATTGGCTGTTCACCAACGAGGTCAATAACTTTCAGCTAATAAAACCAACAAGCATCCTCTAGGCTAAACTTTAATAGAGGCCTTATAGATGACGGAATACCAGGGAGGTTAACGATGATTCAATGGGAAGTATGGATAGTGTTGACTTTGGGGGCTCTTGTCGCTGCGTTGCTCTGGGCCATGAGTCGTGAGCAAAGCCGTTACTCTATGACCAAGCCCAGCTATATTCTTCTAGATCAAAGTTTTTCAACCACCGGTAGGCGGCAATGTGAAGTTCGCCTTCTGACAACGCTGTCCTGCAAATCAAAGAATGGAGTAACGATCCGTGGGCAGGTTGTTTGGCTGATAAATGATGAACAAGTGATTGAGTTCCCACACTGGTTTCACTTAAACAGCAAAAGCCAAAGAGTCAGCGAAAAGTTAGTCGTGCCGAGAGAAGGTATCACGGTTGAGCAGCACTTTTTGTCTGCAGACTCCGAAGATGTCAACTTCAAGGCGGGCACGTATGAGCTAGTGCTGTTTGAAACGGTCAGAGGGAAGTTAAGAGGAAGTGCTATGGGCAGGGTTTTGTTCTTAATAAATGAGTACCAGGCCCAAGAACTTAAAGCCGCACCTGTTGGCCTATGTTTGCGCTGGGATGACAAGTATCATTGTTATCACTCCAGCATGACTCCTTCCCAAGTCGCCGCCAACTATGTGGAGAGTAGGTGGCAGAAACACCCCGTTCATTGATCTACGATGGAGATCGCTTGCCAGTGGAAGCTCCCGAAAAAGAAAAAATTACTTAATTAGTATCAAATCTGGGTTTGAAGAGCTTTACCTGTCTGAAGTCGCTAACAGTACGACAGCGCCCTGCTCAATCTTGTCTACCGCCATTAAAACAGCTTTCTTTTTTAGGGGAAGCATTACCCACAAACACCGCATCTATGGCCCGTTTTAGAGGGGACGAATTCGGGCTCATAGTTGTAGATCGCCGTTTCCAGCCCTCCCAGTACTCACTCGCTAAAGACAAAGGGGTCTGTTGCTCACTGAAACGTAAGTGATACATTCCAGCAATATCGCAGCTCGCTTTGACCTGGACGGTGGTAACGGGAATTTCAAAGTCACTTATCAGCGCCTATAGAGATTCACTTTTATATCATTACCAAACAAGCCACCTTCAATCCATGACGAAATAATCTTCCTTGAATCTAGCCATTTGACCAAAACCCGATTCTCGGGAGTGTTTTTCAGTCTCGGCGCATGGTATCCAGTTTTTATTTCAGAAAATGGTTTCGGTAGATTAGCCAAGACAAGGCGCACTTCGTCATCCGTCAAACGAGAGTGATATTTGTTAAAGAGTGAGATTTGCGTCGCTATGGGCGCCGAACGCAGAATCAGGGATTGCACAATACTCCCATTGAGATTGGATATGCTGCCGTCGGCGCTGACAAGAATCGAGACGATGAGCGCTAATCTCTTGGGATGATTCACAAGCGCTTCTAGGTCCATCAATTCGACTATCCCGAGCTTGGCTTCATCATCAATTTTAGTTCGAAGAAGCTCCTCTCGAAAGTCATCGTCGAGTCCAAAGTTATCAGTATCCGCCAGATATTCGTCGATGTTGGCCGCTACGAATAGTACCTGTAAATCCCTGTTGTCAGCGAGCGCGCCCAGATTTTCCTTGGTGAATGTGATTTTTTCTTCATCTATCAGGATTCGAAGTTTGGCTGGCTCGAGTCCTTTGGGTTGCGTCTTGAACGGGTTTGGTAGGGCGTGAACATATTCTCTGTAGGCAGCATCAGACAACGAGCCTGCCTCGAAGAGGAATCGACGCAGCTGCTGTGCATCTGCATCGCTGGGTATAGGATGTTCCAAAATCTTGGCGCGGACATCATCTCGCTCGAGATAGCTAACCAGGATATCTGGAACGAACCCTTTACCTGTTATAAAAGCAAGACAGTTCATCCAAGTTGGTTCAATCCTGTTTAGCTCAAACAACATTGCGTCCAATTTCTCGGGTACTTCTTCTAGAGTTGGCAATAGGCTCGACTGCCGTCCAAGAAACTCCCGAAGATCATTTTGATCAAGTGTATCGTGGCGAACCACGTCAAGAATAGCGGTGGCATCCTCCTTTGAGTTTCCTGGAAGCTTCAAAAGGATATCATGTAGGTAGAGGTCGAAATCACGCTCGACCCGATTGATCAAGATTGTGTTATTCGTCGAACGTATGGCCGTATAGTTCCCTTCACGCAGTGGCTTAAGGTCGTTCTCTCCCAAAATCGCCTGGTAGACGTACTCCAAGTTCGGAATCGTGAGTTCGAAAAGCCCCTCCTCGAACATAAAGCGTACAATTTCAGAGTGTTCTTTGATCGCAACCAGATCTTTGACCTCAAAACCTAGCCATCCAAGACGTTCAGGAGCTAGTTCGGGTAAAATCACCAGAATCTCTGGAAGGTTCACCGAAACAAATTCTGGTAGCTCGCTAAAATCACTTGCAAGCCTTTTGAGCGAGGTTTCCGGTAGGCTCGCGACCAGTTGGGTGACGTGGGAGACATTGTTGGAGCTGGCAATGGCAGCTGGAATAAGACCTTTCCACGTGCTGGCCAGTCCCGAAAGTAGTTCTACGATATTGCGACCGCTAGCGTAATAGGCACTGAAAAAGTCCTCGCTACTCTCGAATTCTGACGAGAAATACTCGAAAAGCTTCTGTGACTGGCTGTGGTAACGGCTAAGATCACTCAGGAGACTATCAACGAGTTTGACGTTTAAGACATAGCTTTGCCGGAAATCTTCTTCTCGCATCGCTGCAATGACTTCACCTGGATTGTCTATCGGAAAACCCGGCTCAGGCGTGACAAATGCCCGTATCTGGATCAGAAACTTGTTGTCATTCGGCGACAAACGGCCTGAGTGAAAGAGTGAAGTGTATTGGTAGTAGGTATCGTCGAGATGACCTTCTAGGATCAGAAAACGGGCAAGCTCTCCGTTTTCCCCGAAGCCCCCGAAAAGATCCTTTACGCTGTCGGCGTTCAAACGTAACAACTCATTGAGTTTAGTCGTGCGAAGCGCTGCGATCTTTAGTCTTAGATCGCGTATTCGGCGCGAGTTCTTGTTCTTATTCTCAGCCGCCTTGCTTTCAATCTCCGCTTTGCGTTGTTGATAAGATCTCTGAGAATCCACCTCACTTTGCAAATTGGAAACATTTACCCGCTGTCGTTGATTATGGATGTTACGGTAGTACAAGTGGGTGGCCACTGTAAATTGTTCAAACACATCGTGCGCAGCCAGCTGTTGAAGAGTGCCCCATGTTCTGTCATCAAGGCTAATGCTGATAACCCCCTCTGAGAACTTCTCAATCAGAGCCATAGCGTAGATTTGTCGTAGCTCTCTCAGATCCGAAGGAGTCTGTTGCTCGGCGACTTCAAGCTGTTTTTCGAGTTCCGCGATTTCGCTCCTATATGTGCCTTCACCATGCCTCATGAGCTCGTCTTGACAATTCAATATTTCAGCGAGAGTCCCCGCGCCGCGGTGCAATTGCTCAAAGTCCCTGGGATAGACATTTTTATAGATCAGGATCGCTAGGAGCTTGTTAGCATCAAGTAGATTCTCTCCATCAGTTTCCAAATTAGCCTCATAAATGGCGTATTCATTAAAGATATTTTGAATCAACCTCAAGTCGTTCAGGTATCGTGAGACCTCTCTCAGAAACTGCTGATCAAGGCGCTCGTCGAGCTCTAGTCTCCTTCCCTGTTCCAATACCATATCGATCGAATTCGATATGTTGATGATCGGAATGACGGGAATGATAAATTCAAAGAACTTGGTTCGGTCGGTGTTGACAAACATGTCGTCGCGCAGGGCGTAGAGAAATCGGATGGTCCGTTTCACTCCTGCGTTCTCGTTCACAAGTCTATTAATTTCGCGCAGCGTGACGAAAATATCTGCATTGTTAAATCGATCTAGGTCCTCAATGACCACAAGATCGTACTTGGTTGATTGGAAGAAGTAGACTATTTCGTCCAAGTGACGGTTAAGTATGGACGCCTCGTCATCCTGTGCAGGCTTGATCTCAACATCTTTCAACGAGATGCCTTTGAGTGAAAGGCCAAAGCTCGCGACATAAAAGTAATTCGCCACATCCCAGAGAAAAACTGCCGAAAGCATGATGGCGCCCAGATTGAGCCAACTGCTGAACACAAGAGGACCAAAAAAAGTACCGCTGATGATGTCTTCTCGCTGTTGAGACACGTACCAAAGCGCAAGTAGTCCAAGCAGGATGTAAAGAGATTTAAAGATCGACCCAAAACCGGGGGACTGAATTCTTTTAAATCGCGATAGCGGAAGCTTGTTCGCGTCAGCACCATACAACATCTGCTGCAGGATACTTCTCTCAATCTCTTGACGACCCACCTCCACATTCCCCGTATCAGCTTCGGGGACAAACGCAGCAAGGGAGATATGAAGCGCAGGCCGCCGATACTTCTTCAAGAAAGATTGGATGATACTGCTCTTTCCTGATCCATAGGGACCCGTTAGGGCAATGTTAGAGACCTTGTCATTGTTCGTTGCAAACAGAATCGCTTCGGAATATACGCCAGTCTTGTCTGCTTCGTCAGTTGGAGCGAGGTCCACGAACTTTGATTGCATTTCGGCGGAGCGGTCTTTGCTTTCCAGCCAATACACGAAGTTATTGAGGCTGTTGGAAAACCAGCGTATTAGAGAGATGATGGCCTTTATCATACGATGCTGAACTAACGTAGCCCTCAGGAAACGAAAATGCACGAAAGGCTGAGGTAACCTAGCCACTTTTAACTGGATACTCTGGCTTATTTAAATTCTATGTTTGGATTCGAACGCCCGATTGAATCTAAGGTTTCAGACTGAACCATCCAAATCGCTGACGCTAGCGACCGTCGAATCGCAGCTTCCATGACTAGCATTACAGGAAGCGCCCCATATCTGTCAGAAGCGGCCCTCATCACCTGAAATTGACCAAAAAAATATAGCACAACCCCAATGTCCGTTTCGGGTCGAAAGCAGTCTTTATGCGGGTAGTAGTCAACAAAGTGCAGTTTTATGGTTCAGAGAAAGTGCAGTTTTATGGTTCAAATAACACGAAGAGTTGAAGTTCAACTCTGACAAATAAGCGCCTAAGGCGCTTTTTTTGTTTCTGCTCCCAGCCCCCCCCCCTCTTTCGACCATAGATAGCAACCATCCAAAACACCTCAAGAAGCTGGTTAGCACTGACAAACTTCAATCATCATCCGCCACCCCACACCCGCCAACCTCGGACTCAAACCCTAACAGGCTTACCAACAGCAGAGTTATTTCGCAGGGAAGGGTTTGAGCTTTACAATAGGAACCGAAGAGCACTCGCGCTTTCTTAAAGTTTTTAGTAAAGCTTTTGAGAGATTTTTTGTTACGAGAATTCTTAAATCGAATTACCCCAACTTGTATATTGATCAGAAATAGAGTGTTTAGCCCCCATATCTATCAATCCTTCAGAATACGAAATTACTTGCTCAATACCTCCCTCCACTTTAATACCCTATTTTCCACGCCCTTGTAATTATCTAAACTCAGCCTTCCCTGCCAAAAACTTTGGATTGCCCAAAAAGCTAACGGCGCCATCTGTAACCGATGAGTAGCATTGAGCAAAAATATATAGTTTCCCACTTTCTCCAACCTCCACAATTATGGCGTCTTTTTTTTCTCCACTTATGGTTAGCTTTGCATCATATGCTATTGCGTAGGAATCAACATGCCCCTTTATCTTTTCAGCGGCTTCTTTTGCTTTGGCGACGGCTTCCTCCAACGTCTCACTTTCGAAAGCAATTATCTTTCCTCCTCCATTTTTATCTACGACCATGAATGGACTAAGCGGCCCACCATCAGTTATTAACTTTTTCGCCAAATCAATAACATCAATAGCAATTTTCTTTGCGCTATCAGTAATAATTATACTTTCTTGATTCATAACCATACCCTCCTAAAAAACAACAATTATATTTTAAAACTTTCAATTAACATGAAATACATAACACCAATGCAGCCATTCAGGAAAAATAGTGCACAGCAATGCCAAGCAGTCTGCACTAGACACGCATTTTTCTGTTTCAATATTCCAAAGATATACTCTCCAGCCCACTACCTCCAGCGCACAAAGCCCTCCTCCCGAAATCCAAGCGATATTGCTCACAAAAAACTAGGCACACATATATCCTAGAATACTAAGAGGCTTATTCAGCAATGAGTGGAAGTTTTGGTGCGCCAGGACGGAGTCGAACCGACATTACAAGGTTGAAAACCTTGCGTCCTCACCATTAGACGACTGGCGCAATGGGAAAGTGGATATTTATGCATTGGAGAGGTCGGCGGGATTTGAACCCGCGATCGTCAGTTTTGCAGACTGATGCATTACCGCTCTGCCACGACCTCTATTTTTGGCGCCGCCTGTCGGACTCGAACCGACAACCTATGGCTTATGAAGCCAGTGCTCTAACCGATTAAGCTAAGGCGGCGTAAAGTGGCTCTCTTTCGCAGACGAGCCGGATTCTGAAGGTATGGCTGCCAGCCAGAATCTGTAGCTGTTATAGCGAGCGGCGTGCCAACTTATTTTCACTCCGCCAAATCGAATCATAAACAATTGTTTTATAAAAACTTATAAAATTAACGAGTAGAAAATACAGTATTGGACGTAGCTTGTACGCGCCGCAATTAATATCATGCTGGATATCAAAATATTGCCTTGGATACGCTCCGAATTTCGATGAACAGCAAAAATATCGTCCTATCCATTCTCGGCACGACTTTGGATGTCGTGTCCAAGCGTCGCGGTAAGTTTGAGAAGCGCTGGGAGCGCTGGCGACCGAATGTCTCCATCACTCAACGCGCCGAGGTCTTCCCGGTGGATGAGTTGCATTTGCTCAGCGCTGCTAAAGACATGGCGCTTGCCGAAGAAGTCTCTGCGGATATCAATGTCGTCAGCCCGGAAACGCATGTCGCCATCCACGATGTCAGCTTTACCTCCCCATGGGAACTGGAGGTCACCTATCTACAGTTGCGAGACTTTCTTTCCGACTTCAGGCTTGACCCCAGCGCCAATTATTTTTTCCACATCACGACCGGCTCGCATATTCAGCAGATCGTTATCTTCCTATTGCACGAATCGCGACTTTTTCCCGGCAAGCTGTTGCAAACAGCGCCACCGAAAGAGGGTTCGACTGAACCGCGCCACCAGATCATCGACCTGGATCTTTCCAGATACGACGCAATTGCGGAGCGGTTTCGCAAAGACCATCTTGAAGGCGAAGATTTTCTGAAATCCGGCATTCAGACCCGCAACCCGGCGTTCAACCGGATGATTCAGCAAATCGAGCTGGTCGCACAGCGTTCTATCGCACCTATGTTGATCACCGGTCCGACCGGCGCCGGTAAGTCCCATATCGCACGCCGTATCTACGAGCTGAAGAAGAAACGCAATCTGGTGAGCGGCGATTTTGTGGAGACCAACTGCGCCACGCTGGTGGGCGACAACGCTATGTCCACCTTGTTCGGCCATAAAAAAGGCGCATTCACCGGGGCAGTGGATAAGCGGGACGGCTTACTGAAACGTGCGGATAAAGGCATGGTGTTTCTTGATGAAGTCGGCGAGCTGGGTTTGGATGAACAGGCCATGCTGTTACGCGCCATCGAAGACAAATGCTTTCTGCCCATGGGCGCGGACCTGGAGGAGAAAAGCGACTTTCAGCTGATCGCTGGCGCCAATAAAGATCTTCGCAAAGAAGTGAAAGAAGGTCGCTTCAGAGAGGACCTCTTTGCGCGTATCAATTTATGGACTTACCGCCTCCCCGGACTGGCAGAAAGGAAACAGGACGTCGAACCCAACATCGAGTACGAACTGGATCGATTTGAGCGTAACCATGGCGAGAGAGTGACGTTCAACAAAGAGGCTCGCGCCCGCTATCTTGAGTTCGCATTGTCTCCCGAGGCGCTTTGGCCCGCCAATTTCCGCGACCTTAACGCCAGCATCGTGCGCATGGCGACCCTGGCGGACAAAGGACGGATTAAAACGGATCATGTGGACGAGGAGCTACAGCGGTTACGTTATCTGTGGTCGCACGCGGAATCGCCAGCGATGGCGAGCAGCTTATCTCTGGATGACTTTCTGGCCCAATATCTCGACCTCGAACAGCTTGAGCACGTTGATTATATTGAGAAAGTGCAACTGAAAGCCGTCATCGAAGTGTGTAGAAACTGCCGGGATGGCGCAGAGGCGGGACGCACTATTTACAATGCATCCCGGCTTCGCAAAAAACAGACAAACGACTCCCATCGATTGCGTCAATATCTGGCCAAGTACGGCCTTCACTTTGACAGCATCAGGCAAGTCAATTCAGTCTGAAAGGGATAAGCGCCAGCTAGGGTTTGCGCCAGCTGGCGGTAACGCTGACGCCGCGATAACTGTGACGTCCGCGCAACCCGATAAACCACACGCCGGGTTCGGGATTGGGAAACACACATTGCTCTTCATTGCCGTCTATAAACGGGCGGCAATCATATTTATTCGGCGTGGGGCGCACATCGTCGGCGACATAGAGGTCCACATCCCCCGTCCCACCAAAGCTCCTGACCACCATTTCGATAGCGCCGCGCGGCACTTCAAAGCGATAGTAGTCCCATGCGTTTTCCTCCCCTCGCAGATTCTCCAACCTTAACACGCCCCGCGCCGGCAACGGCAGGTCGCCATTCAGCGCCGCCAGCGCCCGCGCTGCGTCAGCGATGCCTGCGCCGCATCCACCATCACAATCCCCCGGCAAGGGCCTCGCTCCCAGTTTTATAGCGCTTTCGATCCGTCCCGGCGTCGCTCCTGGGTCAGCTTCATACAGGAGAGCCGCTATCCCCGCCACATGGGGTGTCGCCATACTGGTGCCTTGATAGAACTGATAGGACTCCTCCCCCGGCACAGTCAGGCCTGTATTCCATATAGACAACACGCCATTACTGAGCACGTCAGTTTCGCCACCCGGCGCAGAGACGTCGACTTTGCGACCGAAATTGGAGTACCAGGCGCGTGCGCCCGCCTTGTTATTTGCAGCAACCGCTATAACGCCTTTGCAGTTGGCCGGCAGAAAGTGGCGAACATCCGCATTAGCGTTACCAGCGGCGACAACCACCGTGACATTGCGCTGACGCGCCATGTTGATGGCTGACTGCATGGTCCCGCCACAACGCCCTTCCCCTGTCAGGCTCATATTGATGACCTTGGCTGGGTGCAGGTTTTCAGGCGCGCCATCCACCGGCACGCCCGCCGCCCAGACCAGAGCGTCCGCAATATCTGACAGATAACCTCCGCATTTGCCCAGCACACGGACTGGCAAAATACGCGCGTTAAACGCCACGCCAGCAACTCCGATATGGTTATTGGTGACGGCGGCGATTGTCCCAGCCACATGCGACCCATGCCAACTGGAGTCTTCCGCCTCCGCTCCGTCGTAACATTCGTTTTGCGCCACCCAATCCCCGGGATCACTGGCGTCAGCGTCACGCCCATCGCCATCATTTGCGACAACTGGGTCGCTGATAAAGTCATATCCGGTGACGACATTGGCGTCCATATCCGAGTGGGCGACGATTCCCGTATCCAACACCGCCGCCACGACGCCTGAGCCGGTCGCCACGCTCCATGCAGCGGGCGCATTGATGCCCGCGACTTCGTCAAAATATCCCCATTGCTCAACATAACGCGGATCATTAGGCGCAAGCGTCTTATGCAGCAATATGTCTTCTTCCACATCAAGAACGCTGGCGTCACTGAGTAAATCTTGCTTCAACTGCGCCAGCTCAGTCTGCGTCAGCCACCGTTTAGCCTGATACAAACGGCGAGAGCCAACCGCGAGAGGGCGTAGATAATCGATGCTTTGCAAAGCGCTACGCGCAGCGGGAGAAATTAGAGAGAAGGAAAAGGAAGAAGAGGATGGGGATGTCGAAACGTCGCCTGCATAATGAATAATAAGTCGCTGAGGCCGAAGAGCAACATCTTGCGCTAAAGCGCGCGCCCCATGAAGTCCTGTCAATACTACTGCCGTCATCAACAACAAAGCTAATCTCATAACAATCATTCCTTGACTGAAGTTGCATAAAGTACTGCAGTGAGCAGCCAGCGCTTCCCTACTTCCAAGGATGTACAGAAAACCCGACGCCCGGAAAAGCTGACAGTTCGTTGACTCTACGAAAAACTTATGACGCGCTCAAGGCGACGTCTGAACGCTTGGCCAGGACAGAAAGTATAAGGATCTGTTTTTGCGTCAAATATTTCTTTATGACCTTAAAACGACGTGACTTATAACCGAAACAAAGCTCCCGATCACGATAAATTATTAGAGATTAATTTTCCGTTACCTATAATCTTTCGCCTTTTTATAGTCCGCGCCCTGTATCTGCACCGAACGGGGTGGCTCTTAATCATTCGTGGAATACAGAAGTAATATGTCCCAAGCATCTCCCTTAGCTTTGCTTCCGCTGGCGCTGTTTCTGGCGCTGTTTGTCGGCAGCGGCCTCTGGTATCAGTCAGAGGGCGTTGAGTACGCCTTTTATCAAATCTCCGCGCCAGTCGCGATCCTGCCCGCTATTCTATTAGCGGTAATGATGGCGCGCGGAACCTTGAATGAGCGCATAGAAACCTTTATCAAGGGCGTCGGCGACAACACAATCATCACCATGGTTCTGATTTATCTGCTGGCGGGCGGTTTCGCCAGCGTCGCCAAAGCCGTGGGCGGCGTGGATGCTACCGTTAATTTCGGACTCAGCGTGATACCGCCTTCTCTGGTATTGCCAGGACTGTTCATCATCACCGCTTTCGTCGCTACCGCCATGGGCACTTCCATGGGCACCATCGCCGCTATCGCCCCTATCGCGGTGGGCGTCGCTGACGCAACGGAACTCCCCATGCTGCTGACCATCGGCACCGTAGTGGGGGGCGCTATGTTCGGCGACAACCTGTCTATTATTTCCGACACCACCATCGCCGCCACTCGCACCCAAGGCTGCGAAATGCGCGACAAGTTCAAACTGAACTTCATGATCGCAGCGCCTGCAGCGGTGTTGACTTTAATCTGGTTGTACTTCCAGAGCAGTAACGCCGTGGTGGAGGCGCCTAAGGATTATGAATTGATCCGCATCCTGCCCTATGTCGCCGTGTTGGCGCTGGCGGTATTGGGCGTCAACGTCATGCTGGTGCTGTTCAGCGGGATCGTACTGGCGGGAGGAATTGGTTTGTTCATGCAGCCTGACTACAGCGTAGCGTCCTGGTCCAAGGACATCTATGCCGGCTACACAGGCATGCAGGAAATTCTGATCCTATCGCTGCTTATCGGCGGCCTGGGAGCCATGATGAAGTCTCAAGGCGGCCTGGACTGGCTGGCGAAAACCATCGACCGCATCAGCAGACTGGGCGGAGCCAAACAACACACCAGCCGCGCCGGCGAACTGAGCATCAGCGCCACCGTCGCCCTGACCAACGTCTGCACCGCCAATAACACCGTCGCGATTCTACTATCCGGCAGCCTGGCGAAAGATATCGCCGACCGCTATCAGGTCGACCCACGCCGCAGCGCCAGCCTGATGGACATTTTCTCCTGTGTCGTCCAAGGCGTTATCCCCTACGGCGCACAAGCTCTGTTGGCCTCGTCCCTGGCCAAAGTCTCTCCAGTAGAACTGATCGGCAACATCCAATATTGCTGGCTACTGGGACTCATGGCGCTGATATCAATTGTCATCGGACTGCCGAAAGGCAAAGTCCAAAGTTAATGACTTGAATTGGAAGCCCGCTGTTGCGGGCTTTTTTGATTAGGCCATCGCTTTACTCAACCCAGGACTCTGGAGGCAAACCTAGAATAACCACATCAGAATAGTAAGATACCACCTTGTTTAGAGGCATAATTCCTTTCAGCTTGAAACGTATAAACGATATAGTAATCACCCCTCCCACTTTTTTGTGCAACTCTCTAAACTCCTTCACATCTGCTTCAGTAAATTCAGAAAGTTTGATTACACTCCCTTTTTCTGATGCAGACGCCTCCCTACCAAGAGCTCTTCCTATCTGCTTTATGAGGCTGGAGTCGATATTCATTCCTATCCTTATCAAATAATGCATCTAGATGATGCCAATTTGCGCTTTAGGTCCTCTTCACTTACTCATGACCGTTACACCATGTCAGGCAGAGACTCAGGCTTCAGTCGCCCATCATTATTTCTAATCGAGCATTTATTTTGCCACCCCTTCCGTCCAATCCCGCATCATTTTTGTCAAAAACCACCAACGGCTTAACCTGCCTCTGCGGGTAAACTGGGTTTATTGGTTGAGTATATTTGGCTGTTGGTTATTGATTAAGACGAGGTAGGCATATGTTGAACTACAAAGCTCCGCAGCGTGATGTGGCGTTTGTGATGGATGAACTGCTGGGTTTCTTCGAGCATTACGAAAAGCTGGGGTTCGCGGATGCGACGCCAGATATGGTGCAGGCGATCCTGCAGGAGGGCGGTAAATTTGCGGAGAATATCCTGGCGCCGCTGAATGCGGTGGGCGATACAGAGGGCTGTTCCTGGAATGACGGCGTCGTGACAACGCCCACAGGGTTTAAAGAAGCTTATCAACAGTATGTCGAGGGCGGCTGGCCCGCCATGTCGCAGCCATTAGAGTATGATGGCCAAGGCTTACCCTATTCGCTGTCAAGCATTCTGTCCGAGTGGTTCTCTGGCGCCAATCACGCCTGGGCCATGTACCCCGGACTGAGTCAGGGCTGCATTGAAACCATCCTCGCCCACGGTTCGGATTCACAGAAGCAGCGCTTTTTACCTCACCTGATTGCAGGCCGCTGGACCGGCACCATGTGTCTGACTGAACCCCACTGTGGATCAGATTTAGGGCTGCTCAAAACCAAAGCTGAGCCGCAACCTGACGGCGCTTACGCCATATCCGGGACCAAGATTTTCATCTCCGCTGGCGACCATGACCTTTCCGACAACATCGTTCATGTCGTCCTGGCCCGCCTGCCGGACGCCCCCGCGGGCACCAAAGGGATATCCCTGTTTATCGTACCCAAGTTCAATGTGTCCGAAAGCGGCGATATCACGACGCCCAACACGTTATCCTGCGGCTCCCTTGAACATAAGATGGGCATCAAAGGCAGCGCTACCTGCGTCATGAATTTCGACGGCGCGCGCGGTTATCTGATCGGCGAACCCAATCGCGGTCTCAACTGCATGTTCACCTTTATGAATGCCGCTCGCGTCGGCGTGGGACTGGAAGGTCTGGCGGCTACGGAAGCGGCGTTTCAAGGCGCCATCAGCTACGCTCGCGATCGCCTGCAAATGCGCTCGCTCAAAGGCCCCGTCAACAAGGACAAACCCGCTGATCCAATCATCGTGCATCCTGACGTACGGCGCATGCTGCTGACGCAGAAGGCGATTCGGGAGGGCGGACGCGCCCTGGCGATGTACTGCACCCAGCAAATCGACCTGACCCTATACAGCGAAGACGCTGACATCAAAGCCGCCGCAGAGGCGAAACTGGCGCTGCTGACGCCAATCGTCAAAGCCTTTTTGACGGAAACAGCGCAGGAGTGCACAAGCTACGGCATGCAGGTTTACGGCGGCCACGGCTTTATCAAGGAATGGGGAATGGAGCAGCTGGCCAGAGATACCCGCATCTGCACCATGTATGAGGGCACCACCGGCATCCAGGCCATAGACTTGCTGGCTCGCAAAATCATCGGCAGCCAGGGAGAGCTGCTGCGCCAGTTCGTCAATGAGATACGCGCGTTTTGCGAAAGTCAGAACGCCGCCCGCCGCTTTAGTGTCTGGACGGACGCGCTGCTGCAGCACTTGGATGAGTGGCGGCAACTGGCTCAGGGCGTTGCAGAAAAAGCGCAGACCAACCCGGATGAAATCGGCGCGGCGTCAGTCGAATTTCTGATGTATTCCGGTTACGTTTGCCTGGCCTATTTCTGGTTGCGCATAGCGGTGACCGCCAAAGACAAACTGGAAGCGCAAAGCGGCGACAGTGACTTCTATCAGGCCAAATTACACACAGCGGAGTTCTACTTTGAGCGTCTATTGCCCCGCACTCGCTCACTCGCCGCCAGCGTCAAAGCCGGCGCGGACAGCTTGATGGCGTTGCCAGAAGAGCTGTTCCACCTCGACTGATAAGCTCATCCGGGCGCAATACGCGCCCGGTTTTATCAGCCCCCGGACGCCTCGTCTTCATCGACGAAGGTCTCTTCTTCGCCGTTATTGAACTCTTCCATAAAGATCTGCCAGAACGCCAGGAACAACGCGGTCAATACTGGCCCCAGCACGAACCCATTCAAGCCGAATAACGACAAACCGCCCAAGGTCGACAATAGCACGAGATAGTCAGGCATTTTGGTGTCGCGTCCCACCAGCACCGGGCGTAACACGTTGTCCACCAACCCGATGACAAAGAAGCCGAACAGCACCAGCACAACACCTTTGAAAACATCGCCGCTGAAAAACAGATATGCCGCCGCCGGGCCCCATACCAAGGCGGACCCCACTGCCGGCAACAAAGACAGCACCACCATCACTACGCCCCACAACAGCGCGCCTTTGATGCCAAGCGCCCAAAAGATCAAACCTCCTAGAGAGCCCTGCACCATAGCCACCACCAGGTTCCCCTTCACCGTCGCCCGGGACACTTCCGCAAACTTTTGAAAGAGATGAATTTCCCGGGTGTCGCCCAACGGCAGAGCGCGAATCAACAGCTGTATCAAACTGCGGCCGTCTCTTAAAAAGAAAAAAGTCAGATAAAGCATCAACACAAAGCTGACGGTGAACTGCAGGTATTCCTGTCCAAAATTGAACGCCTGGGTGGCAAAAAACTTACTGCCCGTCAACGCAGCCTGCGACAGCATTTGCTTGACGTTGCCCAAGTCAATCTCGAAACGTTCAGCCAGCTCCTGAATCACCGGCATGGCGGCTCTGGCTTTGTCCACCAGCACCTGCAACTGTATCTCGCCGGAGCTTACCTGCTGATAGACTCTGGCCCCCTCCTTCGCCAACATCGTCATCATCACCGCCAGCGGAATCACCACGATCAATACGCTGGCCAGCAATGTCAACAGCGCGCTGACGTTGTCCCTGCCGGGAAACCGGCGAATCAGCCAGCGGTGCAATGGCGCAAATAGAATGGCCAGCATCGCCGCCCAGAAAATAGCGTAAAAGAACGGCAGGATCAGCAATCCAAACCCAAAGGTTACAGCCAGCAACAGCAGCAAAAAGGATCGGTCTTCTAGATTTCGTTGCATCTAAGGGGATCTCTTACAGGGTATTTCGAAAGATGGGCGGAGATAATCTCATGTTTTTATTGGCTGCGCATCCAACGGAGCCATGAGGCGCACCGCCCTCCCGATAAAAATATGACATTTTTTTACTTTTTTGACGGGAACCGCCGGAGAAGGTCGCTACTGAATGTAAGCAACAATAATTACGGGATACGACATCATGTTCAGCAAACTTCTTAGAGCCCTTACCCAAAAAGACGATTCCGTGACCACGCTGCCTTTCGACAGCCTGCGCAAAGTCGCGGCAGCCCAGGTAAAAGTGATCAGCGACCAACAAAAGCAAGCTCCTCTAAGCTTTTGCACCGTCAGCGCAGGCGAAGTTAAAGATCTCGCCAGCCTGCAAGGTTTCTAAACCATCTCAAGATAGCGCTGAAGCCAATCACTCCGCAGTACGCTCTATGGCTTCAGCTCAGCACACAACACCAATAATGCGGCCACCAGGGCAGGCTTTTCACGATGATTGATGCGCGCCGCGCAATTTATTCGATATAACGTTCCACTCGTTTTTTGCTGAATACTCTCCAGCGTCGCCTCTAAGCGAATTTCATCGCCGCTCCGTACCGCCTCAAGAAAGCGCACTTGCTCCAGCCCATAATTAATCAGCGCATAACCGTCCTCGGGCGGAGGAATCAACTCATATAACAGCCCCGGCAGCAGCGACAACGCTAGAAATCCATGAGCGATGGGCTGGCCATAAGGGCTCTCCTTCCGGCAGCGCTCCTCATCCACATGAATCCACTGCCTGTCACGAGTGCAATCGGCAAACTGATCAATCAGCGCCTGATCAACTCTCACCCATCGACTTTCGCCCAAATTTTCACCTACCTGAAGATCCCGCATCGATTTAGCCATGGTCTGAACTCCTTTCATCCACTCATGAAAATGGTCATGTAAACATAGTCTAGCTGCGACGCCGGGATTGCATAGAAAAGTGAAAAACTTTCTTTTTCTCATTCTCACCACCTCACAGACGCCAACGGCAAGATGGATTTTTGATTCATAACGCCCGTTATGAGCAATGCATTCCCAATGTTCCCAACCTTCGTCATTATTCGAAATTTCATCAAATTTTCGTTGACAGAGAATTAATGAGGCCAATAGAGTAAAAAATACGTACAAATTAGAAAATTTACGAAAATATTCAATCAGAGACGAATCTGAATATTTTCCGTTATGTCCGACTGCAGGAGCCCTTCGGATATCGTCACAGGGCGTACTCCTTCGCATTGAACGGACAGGGAAACCATCACACCAAAGGGAGCCAGCATGGAGCCGGTTTGTATTGAGGATTGGGAAGAGCTTGCCAAACGCCGCTTAGCGCCGGAAATCTACGACTTTATCGCCGGCGGCGCGGGGCTTGAGCGGTCTTTGCAGGAAAACATCCGCGCCCTGGAGCGGGTAAAACTGATTTCCCGAGTGCTGCGCGGCGTTAGCGATGTCGATACGAGCGCGCCGCGTTTATCGCCACTCCAGAGCGCCCGCACGCCCGCCACCCCGATGATCATCGCTCCCAGCGCGCACCATCAACTCGCTCACCCTGACGGCGAGCGGGCGACCCTGGCGGCCGCCAACCAGTGTGGCGCGCCACTCATTGTCAGCACCATGTCAGACACGCCGCTGGAGACCCTCTGCAAAAACTCCGCAGAGCCGGTCATGTTTCAGCTTTACCTGTACAAAGATCGCGGACGCAATCGAGACATCATTCAGCAGGCGCAGGACGCCGGCTGCAGCGCCCTGGTGCTGACCGTTGACGTGCCACGTATGGGCGCGCGGCTGCGGGATCGTCGCAATAGCTTCGACGTTAAACGCTATCAAAAACGCACAGACCAGTTTGACGAGCCACTATCCAGTGACCCCCCTGTACCCGGTCAGTCCGGCGTCGCCGCCTTCGTCGCAGAACAGCTGGAGCCGGCGCTTTCCTGGGCCGATGTGGACTGGGTGAAAAATCAGACCCGCATGCCGCTGATATTGAAAGGCGTGCTGCATCCGCAGGATGCGGAAATCGCGCTGAAGCACGACGTCGACGCCTTGTATCTATCGAATCACGGCGGTCGCCAACTTGATCACCATGTTTCCGCCATCGACATGCTGCCCTGCATACGTCAACGCGTAGGCGAGTCCATGCCGCTCATTGTCGATGGCGGCGTACGCAGCGGCGCAGACATTCTCAAAGCTCTGGCCCTGGGCGCCGACGCGGTGGGCGTTGGCCGCCCGGTCTTATGGGGACTCGCCGCCGCAGGCGCCCAAGGCGTCGCCGCGGTGTTAAGACAACTCATCGATGATCTGACGCTCAGCATGCACCTTTGCGGTTGCGCGTCGCTTGCGGACATCAGCCAGGAAATTATTTGGACCGAACACCCCTCATATCAAGGAGAAACCCTATGACGACAGGTTGGGAAAGCATGTCTAAGTTAATGCTCAGGCATAAGGCGAAAAAAATCGATCACGTGGCGATCGCTGTACTGGATCTGGAGCAGGCCATCGGCTATTTCAGCATGATGGGATTCACCCTCTCCGACCGCATGACCACCAACGGCGCGCGCAGCGCCATGCATTCCGCCGTCATGGAAGCGGGTCCAATCAAGTTCGTTTTATTGGAAGGCGTCAACGAAGCCTCTCAGATCACCCGCTTTATCAATGAATACGGCCCAGGGCCACAGCACATCGCCATAGAGGTGGACGACGTGGAAAGTCTGTGCAAAGAGCTGGAAAAACAAGGGCTGGACTTCAGCACCAAAACCATCAAAGGCCCGGACCTCATCCAGCGCTTCACTGTGCGCTGCCCTAATTCAGGCGTCATGATCGAGTTCATAGAAAGAAACGAGGAAGAAGGCTTTTCGGAGCAGAACGTGGAAGACCTGTTCCGCCAACTGGAAGCCAGCGACGCCTACTGATAAACGCCGGCCTCCCCACGGCGACTCTCTCCGACATCAAACATAGAAAGGAATACTACGTGTATATAGCGGAATACCCACTGAGCGAGCAAGAACATGCTCTGTTGCCCAGCGATGAGGACGTGCGTTTTTACCAGGAGCACGGCTGGTTCATGACCGGCAAGGTGTTCACCGACGAGGAGCTGGACGCCTTCGCTAGGGAAAGTCGCGATTATTATGCAGGCAAACGCGACAGACGCTTGCCGATCATGCCTTCCACATTAGCCTACTGGACCCCGGAAGATGGCGACGTCGCCCGCAACAATGACTACGTGCATTATGAAAGCGACACGTTTCGGCGTCTGCTGACCAAGCCAATCATTGGCGCTATCGCCGCCCGGCTGACGCAGACAGACGAAATACGCGTATGGAACAGCGCGCTGATCACCAAGCCCGCCCGAGGCGACTTTGCGGCGGAAGGCATGTTTCGCCCCGTCGTCCCCTGGCATAAAGACGCCCATTACTGGTCAACCTGCACGTCCAGCAAACTGCTGACCGCCTTTATCAACTTTTATGACTGCTTCGAAGGCATGGGAGCCCTGGAAATGATCGACGGCAGCCATCGCTGGCGGGAAATCGACGCCAACGACAGCGTCACCCGCCACTTCGGACGGCGCAGCATCGATGAGCTGCAAACCATGCTGGAGGAAACCGCCCAGCTTAATGGCGACACCGTCAGAAAAATACCCATGACCAGCAAACGCGGTCATATCAGCTTTCATAACTGCCACACCTTTCATGGCAGCTCTCCCAACTACAGCCAAGTGGACCGCGTCTCGATTTCTCTTCACCTGCAGGACGGCGGCAACACCTACAAGCGCCACACGATGGCGGACGGCTCCGCGTTGAAATACAACAACGACTATTTCTGCCGCCAAAACGGCAACGGCGACCCGGACTACACCGATCCGGATTTCTGCCCGCAAATCTGGAAGGAGTAATTCATGAACGCAATGCAACTTCAGGATGAACGCGAGGAGCTGCCGCTGCATGCATCCCTGGCGGACCCATGCCTTAACTCTATGACGTTTCTCAACGACATCGCCGGGCAATATCCCGACGCGATATCGTTCGCGCCCGGACGCCCGATCGAAACGGACTTTCGAATCGATGATATCGGCCATTATCTGCATCGCTATGTCGAGCATCTCACCCAGCAGAAGCGCCGGCCTGAAAGCGCCGTTATCACTCAGCTGTTTCAATACGGCCCGTCGGAAGGGCATATTCGCGGGCTCATCGCCGAGATGCTGGAGAAAACCGACGGCGTCATCTGTCGCCCCGAAGATATTGTGGTCACCTCCGGCGCCCAGGAAGGAATGATTCTGACTCTGCGCGCCCTGTTCGCCGATCCTCGGGATGTCCTGCTGGTTCCACAGCCGGTGTACGTCGGCATTATCGGCGCCGCCAGACTGCTGGATATCCGGGTTGAAACCTTCGACGTCCACGATCAGGGCGTGGAGATCAGCGAAATCGAAAGCAAAATCCAGACGCTGGAGGCGGCAGGCGACAAGGTCAAAGCGCTGTATATCAACGCCGACTTCTGCAACCCCACGGGCGTTTCTCTGCCTCTCAGTCAGCGCATGGATCTGGTCTGGCTTTCCCACACTTACAACTTCACCGTACTGGAAGACAATCCTTACGGCATTTTCGGCGCGGCGAGCGCCATCAAACCGACGCTGGCTTCTCTGGACAGAAACGGCCGCTCCGTGGCGTACCTGGGCTCGTTCTCCAAAACGCTGTTTCCAGGCGTACGCATGGGGTTTGTTGTATCCCGGCGACTGGCGGAAGCGCTTACCAAAATCAAAAGCATGCTGACGCTCAATACATCGCCGATCTGTCAGGCCGTGGTCGGCGGCGTGTTGCTGGAATGCAAGGGTGACCTGCGATTGCATTGCGAGAGCAGAATCCATTTTTATCAGAACAACCTCAAGCATTTGCTGCATCAGCTTGAGGTCGCCTTTCCCAAAGGCTCGCCCCTGCGTTCGCAAATCACCTGGAACAGACCAGATGGCGGCTTTTTTCTCGTGCTCACGCTGCCGTTCACTGTTAACCTGAAACAGCTTAAAGCCTCAGCGGAACAATACAGCGTACTTTGGACGCCGATGGAAATGTTCTATTCGCCGCCGCGGGAGTCCAATGAAATCCGGCTCTCGTTCAGCTACCTGACGCCGGAGCAGATCAGCGAAGGGGTTTCCCGCCTGCGCAACTTTATCAAGGAATGTGTGGCCGTACATGCGCCTGAGACGGCGGCCGCCAGCTAGAGCAAAGGAGACAAGCTCGTTATGACCGCTTTTTTATATATCGCCTGTATTCTGGTGTGGGGCACGTCATGGTTCGCGATCCACATGCAGTTGGGCGAAGTTCCCATTCTAACGTCCATTTTCTATCGCTTCGCCATCGCCGCATTACTGCTGCTGCCCGCTCTGTTTCTGCTAAAAAAAATCCAGAAGACCCAGCCTGTCGACCACCTGTGGTTCGCCGGGCAGGGGCTGTGCTTTTTTTCCCTGAATTTTCTGTGCTTCTATCACGCCACCCAATACATCCCCAGCGGCATCGTCGCGATCATTTTCTCCACCGTGTTGCTGTTCAACAGCGTCAATCGCTGGCTTTTCCTGCGTCAAAGCACGTCGCAAAGCGAGTTCATCGGCATCGCCTTCGGCATTGCCGGCATTGTGCTTCTGTTCTGGCGGGAACTGACGCAACAACACTTTGGCGCGGACTTTTTTACCGGAATGCTGTTCGCACTACTGGGCACACTCGTATTTTCACTGGGTAATATGATCTCCGTGCGTAATGGAGCCAAGGGCATCACGCCACTCACCGGCAATGGCTATTCAATGGCTTACGGCGCCATGGTGCTGTTAATCGCCGTCTTCGCCACCAACACGCCGCTCAAGTTCAGCTTCACTTCCCAATATATTTTCAGCCTGCTGTATCTGGCGATTTTCGCGTCAGTGCTCGGATTTACGATCTATCTGACTCTGGTGAACAAGATCGGCATCAACAAAGCCGCGTACTGTATGGTGGCGTTCCCTATCGTCGCGATCCTGATCTCCACGCTGTTAGAAGACTATCGGTGGGACGCCACCACATTTTCAGGCGTTGGCGTCATCATCTTCGGTAATTTCTTGATGGTCTCCAAACTCTGGTGGCGACCCGCTTCGCTGGCCAGACAGCAAAGCTGATGCAGCTATCCTTCCATTCATATATTTGCAGGAGTCAATTATGCCCGTCGTCACCATCGCGCAATCCCCCGGCCGGACCTTGGAGCAGAAACGGGATTTGGTGAAAAAGATTACCGACGCCTTTGTGACCAGCTACGGGGTAAAGCCGGAGTCGGTCACGATATTTTTACAGGACTACGACGACAGCAATTGGGGAAAAGCCGGTTTGTTGCACGTTGACGCCAAAGCCGGCAAAGACGGGTAAAGGCTTCCCTGGCAAAGTCGCATAACCCTCTATTTTAGCGGCTGTTTTCTTCCCCCGACCGGCCTATTGCCAATAACGGACAAAAAGGTTAAAAACTCACCAACTATTATAAAGAACTTCTGCAGTACCGGGCCGGATTCATCGCTCCCCGCGGCGAATCCAGCCCACAAAAACTGACCGTGCGCCGGTCCAGCACGGGTGCGCTCGGCCACCGCTTGGCGAAGCCATTTTGGTGGTATGACAGTTGGCTGACCCAGGATTGTTAACCAACCACACGAGAGAAATGGACCATGAAGAAGCTATTGGCCACGCTCTTAATTGGCGGCGCTTGGACCATCGCCGCCAATAGCTACGCTTATGACTGCACAGGCGTAGCCCCTTTTGAAACCGGCGCTATCGGCGCCAACGCCATTCGTCAACATCACGACAACGCTTATCGCTGCAACGTCAGCGGCTGGTGCGGATTGGGCGGAGCCTATGAACCCGGCGTGGGCTGGGCCTGGGAGCAGGCCTGGAACGGGCTCGGCGCCTGCGACGGCGATTCCCCTCCCGATGATGGCGGCCCCGGTGACGACCCCGGCGCCTGCGACGCTCCGCAGTATTCCGCCGGAACCAGCTACAGCGCGGGACAAATCGTGCAGAACATTGGCAATGACTATCGCTGCGATGTCTCCGGCTGGTGCTCGTCCGCAGCCGCCTGGGCGTATGAGCCTGGCGTCGGCAGTAGTTGGAGTTCCGCCTGGACCTTAATTGGGCCTTGCGGCACAGACGACCCCGACAACCCTGATGATCCCGGTCCAGGGCCGGATACGCCATTCTGCGCCAGCGCCTGGAACGCGAGCAAAGTCTATCGCACCGGAGCCGTGGCGGCTTATCAGGGCGGCGTTTACCAGGCCCAGGTGGATGTCTGGGGCATTCCCCCTAACGACCCTACTTATCCCGATCGCTGGAAACTGGTGGGCGTCCCCGATGACAGCTTGTGCCCAGTGCCTATTCCCAACGACATTGACTACGGCGATCCGCAGCCTGTCGACGGCAACCCCAACGCCGGCGTCAGCTTTCCTGGCGACGCCATCGGCGCAGCGCGCATCTCCAATACGCCGTCCACCGGTACGCCGCGCTCTTCGGTTCCGTCCACCGATCCAGGCGGGGATCATCCCGGCTTCGACGCCGATAACGGAGCCCGGGTTTCCAAACTGCCTCCCGGAACCGTGCCGTTGCAGCACAATACTTATTCCCTACGCGCAGGAACGGAAATTGTCACTTACATCGGCGACTGGGCGATCTACGGTCGGCGCTATGACTTCACCAAGCTTCCCGTGAAAAACCTGCATCGCATCGTCTACGGTTTCTCCGGTATCTGTTATCCCGATGCGTCCAGCACTCAGGACCCTGGCTTCCCCACGTCCGCTCCCGCGGCGGTGAATCGCACCTGCAATCAGAGCAATCTGCCTGACGGCGCCATGGCCATCGCCGATTTTGAAGCGGCCTTCGTGCGCAATGTCGGCGTTCCCGGCAGCGTAACGGGAACGGAGAGCATGTATGAGCTGGAGCCAGCCAGTGTTGGCGGCGTATTCGGCGTACTCTATAAACTGAGAAAAGAAAATCCGCACTTGAAACTGGATCTCTCCGTCGGCGGCTGGACCCTGTCTGAAGGCTTTGGCTGGATGTCGCGGGATGACGCCAGACGCAAAGCCTTCGTCGACTCCTTGATCCATTTCTTACAACGCTTTGACTTCGACGGTATCGACATAGACTGGGAATACCCCGCCTCCGACGGCGCCGTTCCTGACGCGGACAGACCGGAAGACGCCGCTAACTATGTGCGTCTGCTGAAGGAAATTCGCGCGGGCATGGACTGGCTGGGACAGAAAACCGGCAAGCATTATCGCCTGTCTTCCGCGATCCCCGCAGGAACCGGTCGTCTCGACCTGATTGACTGGCCCGCCGTGCATCCATATATGGATCGCCTGTATGTGATGACCTATGATCTCACCGGCGCCTGGGAGCGCGAGCTGAGCAATCACACGCCCATGCAGGTCAACCCAAGCGCGCAGGGTTCATCCGCCAATACTTCCGTCACTACGGCGATGTCTTATCTGCAGGGCAAGGGCGTCCCCAATAACAAATTGATGGTCGGCGTGGCGAACTACCATCGCGCCAAGCGCCTCAATAGCTCAGCGGATATAACCGAGTACAGCAACGGAGTCGCCGGTGCGACCACCCACCAGCCCAATCAGGCGCCGGGAACCACTGACTTCATACTCGCCATCGCCGGATACGGCAGCTGGGAAGCCGGTGTTCTGGAAGGCTATGAGATGTATCAAAGCTTCCTTGATCCATCCTTACGGCCTTACAACGGGTACAAGCTGTACACCGACAAAGCCTCCAATGCCGACTATCTCGTACAGCCCGCCATCGGCTCCTTCATCACCATAGAATCACCGCGAACCGCCGCGCTTAAAGCACAGTACGCCAAAGACAACGGCTTCGCCGGCGTCTTCTTCTGGATGGCGGAACAGGATAACGGCTACAACCTCAACGCCGTCAACCATGTTCTCGGCAATACCCTGGTGAACGACGTCGCTAACGGCAAACCGCAAAACCAAATCCCGGTGTGCGGTGAAAATATCAGCGCCAGCGAATGTGAAAACCTAATCAAAAGCCTGCGCTGATTACGCTGAGTAAAACGCAAAAGGCCCTCTGATGAGGGCCTCTTTCTTTATGCTTTGGGGATGCTTGAAACGATACAGGTTTATTGAATACCGTCTTCTTTCGCTGCAACAGCGTAATGCAGCAACAACTTATCCACTTCCGAGGAGGCTTTCTTAACGCCTCGGTCAATATACTGCTGAATGATCTGCCTGGCTTTGGGGTAGTATGGCGTCATATGACCCAGCCCATGTAACGCGCTTTCAATACACGCGGGGTTGCTCAATCCAAGCGCAAACTCCATTACTTCCGCCAGGGCGGAATATAGAGCCTCCTTATCGGGGTTGCCTTCACAATAAGATAGAGGCGTGACATCCCAAAGCATATAACAGCAACAATTCAGCTCGCTCGCTGTCTCGGACTTATGTCCCAAAGCCGCTTCACATCGTATAGCAAAGCAATCTGAGTACATGAGCTTTATCGACTGGATAGCGGCAATTCGCGCGTCCAACGGAGCAGGAGCGTCTCGTAAGTCAAACGCGAAATCAGAGAAGGAGTAGTTATAGAGATACTCAATTCCAGTCCCCAATTGCCAATCGTCGTACCTGTTTAACAGCTCACTCCAGCGATGGTTCAATAGAACGATAAAATCCGGGGCCAAGCTGGGGTCGATATTTATGGGTTCGACCTCCCAACGCCAATCGCCCATTGCCGGGTCATGATCAAACAGAGACAGCAACCACTTTTCGAATAGTTCGTTCGCCATAATTTCCATTAAAAAGATAAAACCAGGGTAGAGTCAGCGCACAATTGGTTCATGTCTATCCTAGAGCCCAAGCTGCCTCGAAAGATCGCCACACAAATCTCCCTTAAAACAGCATCCAAATAAACCGGATCACTCTGATCAGAATCGCGAGGGGAAGGATCAGCATCAATAGTTGGAGGTGGATCATGAATGCGATCCCGCCCTCATTTACATGAGAGGTGCTGATAAAAAAGAGCGCCGTGTAGATCGCCATAAAGATCAGCCCCGGCTGCACAAAATCAGCGCCCCAAACGGCCATTACAGGTAGTAGGAATTGCAGTAATAGAAGCAGGACAAAGTTTGCAGTAGACAAATAATCATACGCCCTTGTCCGCCGCCAGAACATCTCAAACATCCCAAACATAACCGTGTAGACGCCACAGGCCAGCAGCGCCCAATCGGTCCAGTCCGTTAGCCAGGGCGCAAGATATTGTTCATAGAGGTTCATGGAGGCGCTCATCCCTAAGTAAAGTAAAGGTAAAAATAACGACAATGCTCATCTGAGCCGCTCGCCATGTTAGCGATTGCGAGGGCCGGCCACTTTACTCGATAGCTATCAGAACGTACATCCGCGCATTGGACTATTCGATCCTCGCACTTCTTTCTCTCTCTTCTTCCTCGCTCTTTTTCCTTTCTCGGACTCTTTCCGGCTCTCACAAACTGAGAGGAACCGCACACTTTGCATACAAAGTTCAAGATTCAGCCTGTTTCGTCATTTTTTTGACGATTTACGTTAGCTGCGTGTGACGTTTTACAGTCTTTTTCATTTATAGCCATCTACTATTGATCATAAGTTGACATATAACGAAGGAAGTGACCGATGGCTGCTCAAACCACCCAAACCAGATTACTGTCCACCGCGATTTTAGCCGCGACGCTGGCGTTACATGGCTGCGGCGGCGGAGCGGCGGGTGAAAGCTCCGACAACGGCTCTGTCTCCATTCAAGGAGCCACTTCTTCACAGGTGGAAAGCACAAGTTCAGCGTCTGAGGCCAACACGCAAACCGCCACCCAGACGGAGACTTCCACGACTAACGCATCCACCACCAATGACACTGTCGCGGACAGCAGCCAGACCAATTCAGGCTCTTCCACTCAAACCCAGCAGGACACACAACAGACAGAGCAGCAGGACCAAGTCCAGAACGACTCTCAGGATTCCAGCCAGGAAAGCGACGTCGCCCTGGATATCGTCATCAGCCTGCAGCCCGCCTCGCAAAGCGCCGGCAAAGGGGAAAACGTTACTCTGAACGTCAGCGCGTCAGGCAGCGGAGCTTTGAACTATCAGTGGCGTAAAAATGGCGTCGTCATCGCTGACGCCGTGCAGTCTTACCTGAGCCTGTCAAACCTGGACGACAGCGACGCAGGCGTTTATGACGTTATCATCAGCAACGCCACCGGCTCCGTCACCAGCAGCGGCGCAACTTTGTCCCTGACGGTCAACCAAAGCGTGCGTCTGGTCTGGAACACGCCGAATACTCGCGAAGACGGCAGCGCATTGGCCCAACAGGAAATCTCAGCCTACCGCATCTATCACACCACTGAAGACGGCTCCTGGGGCGCCAGCGTGGAAGCGCAGGCGGATGCGACAGACTACACCTTCGGCGGCCTGGGCAGCGGCGTTCACTACTTCGCCGTCACCGTGGTGGACACCTCAGGCATTGAAAGCGACTTCTCCAACATCATGAGCAAGCAGATTTTCTAAGCCCTCCCGGGCTCGTCTTACCGGCTTTTCCCAACGATGTCATTCGGGGCCTTTGGCCCCATTTTTTGTTCTCTCCCCTTCCGTAAAACCGTGTCCGTTTTTTACAAGTCAGCGTCTTCCCGCCGATTTATTCTAGCGCCACATAACTCCTCAACGCCTAAGCCAGTCTCGGCTTCGCGATGAGTTATTGCATGGAAAGCGCCCGGAAACGCGATCCAGCTCTATGGTCAATCTCTTGTGAAGTTTTCAAGGAATACGATTTATGAAGAAGAATCTGATACTTATGGCTGCGGCCGCAACAATGCTTTCCACTCAGGTCAGCGCCGCCGAAACCCTGTTTGAGTATTACAGAAGCACGGCTCAGGCCGGTGTTGGCGGCGAAACCCAGAGAGAATACGAGAGCAAGACACTGCACAGCGCAGAACCTGTGCGCCAACATTACGACCTCAGCGTCAATGGAAGCAGCGCGTCCGCCTCTCTGGATTACAATCTGGAAGTCTCCCACTTCGATAACGGAGCCACACTGAGCTACCGCATTGACGCAGATATCGTCCGCAGCGAGGGAGACCGGAGCGGCGTTACGGTCAGCCACGGCGGCAACTTCCAGCACAGTATCCGCGCTACCGAAGACGGCGTATTGCGCATCAACTTCAGTGTTGAGCAAATGGACCGCAACTGCCCGGAGAGAGGCTCCTGCCTGCCCCTGACCAGCAATGTATCAGCCGGAGGAAATGGCTATAGAGGAAGCATCATTTATGATCCGAAAAACGGATTCAAAGATGGTGTGAGCTATATCGAGATTCCCACTGAAAAAGGCCGCACATACAAAGTCGAGTTCAATTCAGGCGGCAGCATATCCGGCAGCCCGCAATCACAAGGCGTCTCCGCTTCCTATTCCGTCACCTGGGAAATGGACCACCTCTGACAGCCCTCTTCAGTATGCTGGAAGTAAAACTTCCAGCATACTTCCTCTCCCTCAGTCTGATCGTTCTTTCCTATTTTTGCGGGTCTAAGTGCTTGTCTTTGTGCTTGCCCTTGCTCTTCAGAAAGGCGCATTAAATTTCTGTAAAGAGCGCCCAAAACAACTGTGGGTAATCGCCACGGAGGCCTCTGAGAGCCTTTAAAGAGCGTCTGTAAACCCCTGCAAATCCTGGTTTTCATGACCAAATTGAAACTTGCTGACGATGGCTTTAAGCGGCTAAAAATAGCGTGACCTTAAACTGTCATTTTCTTCTATTAGTTTGTACTCTACTGATTGTGAATGAGAAATCTAATTAGGGATATAACGATGAAACAGTATTTCACTTGGCCGAAGTGTCTCCCCTGGATCGCCGCGGCCGCGCTCAGCGCAGGAGTTACCGCAGCGCAGGCCAAGCAACCGGCGGTCGCCACCGCAGCCGCCGACCACCCTATCGTCATCGGCCATCGGGGCGCTCCCGGATACCGTCCTGAGCACACGCTCGCCAGCTACTGGCTGGCCATTCGCCAGGGCGCGGATTTTATCGAACCCGACCTCGTGCCAACCAAAGACGGACACCTGATCGCCCGCCATGAAAACGAGCTGGGCGGCTCCACTGACGTAGCGGATCACCCTGAATTCGCCGACCGCAAAACCACCAAAATGATCGACGGCGTCGCCATGACCGGCTGGTTTAGTGAAGACTTCACCCTGGCGGAAATCAAAACCTTGCGCGCCAAAGAGCGCATTCCGGAGGTACGTCCTCGCAACACGCGCTTTGACGGCAAGTTCGCCATTCCCACGCTGGAAGAAATTATCGGCATGGTGCGCCTGATCGAACATAACACTGGTAAAAAAGTCGGCCTCTATCCAGAAACCAAGCACCCCACTTACTTCGCGAAAGAAGGCGAGTTTCTGGAAGGCGGCAAAATCAATATGTCCATCGGCCGCAAGTTGATTGAAACCCTGGTCAGCGAAAACTTCACCGATCCCACGCGGGTTTACATTCAATCCTTCGAGGTTGAAAACCTGATGGAATTGCAGAAGGACATCATGCCCAGCAACAACGTGGATCTGCCGCTGGTGCAGTTGTATGGCGACTTTGACGATGTCTACGTACAACCGGACAGCAACTTCTCTCGCCCCTACGACATGTACTACAACGCGAAACACGGCGCGGACATGGCGATGATCTATGGCGAGCTGAATGACCTGATCGAGGGCGGCGTCACCGATACAACCGGGTACGGCAAACTGGTCAGCCCGGAAACCGTCAAGTTTATTGCGGACAACTACGCGGAAGGCGTCGGACCCTGGAAAAACAGCTTCCTGCTGCGCGCCAGCCTTGACGAGAAAGAAGACACCAACGGCGATGGCAAAGCTGAAGTTGGCAGCAAGCTGACCGGCGGCGTGCACCCCTTCCTGCAGGAAGCCCTGGCTAACGGACTGGAGATTCACCCTTACACGTTACGCGTGGAAGAACAGTTCCTGACCCTGCATCCGAACAACGAACCACAGACGCTGACTGGCGAAGCCATTCAAATGCTTGGTCTTGGGGTAAGCGGGTTCTTCACGGATAACCCTGACCTGGGCGTCAGAGCGCGAGACATGTTCCTGAAAATCAACGAAGAAAGACCAAGACATAGGAACAAAAAGTAAGACTTAACATTTCAGGGGAGGACCCGCCTCCCCTTTCTTCACAGCTGGCTAGTCCCTGAACTTGGGCTCACGCTTCTGCATCTGCGCCATCATGGCTTCCTGAATATCTTCGCTGATCAACATCGCCGCATTCCAGGTAGCGACGTAATTCAGACTGTCCGCGACGCTATGATCACGTGTGTATTTGATCATCTCTTTCGTGCCGCGAATCGCTAAAGGCGACTTGCTGGCGATCACCTGAGCGGTTTCCATGACGCCCGCCATCAAGGCTTCCGGCGACTCATACACACGATTAACCAGACCAATGGCCCGCGCCTCTTCCGCGTCGACTTTACGACCGGTATACGCCAGCTCCCGCATGACGCCATCGCCAATGATATGCGGCAGTCTTTGCAACGTGCCCACATCCGCCGTCATGCCGATATCGATTTCCTTGATCTGCAGATAGCCTTCCGCAGAGATGTAGCGCATATCGCAACTCGCCACCATATCCACGCCGCCGCCGATACAACCGCCATGCAAGGCGGCAAGCACGGGTTTACGGCAGTCTTCAATGGCGGAGAGACAGCCTTGCAGCTTGAGAATCAGACGGCGCAGCTCTTCGCGACGACGACCGTCGCACTTTTCCTTGCCGGTCATCACAGAAGCGAAGTCCATCAGGTCGATACCTGAGCAGAAGTGCTTACCCGCGCCGCGCAGCACCACTACCCGCACGGTGCTTTCCTGATCCGCCCGGCGAAACGCCAGACCGATTTCTTCCCACATCGCCATGTTCAGCGCATTGGCTTTGTCGGGACGATTCAATTCAATGACGGCGACGCCGCCTTCCTGTGTAACGCTAAGTGTTGAGTATTCTGACATTATTAGTATCCACTCTCTTTCTATTATTGATGTCGCCAGTTTTCCGAACCAGCCAGAAGACTTGGCGAAACCTGGACGTAGCCCTGTCCCGGCAAGCCTTCAAAAAAGCGCATCGGGCGCGGCTCGCTCAGGGCCACTCCCAACAACTGCTCTTCACGCCATTGAAACAGCCCATAGCCACAGGCCGCACCTTCAGCAAATTCCGCCACCGCCAAGTCGCCATGCAGACGAAACGGCGCCCCGGACAGCAGTTCCGACATGGTCGAACCACGCCGCTTCACTTCCGCCTCTTTCAGCGTCCAAATGCGAAAGAAGCATTGCGCCTGACTTTCTTCAGGTTGCCCGCACACCCACTGATATTCCTGCTCCGTATAAAATCGACGCGCCAACGCCTTGACGTTGCGCCGCTCCGCGCGCTCAAGATCGAGCCCTACAGGCGTCTTCGCGATCGCCACCGCCACCCAGGCGCCGGCATGGGCGATGCTGAAACACCAGGCCGCATCCTTATCGCTCAGAAATGGCTTGCCCTTGTCGCTGATGGCAATCGCGACCTCCGCCGGCTCGCAGTGCAGCCTTTCCGCCAGTTGAGTCCGAGCCAATGCCCGCCCCAGCAAAAAGCTTAAACGCCCCTCGGGAAAACGAAACGAGGAAAGCCGTTCGTCTTCTCCGGGACCCAGCATGGCGCAGTAACGGCCATCAAGGCCCGGGTCGATCTGGCGAATATCAGCAAGATAGATGGCGCATTCAGGATGCTCGGAGGTAGACACGTTCACTAATCCGGGAGAATAAAGGCCTGTTATATAACAGATTTAAAGGCAGGTGTAAGGGCTTGCGGGCAAACTTTCCAACATTTCACCCGCATCGCGCCAGAGTTTGCGGCGATAAGTCACAGAAGAAGGGCCCCTGCGTGTATAGGGGCCGCCGGCTTAACACCGGTCTTTGAGTATGATTGAGGTTGGTTTCAGAGGGGCTAAAAAAACAGGGACCATCCAGGTCCCTATTCACACAAAAGAAAGCGTTCAGCTACATCTTTTGGCGTTATGTTGTTTTGTTCAGCGGGCTATTACACCCGGCGAGTCACAGTAGAAACGCGCAGTGCTTCAAGTGCGCTCATTTCAAATTCCACCGGAGGAGCTTTGACTTCCGCCTTTTTCTCCTCAACTTGCTTACTGGAACGCTTATCGCCGACGATTCGTCCCATCAGTGTTTCACGAAGACTTTTCAACATGGACTTACTAGCTCACTACCGTATCAATACAACAACGCTTAGCTTTTCGCGAACGTCTATATTGCCACTGAGTTAGCTCGTTTTCCGTGAGAGATACGGCGTTACAAACCCAAACTACGTCACACTTCCGCCCGAAAAGGGCAGAAAGTGACCATTTTGGGCGCCTTATCAGGCTGCGGAGGAAAGATCGAGATAGTCTTCCAGCTCCTTACGGAAAGCCGCCTGCACCCCTAATCGCATCATCATCCAGTAGTGACCGGCGATCATCCTGTCGATAAACAGGCTCTCCACGGGCGGCTGGAAAAAGTCCATGTACTTGAAAACGGTGGTAGCCTTGGACGCCACCTGCTTATGCAGATTAGAGCTGGCGAAGTCGAATTCCTCATCCTTGCTGCGGAACGGACGTATGAAGATATCCCGCCACATGGCGTAGTAGTCCTGCTCCACCGCCGGCTTTCCGCTCACTCTGACGCCCAGGTCCACCAGATAATTGTCCAGCGCGTCATAATCCGCATTGAGCCCCGCCGTCAAAGCCTGACTGTAGGCGTGCACTATCTCCGGCTTCAGGCGTTTTACGCAGCCGAAGTCATACATGATGATGGAGCCGTCAGGGCGAAACGCGAAGTTGCCCGCGTGAGGGTCGCCATGAATCGCGTGAAACTTGAATAGCTGATCCGCCATGATGCGGAACAGGCGTCGACCGATCAGGTTAATGACGTCTTGCCCGTATGCCTCTGCGCTGACCGCGCTGATGTGATCCCCTTCCACGCACTCCATGGTCAACACCCGCTTACTGGATAGCTGACGCACGACGCTGGGAATGATCAAACCTTCGTCCTTGGCGTGAAAGCGCTGGAAATCCGCAATGTTGCGGGCTTCATTCTCATAATCCAGCTCTTCATTAAGACGCTCGCGAATTTCCTCGAACAGCTGATCAACGCTTTCTTTTGGCAGCTTGAGCAATCCCCCCAGCTTCAGCGTCAACTTAAGCTGCTTGAGGTCAGAGTCCACGGACCGATCCACGCCTGGATACTGCACTTTGACGATAACCTCTTTACCATCCAGCGTCATCGCCTTGTGAACCTGGCCTATGGATGCCGCTGCGTAGGGTTCCTCGCTGAATTCTTTGAACAGTTCTTCCGGCGCCGCGCCCAGCTCTCTCTCGACCTGCTTGGCGATCACCTCATAGTCCATGGGCGGCGCTTCTTTCTGCAAGCGCTGCAATGCCTGAGAAAACTCTTTAGGTAAAAAATCCTGGGTCTGGGAGGCGATCTGCCCCACTTTCATCACCGCGCCTTTTAATTCGCCAAGGGTGTCGGCGATTTGATTGGCCATCTTGTCGTAGGCCTTGGCTTGACGCTCCTCCTTGTCCTCTTCATTGAAGGCGCGTCGTACCCGCTCCGCCGCATAACTGCCCGCCACGGACGCCGTCATGCCGGCCAGCTTCAGAAACCGCTTGGTCCTGGTAGCCGGCGCTGTTTTTTGCTTGCTGTCGTCCTTTGTCCGCTTAGCCAAAATTTACCTCCACGGCGATTAAACTCTCTGGCGGAACTAGCATACTCCATACGTTAACCAGGGTTAACATGGTTTGCTTTACAAGTTTTTCAGACAACAGCGGAAGTCGCCAGTTTTGACGTGAGATTGCGTAAATATGTGGGGGTCGCGCCGATAGGGGGAGAGAAAAGATCAGCCGGGATTGTTGCTGGAAAGCGGGCCGTTACGGATTTTGTTGATCAGAGAGTCGTAGCGGGAAAGAAGGGATTCAATCTGTTTGAGGTCTTTGCGAATCCTGTCGCTCTGCAACATGCTGCCGCCCAAATTGAATTCGACCTCGTAGTCAAAACAGCTACACACCTTCTGGCGGTCTTTGACATTGATTTCAACTTTTTTGATGGCGATGTCGCCGAAGTCCATGGGCAGCTTGAGAGAAATGACCGCTTTGCCCCCGACCTGAAGGTTTTCATCCGTGCGCAACAGCATACCTTCCGCGGAAAATTGCAGAATCTGCACCTTTACCCACTCCCGCGACAACAGTCCTCGCTTGATTTTTAATTCAGCATGCAGGTGGGTAGCTGGATTTTTCAACCGACTCCTTGGGGACGCCTTCATTTCTGGTTCTCGCGACAAACGACCGCCGAAACTCTAACCAAACGACCGTTTAAAAGCAAAAAAATGTTGATAGCGCCCACTTTCCCCCTAGCGGTGACTTTTTATCACATCACAACTCCTTTCCAAGCCTTTGGGGACGCGCACTTCACTGAATTCGCTCGTTATTTTTCATAGGTCGTGGCGCGGTTGCGTCCGCCTTGTTTGGAAGCGTACAAGGCGTTGTCCGCGCGCTCGATCCATTCTTTATGATCTTTAATCTTTTTATCCAGTTCAGCCAGCCCCAGGCTGATAGTGAAACGGATATCTTGCCCCTCGTGAGTGACTTCCAGATTCTCAATGCGGGAGCGCAGGCGCTCAGCGAAGTTCATGGCGTTTTTGCAGTCGGTATTCACCAAAATGACGCCGAATTCTTCACCGCCATAGCGGCCGGCGATATCCGTACTGCGCATGGTTTCCCGCAACGTGGCGGCCACCAGGCGAATCACTTCATCCCCGGCGGGGTGACCATAGGTGTCGTTGACCTTCTTGAAGTGATCAATATCGAACATGATCAGCGTGCTCGCCTCATTGGTGCGCTTCAGCCGCTGGTACTCTTTCACCAATTGCTCTTCCCAATAGCCGCGGTTATTGAGCTGAGTCAGCCGGTCGATGCGGCTGAGCTTCTCCAGTTTGGAGTTGGCGGCTTCCAACTGGCGGCGGTTACTGGCGATATCGGTGACGTCGTATATGATCAGACAGATGTTCTGCACTTCGCCGTTAGGCGACACCAAAGGGGTAATGGTGATGTTTTGGTACATGAACTCTTCCGTCCCGGTGATAGGACGGTAGTTTTTGAAGCGAAACAGAAATGGACGCTGCTCCCAGGTGGTGAAGGTGCGGTTCTTGAGCAGGAATACGGATTGGGTTTTGTGCTTGAACCACTCCTCAGGGATTTCCTTGAAGACATCGAACAGCACCTGATCCTTCACCACATGCGGCCTCAGCCCGCTATGGTTCTCCATGAAGCTGTTCCAGACGTTGATGCGGTATTCCGAGTCCAGCACCACCAATCCGACATCGATGGTCTGGAGCATATCCATTACCCAGTGGAATTCAGTAATGTCGAAGTGATTCTCAGCCATGGATTTATCGTTTTCCTTTTATTTTTTATTACATACGCCTGACATTACGTACGCCCTATATTAGATACGCCACTTTATCGCGAAATACCGGCAGCGAGTCTTCCGTAAAAAGCAGCAGCAGATCGCAATTGATGTTGTAGTTCTCAATGCTGTAGCAAATCTCGATGGCCAGGGTTTTGGTCCAGCGCCAGTTGTTGTTGCTCAACAGATCGCCGACGTTCACATGCTGCCCCAGCACCACCGGATGCCCCTGGCTGAAGGCGATGTCCAACTGTTCGGCGATGCCTTTGATGCAGGCGCCGATCAGCACTGAGGACACATCCATCAGCAGCTCCAGTTCAACCAGTTCATTCAGTTTGCCGTCATAACGCATCAGCTTCGCCATGTCCTTGAAGCTGGAGTCATGGAACAGCAGGAAGGCTTCGCCGGCGATGCCGGAGCCGATAAACCCCTGACACACGCCAGAATACGTATCGTTGTCCTCCGTCGCCTGCAGCGCCATTTGCAGTTCAGATATTTCCAGCAGATTCACCCGTGGTATCGGCAGCAACACAAACACGTCCAGTAAACGCGCCAGCAGGTCGGCCGCCTGCCCCATGGCGACGTTGGCCACCTCCTGAAAGGCGTCGAACATGGAAATAGCGCCCTGATGGCTGACGGTGCGGTCCACCGCCGGGGCGGACTTCTTGGCCGGCGCATCGGACTCGGTGTAAAGACCGGTCTTCTGCAGAATCGCCGTCAACTCGTCGCCGTTGATCGGCTTTTTAATGAAATCGAAAGCGCCCAGCCCAATTACGCGTTTTCTGGCGTCGGGCTGAATATCGCCGGATACGACAATGACGATCGTCGGCAACTCTTCCTTGCTGATCACCTCAAGCGTCTGATAGCCGTCCATAACCGGCATATTGAGGTCGAGAAATAACACATCCCCCAGCCCCTGATGAATCAGGTCAATCGCTTCCTGGCCGTTGGCGGCGAAACTGACCTCAACATCCCAGCCCGCAGGCAGCGACTTGGCCATCTGCTTGCGCGCCACGCCTGAGTCATCGCAAATAAGAATGGGAATGGTCATGTATAAGTCCAGTTATAGTTGTCTGCATGTACGATAGCGGTTGTTTGAATATGACTACTGAATCAAGCGAACGGTCTCCACCTGAGTTTCGCCAGTAGCCAATTTGCAGGCGGTCAAAATCTCCCTCTGGTTGGCTTATGAAGTCGAAATTTTAGGCGCGCTCTTGCCGATATCCTGTAGATAAGTAAAGATCATCTTGCCCTTATTGGCAAAAAAGAGCCGTCCATGACTGCTTGGAAAATTTAGAAAAATTGCCCGATGGCGCTTATAATCCGCGCGTTGCTTGCGCCGCGCCAAGGTTCCCGCGCGCTCAGCCGGATTCATTCAGCATTAGTCCCGGATCAGACCGCCATGACAGATTCAGATTACAGTTTTCGCTTCGGGGGCATCGCCCGCCTGTACGGCCAACGCGCGCTGGAGCGCTTTCGCAACGCCCACGTCTGTGTGATCGGCATTGGCGGCGTCGGCTCCTGGGCGGCGGAAGCCCTGGCCCGCTCAGGAGTGGGGACCATCACCCTGATCGATATGGACGACATCTGCGTGTCCAACACCAACCGGCAGATTCACGCTCTGCAAAACACGGTTGGACGCAATAAAATTGAAGTGATGGCGGAACGCATCAAGGCGATCAACCCGGAATGCGACGTGCGCACCGAGTTCAAATTCGTCACCGAGAAAAATGTGGCGGAACTATTGGATCGCGGCTACGACTTCATCATCGACGCTATCGACAGCGTACGCCATAAATGCGCCATCATCGCCTACTGCCGACGCAACAAGATCAAGATCGTCACCGTCGGCGGCGCGGGCGGCCAGACCGACCCCACCCGGATCGAAGCCTGCGATCTGAGCCGCACCTATCACGACCCGCTGCTGGCGAAAACCCGCAAACGCCTGCGTCAGGAATACAACTTCCCAGACAATCCGCAACGCCGTTTCGGCATTGAAGCGGTATTCTCCACTGAGCAGCAGGTCTATCCCGATGCCGGGGGTGAAGTCTGCCAGAGCAAACCGGGCAATATGGAGAGTACGCGTCTGGACTGCGCTTCCGGCTTTGGCGCCGCTACAGCGGTCACCGCCACTTTCGGATTTATCGCGGTGTCGCGGGTGCTGAAAAAGCTGCAGGAAAGCGCAGCCAAATAATCCCGCTCACGCCCTGTTTTTGCCCAACGAACAGCCCCAGTCCGCAGCGACGCCGAAACGTCGACAGTCCCTAGCGGTTTCCCGACGATGGCCTATGCTTAGACTATAGCGACCCTTCGACTTCCCGCAGCGGCCGGGCGCAGTCTTCCGAGTCGCGCCATAACCTCGGCGTACTGGGTTGAATGTTATGAACAGACGTGTAACGACTTTTCTGGGCTGCATCATCATGACGCTCGCCGCGACTTTCTGCAGCGCGGCGGAAACCATCACTATCAGCACCGGCGACTACTCCCCCTGGACCGTCGAAAAGTCCACCTATGGCGGCTACGTCAACCGTCTGGTGCGAGAAGCCTTCAAGCGCAAAAACATTCAAGTGGAGTTTGTTTATCTGCCCTGGAAAAGGGCTTACGAGGAAGTACGCAACTTGCGCGTCCACGCCAGCTCATTCTGGTTTTTCAATGAGGAGCGTAACGCGGAGTTTTATCAGGTGGGGCCCGTGTCCTGGCATAACGAGGTGTTCTTTCACCTCAAATCCAATCCGATCCCCAATTGGAACAAGCTCTCCGACCTGAAGCCCTATCGCGTTGGCGCCACCATCGGCTACACCTACTCCGACGAGTTCTGGAACGCCGCGCGCAGTAATGTGTTCGGGCTGGAGGAGACCGCCCGCGACGACATTAACTTCCGCAAGCTGCTGCGCCGTCGCATTGACCTCTTCCCCATCGACGAAATGACCGGCTGGCGCATTGTGCGGGAGCAGTTCGACTCTGGCATGGCGGACCTGCTGACCACCCTGGCCAAGCCGCTGACCACCACGCAGGGCTTCATTCTATTTTCCCGCGCCCACCCGGACAGCGAGCGCCTTTCCTCCCTGCTGACAACCAGCCTGGAGGAAATGGATAAAAACGGCCTCTTCGACAGCTACATGGACGATATGCTCAAAGGCAATTTTTAGCGCCTATTTCACGATCTGCTTTTTACTGCGGCCGCCTTTCTCACGCTCGCCCAGTACTTCGTTCACCGTCGGCACGGCAGTGCCGCCAAACTGCATTTCGTCCCAGGTGATCTGATCCTGGAAATCCTCCTTGGGAATATTCGCCTGGGCGTCATGAGGACGCACCGGCTCGCTTTGCGCATAGCGCACAACCAGATCGGAAATCGCAGTCAACGCATCAATATGGGTGCGCTCGTAGCCATGGGTGGCGTCAGTGCCGAAGGTTACCAGCGCATGGCGGATATCATGGCCTGCCTGCACCGCCGACACCGCGTCGCTGTAGTAGTAGCGGAATACATCGCGCTGATGGGGAATATGATGATCCTGACACAGATGAATCAGGTGCCGGGTCAAATGCCAGTCGAATGGCCCCGAGGAGTCTTTCATGGCGATGGTGACGCCATGCTCTTTCGCGTTCTGGCCTTCCGCTACCGGGCCGATATCAATGCCGACAAATTCGGTGACATCCGCTTCAATCGCGTGCCCGACGCCGGAGCCGATTTCTTCCGTCAGGGTAAAGATTGGCAGACAATCCATGGCCAGCGGCAGATCGTTCTCCACAATGGCTTTCAGCCCCGTCAACAATGCGGCGGTTCCCGCTTTGTTGTCCAGATGGCGTGAGACCACGAAGCCATTGGGCAGAAATTCCGGATTGGGATCAAAAGCCACGAAGTCGCCCACGCAGATACCAATTCTGAGGGCGTCATCTTTGGTGTAAATACATTCATCCACCCGGATTTCCACGTGATCCCAGGTCACCGGAAGGCGATCCACCTCCTCGTTGTAACGGTGTCCCGCCGCATATAAAGGCAATACCGATCCTCTGAAACAGCCGCTGTCGCTGAAGATAGTCACACGCGAGCCTTCCGCGAAGCGGCTCGACCAATGCCCCACCGGAGTCAGACACAAACGGCCGTTGGGCTTGATTTCACGCACCATGGCGCCGATGGTGTCCAGGTGCGTCACCACCGCCCGCTGCGGCGCATTCAGTTTGCCCCGCAATCGCCCTTTGATAGTGCCGCGCCGGGTCAGCTCATAATCAATGCCCAGCTCGCTCAAACGCTCGCACACGTATACAACCGCCCCATCCGTGAAGCCGGTGGGACAAGGAATGGCCAGCAATTCGAGCAATACTTTGGTGAGGTACTCAGAGTCCAGGGTATAGCCTTTCTCTTCTATCATAACTTCGCCTCTAAGATGCATGTCGTACGCTCCGCGTCAGCGGGAACAGCAAATCGATAAAACGTTGCGCCGTCGGCTGGGGCGCGTGATTCTCCAGCCCTGGGCGTTCATTAGCTTCAATAATGACGTAATCCGGCGAGGTGTGGTCCTTGACGATGAAGTCCATGCCCACCACCGGAATTTGCAGCGCTCTGGCGGCCTCTTCCGCCGCCGTGCGCAGTTCGGGATGCAGATCGTCGGTGACGTCAATCAGCGTACCGCCGGTATGTAGATTAGCGGTGCGCCGCACAAACAGGTGCGCTTCCACGGGCAACACGCTGTCCCAGTCATAGCCCGCCTCGCGAATACAGCGTTCGGTTTCCGCATCTATGGGGATCTGGCTCTCTCCCCCCGTCGCCGCGGCGCGCCGACGGCTTTGCTTTTCCACCAAAGTGCGGATGGAGTCGCGTCCGTTGCCGTAGATCTCCGCCGGGCGACGAATCGCCGCCGCCACCGTGTCGAAGTCGATCACCACCACCCGCAGGTCGAATCCGGGATGATAAGTCTCCAGCAACACCGAGGAGGAAACACCCTCTGCTTTGCTGATCGCGGCATGCAGGTCGTCCACATTGCGGATATCCACGGAGATGCCTTTGCCCTGCTCACTATCCAAGGGCTTCACCACCACCGCTCCGTGATCGGCAAGAAACTCTTCCGCTTGCTCCCGCGAGTGATACAGTTGATAAATCGGCGTGCGCAAACCGGCGCGGGCGCAGGTGCGATGCGTCAGCATCTTGTTCTGACACAGGGACATGGTCAGCGCCGACGTCATGTCGGTGAGAGACTCATGGCAACGTATGCGACGACCGCCAAAGCTCAAGGTAAACAGGTTGTTGGCTTCATCGTCGATCACCACCTCGATGCCTCTGCGCATGGCCTCGTTAACGATGATTTTGGCGTAAGGGTTCAGCTTCGCGGATGGCTCCGGTCCCACGAACAACTTCTCATTGATGGCGTTTTTCTTTTTCAGCGCAAAGGTGCGTATCGCCTGAAACCCAAGCTTTTCATAGAGCGCTTTGGCTTCGTAATTGTCATGCAGCACGCTGAGGTCCATGTATTGGCATTCCCGCGTTTGAAAGTATTCCGCCAGATAGCGCACCAGCGCTTCGCCGACGCCCGGCGTCTTACTGTCCGGGGACACCGCCAGACACCACAGGCTGGAGCCTTTGCTGGGGTCGCCAAAGGCCTTGATGTGGTTCACGCCCATCACGGTGCCGATGATCTTGCCGCTGCCCAACGCCTCCGCCACCAGATAGACGACATCTTTGGAATGACGATGCGCGAGCACATGATCCACTGGTGCGCAGACCATTTTTCTCTGGGTGAAAATCGCATTCAGCGCTTCCACATCCGCCGTGCTGCTGGCCCGTCTGACCGTGACGCCCGGCAGAGCGCGCGTACGCGGACGATACTGACTCATCCACAAGCGCATGGTGTCGGAGGGGTCCAGAAACAGCGACTGCGGCGCATGACTCAGCACCACATGCGGGTCCGCGACGTAGAGCGCGATATCGCGATCGCCGGTGGATTCTTCCGCCAGACTCTTCGCCAGCTCTTTCGGGCTTTCGAATGTATTCGCCAGCAGCAGTCGCCCCCAGCCGCAGTGAACGCTCACATTCCTGGGAGCGTCCACGTCCGCGTCGGCGCGTATATGTTCCGCCTGCATGGATTCGTATGACGGCATTTGTTTGCGCAACATCCTTTCATGATGATGGCGGGGTGTAATAGCCATATTGATGTAACCTTTTCGTGCCTGAGGTTGCTTAGCGCAGCGCCGGTGAGACGCTGCGGGCTTCACGGCTGAATAATGCTTACCGTTATAAATTGTGGCGCTGCAGCCAAAGCTCCAGCAGGCCAAGCTGCCAGAGTTTGGAGCCGCGCAACGGCGTAATGTGCATATCGGGCGACAACAACAGGTTGTCCACATAAGCCTGATCAAACAGGCCGCGCTCCCGTGCGCATTGCGTGGACAGGGCTTCCTTCACCCATTCCAGAATAGTACCGCGCAGATACTTCAGCGCAGGCACTGGAAAATAGCCTTTGGGGCGGTCGATCACTTGAGAAGGAATCACGCGGCGCGCGGCTTCCTTCAAAATCCATTTGCCTTCATCCCTCACCTTCAATGGCGATGGGATACGCGCGGCCAACTCAACCAGTTCGTGATCAAGGAACGGCACCCGCGCCTCCAAGCCGGCGGACATTGTCATGTTATCCACCCGCTTCACCGGGTCGTCCACCAACATGACGCTCATATCCAGACGCAACGCCTTGTCCACCGGGTCATTGGCGCCGGGACGCAGGAAGTGCTGCTTGACGAACTCGCCAGCGTAATCCGGCGCTATCCAGCGAGGCTGCACTGTCTGCTTGTATTCCTCGTAACTGCGGTCAAAAAACGCTTCGCGATAACAGGCGTAGGGGTCTTGCGCGCCCACCAGAGGCGGATACCAGTGATAGCCGCCGAACACTTCATCGGCGCCCTGCCCGCTCTGCACCACGCGACAGTACTTGCTGACTTCCTGGGACAACAGATAAAACGCCACGCAGTCGTGGCTGACCATCGGTTCCGACATCGCATCGATCGCTTTTGGCAAGGCCGAAAACATGCGGTCCGAGGCGATCTGAATCTTGTGATGACGCGTACTGAAATGATTGGCGATGATATCGGAATAGTGGAACTCGTCCCCTTCTTCCCCGCCAACCGCTTCAAAGCCGATGGAGAAAGTCTGAAATCCGTCCGGAACCACTTCCGCCAGCAATCCGACCAGCAGACTGCTGTCGACGCCGCCGGAGAGCAGCACGCCGACCTCAACCGCCGCGTTATTGCGACGGCGCACGGACGCGAATAAAGCCTCCAGCAGACGATCGCGCCAATCATCCGCAGTCAGCGTCTCGTCGCCGGGCTGCATGCCGAAAGCAAGACTCCAGTAGCTGCCCGTGTTGATGTTTCCGGTTTTATCCAGCTCCATCCAGGTTCCCGGCTGCACTTTGTAGATGCCCTCAAAAATCGTATCAGGCGCCGGTGTGACGGAGTGGAAGTTGAGATACATATTCAACGCTTTGGGGTTGATCCGCGCGTTGAAGTCCGACGCTTTCGCCAGCGCCGGCATAAATGAGGAGAAACGCAGCGCTTTGGCGTCATGTTGAAAATACAGCGGCTTGATGCCGAGACGGTCGCGGGCCAGCATCGTTTTACCGCTGTCGCGCTCCCAAACAGCCAGCGCAAACATGCCGTTGAACCGGGTCAGGCAATCCTTGCCCCATGCATGATAGGCCTTCAACACCACTTCCGTATCGCCGTCAGAATAAAATGTATAGCCCCGACCTTCCAATTCAGTGCGCAATTCCCGGTGATTGTAGATAGCGCCATTGAACACCAGCGCCAACCCTAACGCAGGGTCGTACAGCGGCTGCTGGGATGCGTCGGAAAGGTCCATGATTTTCAGGCGCCGATGGCCGAATGCGATATTGTTCTGCACGAAGACGCCTTCGGCGTCCGGGCCGCGGGGGGTTTGAATGTCGTTGGCGTGACGGATGAAATTTAAATCGGGCGAGTGGTTGTCGAAGCGGATCTCTCCGCATATGCCACACATAAGAACTCCTTGGTTTGTTCATACATATAGCTGATCAATATTAGCACACATTTACTTTGACAACAAAGTAAACACATGACGAAAAACCTCCTATACTTCTGTTTTTAGGCTATTTTAAAATTTTGTCATGTAATATTTATGTCACAAATTAAAAGGTGGATAGCCCAACAAGTATGAAGGATAATATGAGTTTTTCCATTGATGTAATTTACCCATGACTCGACACGATGAAGTATTGGTCCTGATACGAAGGATTATTCGTGCAGCGGACCTCCGCTCCAAGCAATTGGGCAAAGAAACCGGACTCACCGCGCCGCAGTTACTAATTCTTCGCTCTATCGACGACTCCCGAAACACAACGATGAGCCAGGTCGCGCAGAACATCAGTCTGAGCCAGGCGACGGTCACCAGTATCGTTGACCGCCTGGAAAAGAAAAATCTGGTGGCGCGTATTCGCGACTCGGTAGACAAGCGTCGCATTTATCTGGTGCTGACGGATGAAGGCAAAGAAGTACTGGCGGGCGCGCCTCGGCCGCTGCAGGAGCTGTTCACCTCCCGCTTCGACAACCTGCCGGAGTGGGAGCAATATCTGATCCTGGCCAGCCTCGCCAAAGTCGCGGACATGATGGACGCCACCGATATCGACGCATCGCCGTTGCTGGCGGTGGGCTCCGTCACCTAAGGCTGGTCGCAAGAGGCGCTTAGCCGGCCTTTTGGCCTGAAAACGAAAACGCCCGGCTTTAGGCCGGGCGTTTTGCATTCAGCGTTACGGGATCAACCGCCGAACTTGGCTTTCGCCTTGCGACGATAGGCATGCAGCAACGGCTCGGTGTAACCGTTGGGCTGCTCGCATCCTTTCAGCACCAGGTCGCAGGCGGCTTGAAACGCCACGCTGTCGTCAAAGTTCGGCGCCATATTGCGGTAACTGGGGTCGCCTGCATTCTGACGGTCTACAATCGCCGCCATGCGCTGCATGGTTTCCAGCACCTGCTCTTTTGAGCAAACGCCATGACGCAGCCAGTTGGCGATATGCTGACTGGAAATCCGCAACGTGGCGCGGTCTTCCATCAGACCCACATCATTGATGTCAGGCACTTTCGAACATCCCACGCCCTGATCGACCCAGCGCACCACATAGCCCAAAATGCCCTGCGCATTGTTATCCAGCTCCTGCTGAATATCCTGCGCGGACAAAGTCTGGTCGCCCAGCAATGGAATGGTCAGGATATCGTCCAGAGACGCACGCGTACGGGAAGCAAGCTCCTCCTGACGCGCCGCCACGTTCACCTTATGGTAATGCAGCGCATGCAAGGTCGCCGCCGTGGGTGACGGCACCCAGGCGCAGTTGGCGCCCGCCTGCGGATGACCAATCTTGGCTTGAAGCATTTGCGCCATTTCATCGGGAATCGGCCACATGCCTTTGCCGATCTGCGCCTTGCCTTTCAGACCTACCGCCAGACCGGTATCCACGTTCCAGTCTTCATAGGCGTTGATCCAGGGCTGCTGTTTCATCGCCGCCTTACGCACGACTGGACCCGCTTCCATACTGGTGTGGATTTCATCGCCCGTGCGATCCAGGAATCCGGTATTGATGAACACCACGCGGTTCGCCGCCGCTTTGATGCACGCCTTCAGATTGATAGTAGTGCGACGCTCTTCGTCCATGATGCCGACTTTCAGAGTGAAGCGCGGCAGTCCCAGCGCATCTTCGATGCGAGCGAACAGATCATTGGTGAACGTCACCTCTTCCGGGCCATGCATCTTCGGTTTTACGATATAGACGCTGCCGGTCTTGCTGTTGCGTAAAGGACCTTCGCCTTTCAGATCGTGAATGGCGATCAGCGACGTCATCATGCCGTCCAGGATGCCTTCCGGAATTTCTTCGCCATTGCTGTCGAGCACGGCGTCGATCGTCATCAAATGACCGACGTTGCGCACGAACAACAGGCTGCGCCCGGGCAGGCTGAAACGCTCGCCATTCGGGGCGATGTATTCGCGGTCAACGTGCAACGTACGAGTAACGGGTTTGCCGCCCTTGTCGAAGGTTTCCGCCAGGTCGCCTTTCATCAGGCCCAGCCAGTTGCCGTACGCCACCACTTTGTCTTCCGCGTCCACCGCGGCCACAGAATCTTCACAGTCCTGAATGGTGGTCAACGCAGCTTCCATCAAGACATCTTTAACGCCAGCGGGATCGGTTTTGCCGATAGGGCTGCTTGCATCAATCTGAATCTCGAAGCGCAATCCATTGTTTTGCAGCAGAAGGCCTTTAGGCGCGGAGGGTTCGCCGACGTAGCCGGCCAACTTGCTTTCATCCAGCAGACCGACGCTGGAGCCGGACTGCAGTTTCACCGCCAGACGTCCGTTCTCCACGCTGTAGCCGATGGCGTCTTTGTGACTGCCGGAGGCCAAAGGAGCGGCTTCGTCAAGAAACTTACGGGCGAACTCGATGACCATGGCGCCGCGCACCGGATTATAGCCTTTGCCCTTTTCCGCGCCGTTTTCTTCGGAGATGACATCGGTGCCATACAACGCATCGTACAGGCTGCCCCAGCGCGCATTGGCGGCATTCAGAGCGAAGCGGGCGTTCATCACCGGCACAACCAACTGCGGACCGGCCATGGTGGCGATTTCCGGGTCCACATTGGCGGTGGCGATCTGGAAGTCTTCCGCTTCCGGCGCCAGATAACCGATGTCTTGTAGAAATGTTTTATAGGCCGACAGATCGACCTTACCTGGGTTCTCGCGGTGCCAGGCGTCGATCTGCGCCTGCAGCTCATCGCGTTTTTTCAATAACGCCTTGTTTCTGGGAGCCATTTCATTGATGACGGCTTCCAGCTCGGACCAGAACTTATCCGCAGAAACGCCAGTTCCGGGGATCGCTTTTTCATTCACGAAGTCGTACAGAACCTTAGCGACCTGTAAGCCGCCTACTTGTACTCTATCTGTCATAGTAAGCCTCAACACACTCTCTTGTGGTTTCCTGAATCCCTTCGCGCATCGACAGACCTGTGCGACATGATGCCGCAAAAGCCGCCGCAGACGCTTCATTACGGGTCCCCATCCGTTCCGAAGCAGGCGAAGAGCGCGTCATTTTACGTGAAAATACGTAGATAATCATGTGCAAAAGATTACTAGCAAAATTACGGCCCAGGTAATCGGGCGTAAGGATTAAACTGCCGCCGCAGAAAGGTCAGGTGCAAGTCTGCGTATCACCGATGCAATACCTATATAGAAACCTATATAGAAACCTATATAGATACATATATAGATACATATATAGATAGAAGGAGCGCTGGCAGTGAATCGAGATAGAGAGCTGGAGGAGAAAGCCGCGGAAGGAGCCAACGCCCCCGCCGCGCAGGCCTGGATAAGGCCAGTGTCGCAGGACGCTTAAGAGTACTGACCTACCTGATAGTCACCGGGAGTATACGCAAAAGTCTTCGCCAGGCGGTTCCAACTGTTGATCTGCGCGATAGCCAGAGCAAGGTTCGCCGCCTGCGCATGCCCAAACAGGCCGATCACTTTTTCCATCAAGGCGTCCTCGACTTTCTGCTCCGCTACCAGAGTCAGTGTCTCTGTCAGCGCCAGCGCCGCCCGCTCCTTGTCATCAAAGCAAGCCATTTCCCGCCACACTGCGACAGCGTTCAATTTCAACGGGTCAACGCCTGCCGCCACCGCATCCTTATAGTGCATGTCGACACAGTAAGCGCAGCCGTTAATCTGCGACGCCCGCAGGCGCACCAGTTCCAGCAACTCTTCTGCGAGACCGGTTCCGCGTACGTAGCTTTCCACCGCCATCATCGCGGCGTACAGGGGTTTGGGGATTTCAGCCAGGGCGATACGAGTGCTCATCATCATGTTCCTTCTATTAGTTAACGATATCGACTATAGCCATGGGCATTATCAATCTATGCAAAAAACTTAGGAATAAGGCCTATAATCAAATCTGTTTTGCATAAATTGCAAAGCCGATCATTTTCCGTCAACGTTAAAATACACCTATGCTCGACGAACTCAAAACCTTCATCAAATGCTGTGAATGCGGCAGCTTCTCCGCCGCCGGCAAGGCGCTGGTGTTATCTCCCTCATCCGTCTCCCGGCAAATCGACAATCTGGAGGCCAAGCTGCAGACCAAGCTTTTCCAGCGCACAACGAGACAGCTTATTCTCAGTGATGAAGGCCACTTTCTCCTCAAGCGCGCGGAAGACATTCTCGCGCTGGTCGACGACACCATTGCATCCTTACGCCAACAGCACAGCGAACCAGAGGGCCGCTTGCGCATTTCAGTGTTCGATAGCTACGGCAGATTACGCATCGCCCCCCTGCTGCCGCAATTCCTCGCGCTTTATCCCAAAGTCAGCATCGACATTGAGCTGGAAAATCAGATTGTGGATCTGTATCGGGACGCCGTGGACATCGCCATACGCATCGGCCCGCCGGAAGACTCACGGCTTAAAGCCAAGAAATTGACTGACGGCCGCACACTGTTATGCGCCAGCCCGGACTACGTGCAAAGGTTTGGCTCACCACAAACACCCGACGAACTGGCGCAACATAACTGTCTACTGATCAGTCGCGGACGCCGTCAGGCCTGGTGGCACTTTCGCAAGGGCCAGGAGTATCGTCGCGTGCAGGTGCAAGGCTCCATCCGCTCCGCCGGCGGCACGCCGCTACTGGAATGCGCGCTACAAGGCGCGGGTGTCACGCTGCTCACACAATGGTCGATGCAGCCCTATATAGATGAAGGACGTTTACTGCAGTTGCTGCCGCAATGGGACGCCTCGCTCTATGCGGAAAAAAGCGCCGAGATTTATGCGGTCTACATTGATAACCACTACATGCGGCCGGCTATTCGGGCTTTTTTGGACTTTCTTGGCGCTCAAATCCCTCAATAGAACCCTTCACGGAAAGATAAAAAACCGCCGGCAAGCGACTTTCATCGAATAATACCCTCAATTTTTTCCGTTCCTTCCTCTTCGCGTTCTTTGTCCCCGTGAACTAATCGGCGCCTTTGTCCCAATTAGTTCACATATCCCAAATGGACTATTTCTCAGTTCAAAAAATAGCCAATTTTTTGACGCATTTTTGTACATTTTATGTGCGTTTTACAACTTTTGACTAAAAATTAATCCGTAGAATGGCCCCATCAGTTACGAATCACCATTCATCTGGGGAATAACAACATGACTACTACTACCAAATTTACAGCAAAAGTTTTCAGCGTCATTCTGGCTAGCGGCCTGTTGGCTCAACTGGCTCCCATGGCGGAAGCCGCTTCCTGGAAGCGCTCTAACGACACACAAGTCAGCACTAAGGGTTCCTGGAAAAAGACCACAGACGTCACTACTACTGATACCTCTACTACAAGTAGCTCTACTACTGACACGTCTACGACTAGCACTTCCAGCACTGACAGCTCTACTGCTACGGACACTTCCACAACCACCACTGTTGCGGATACCTCCACCAGCAGTACGACCGCCACGGAAGAGCAAACTGTAGCGGTAGACATCAAAATTACTTTCCAGCCGGTGTCTCAGTACGTGTCAGTCAACAACCTGACCACATTGAACGTCTCCGCCACTGGCAGTGGAACCCTGGCTTACCAATGGCGTAAGGACGGCGTGGCTATCCCGGACGCGGTTAAGTCTTACTACGACATCAGCGCCGCCGCCATGGACGACGAGGGGACCTATGACGTCATCGTCTCCAACAGCACTGGCTCCGTGGTCAGCAACAGCGCGCAAGTCACTGTGTTCGTAGACAGAACCGCCAACATGTTCTGGCAGCCGCCCACTACTCGCGAAGACGGCAGCGCGCTGGCTCTGGAAGACATCTCAGGCTACCGCATCTACGTCACTAACGACGCAGGTTCCCTGGAAGCGACTTATGACGTGCCCGCTGGCCAGTACTATCACTACTTCGACAACCTGGAAACCGGCACGCACTACTTCACCATTACCGCCATCGACACCAGCGGTACGGAAAGCGACTTCTCTGACCTGATGAGCAAAACAATCTTCTAAGCCAACGCTGAGCAAGTTCAGAAAACAAAAAAGCGCAGGCGGGAAATTACCCGCCTGCGCTTTTTTCTGTCGAGCTGTCGAGCCGAAGATTTAAAACTTGAAGAGTCCAACCGCCGTGCGGATATCGCTACTGACCTCGTTTAACCTTGATGACATATCCGTGGTGGCTTCCGCCAATCCGTTGATCTCATTGGTTTGACCGCTCAGGTTATCAATGCTGCGGTCAATGCTCTGCACCGCTTCGCACTGCTCCGCCGTAGCCTGGGCGACTTGATGATTCAGCTCATGCATACGCGCCACCGCGTCGGAGATAGCCTCCAAGGCTTTGCGACAGTCGTCGATCTTCGCCACGCTGAGCTTGCTTTCGTTCAGGCTGACGCCGATCTCACCTACCGCGCTCTCCGCATCCCGTTGAAGGTTTTGCACCACTTCCTGTATTTCCGTGGTCGATTCATTGGTGCGCTTGGCCAGACTCCGCACCTCATCCGCCACCACCGCGAAACCACGCCCCAGCTCTCCCGCCCGGGCCGCTTCAATCGCCGCGTTCAACGCCAGCAAGTTAGTTTGCTCGGAAATGCCGCGAATCACATCCAGCACGCCGCCGATGGACTCGGTGCGCTGCGCCAGTTTGCCAATGACATCACTGGCGCTCTGAATGCGGTTGGCAAGGTCTTCGATTGAGCGCACCGACGCCGCCATCGCACTGCGGCCGGCTTCAGTGAGATCGGTCACCTCTTCCGCAATATGCGCGGCGCTGTCCGTCGTCTCCTGAATGCCTTTAGCCGTCGCGGTCATCTCGTTGGTCGCCGCCGCCACCATGGAGGTTTCCGCCTGTTGCTGATTGACTTGGTCCGCCAGTTTCAAACTGCCGTCAGCCCCTTCCGCCGCCACACCCTGCAGCACTTCGGTCGCCTTGCCGACATCGCTGATCAGGCTGCGGAATTTGAGCAGCATACGGTCCAGGGCCTCAGTGATATCCTGCAATTCATCTGAGTTGTCATAATCGATGGTGCGGGTCAGATCATTCTGCGCTTCGATGTCGGAAATCACCCGAGTCACTTTGCGCACCGGGCGCACGACCGACCAGATGAAGAAAGCGCCCAATAACAGACAGGAGATCACCATAAAACCAAGCCCCACCAGGCTCGCCCGGCGCGCATCGTCTACGGCGCCGCCAATCGACAAAGCGCCCTCCTGCACCAGGCTGCCCTGATGCGCGACCTTATCGGCCGCCGCCGCCACGCCTTCCGCCGAGGTTTTCTGCGCCATCTCGTACTCGCCGCGAATCTGGTTCAGCATAGTGATGAACTTAATGGCCTCTCCCCGCGCCCGTTCGCTCATGGACTTACCCATGCTCATGGAGCGCTCCTCGTAGAACCCGAACATTCTCACTGCGAAGCCCTGATACCGGTCCAACGCATCCTGAATCTTTTTGAAACGCTCCTCTCGCTCGGGATCATTCGCCGCCAGATCCGCCAGCATTTTTTTAACCCGACCGTAGGTGGTTTCGCCCAAGCTCAATGAATTGCGGTCCGCAGCCAGAGAGGCGTGGAAAAACCAGTACTGCAACTCGCTCAACAACAACTGCGCCTGGGTAATCGCCGCCACCCTGTCATAGATTTTCTGCTGCTCCCCCATCAACTGGTTCTGCTCACGCACCAACTCGTTCTGCGCGTCAATGCTTTGCAACTGCACAGAGACCGTGTCGGATATTTCGCTGATGCGGAGATTCAAAAAATAGGATGACGTCGCCGAGATAAGAATAAAGACCAGGAACAACAGGATAACGCGCGCCTTAATGGTCATTAACAAGCGCAATGACGTAGGTAACTTCATGACCAACCTCTACAAATTTATTTTTTTTGGTGCGTAACCAACTAAGTATAGACGGCGCATGAAGGCTTAACCGGCGCAACTGTAATATGTTGTTGCAGGCCCGCCGACACTGTGAGCGGAGTCAAGCTACGCCGGGGTTCTGGCGTAAAAGAGGAGTCAGTTTGGGGAGAGCGAAGAGAACGGAAAAGGAACGGGCGCAGCGCGCCCTTTCCTATCAAGCGACAGTAGTGGCGACATCCAGACCAAGGGACAAAGACAGCTCCACGCGGTCGCCGGATTGCAGACGACCGACGCCGGCCGGCGTGCCGGTAAGCGCCACATCGCCAGGCATCAGTGTGAAATGCGAGGACATATAGGCCAGGAGAGGCGCTATTGCGGTGATCATGTCCGACGCTTTGCCGTCCTGACGTAGCTCGCCGTTCAGATACATGCTGAAATTCAGGTCGGCGAGGTCGTCCTCCGCCGTCACGGAAACGAAGTCCGACAACGGGCAGGCGCCGTCAAAGCTCTTGGCGATTTCCCAGGGAAGGCCTTTTTCCTTCAGAGCGGATTGCAGGTCGCGCCGGGTCAGATCCAGGGCCAGGCCGACGCCGATGACGGCGCTGCGCGCCTCCTGTGGGGTCGCGTTTTTCAACGATTTGCCGATAAGCAGGGCGATTTCCGTTTCATAGTGCACATCCCCCTCCGGAATAACCAGGGGACCCCGCATCTCCACCACCGCAGTACTCGGCTTAATGAACAGAATGGGCGTGGTCGGCACCGGGTTGTTTAACTCCCGGGCGTGCTCAGCGTAATTACGTCCTACGCACACCACTTTACCGATCTGACTCTCAAAATCGCCGCCGCCAATAAAACGCGCCTTGACCATAGCAAACGCTCCGTTTTCCCGTTTAGATATCCAGCACTTTGCCGGGGTTCATCACATTGTTGGGATCAAACGCTACCTTGATCGCCTTCAGGTAAGCGATTTCCTCCGGAGCGCGGGTGTATTGCAGATAGTCCTTTTTCAGCAAGCCCACGCCATGCTCGGCGGAAACGCTGCCTTGATGACGCTGCACCGTTTCAAACACCTGGGTGTTCACTTCTTCACACTTGGCGAAGAATTCTTCTTTAGCCAGACCTTCCGGCTTCAGAATATTCAAGTGCAGGTTGCCGTCGCCGATATGGCCGAACCAGATGATCTCGAAATCCGGGTAACGACTGGCGACGATGCCGTCGATCTCTGTCAGGAATTCAGGCACCTTGCTGGGAACGACCGAAATATCGTTCTTGTAAGGCGTGAACTTGGAAATAGTGTCGGAAATATCTTCACGCAGACGCCACAGATTCTTAGCCTGGGTTTCGCTCTGGCTGATGACGCCATCCACCACCCAGCCGTTTTCCATGCACTCCTCGAAAACGCCCATGGCTTCTTCCAGAGTTTCTTCCGTCAGCGATTCAAACTCCAGCAATGCGTAAAACGGCGCTTCGCCCTCGAAAGGCGCCGTCACATCGCCATTGGCCAGCACATGGCGCAACGCTTTGTCGGAGAAAAATTCGAATGCGGTCAGGTCGATGCGGCGGGAAAACGCCTGCAATACATCCATCACGTGATTGAAATGGCTCAGGCCGAGCACCAGCACCGTGAGGTTTTTAGGCTGACGGGTCAGCTTCATGGTGGCTTCGGTGATGAAGCCCAAAGTGCCCTCGGCGCCAATAAACAGGTGGCGCAGATCATAGCCGGTGTTGTTCTTGGCCAGACCTTTGTTGAGTTCGAGAATATCGCCCTTGCCGGTGACCACTTTCAGGCCGGCCACCCAATCGCGGCTCATGCCCCAGCGAATCACCTTGATGCCGCCGGCGTTGGTGGACAGGTTGCCGCCGATCTGGCTGGAGCCGGCGGAGGCGAAGTCCACCGGATAAAACAGTCCCTGCTCCTCGGCGAAGTTCTGCAGTTGCTCGGTAATGACTCCGGCCTGACAGACGACAGTGCGGTCGGCGGGATTGAAGTCGCTGACCTTGTTCATGGCGTCGAACGCCACCACCACTTCACCGGAGGCCGCCACCGCGCCGGCGCTCAGCCCCGTACGGCCGCCCGACGGCACCAGGGCGAAGCCCATTTCATTGGCCGCCAGCACTATCGCCTGCACTTCTTCCGTGGTTTTGGGTAACACGACAGCCACGGGATCGGGCTCGTATTTCTTGGTCCAGTCCTTGCCGTACGCCTGCAAGGAATCCGCATCCGTCAACACTTTGCCGGAGACGACAATGGCCTTAAGCCTCTCAACGATCTGTTCCGCCGCAACCTTACTCATAGGATTTCTCAACAACACCTTGTAATCAGCGTCCGGAAAACCGCGTCGCCACTGCGCGCGCAGCCTTTTCCCACATGCCGTGGAGAGACATCGGTCAACCGGCGATTTATATGAATATGCGAGTTCAAAAAGCGGCGATTATGGTATCATACGCGCCCTGCGCTGTAGATCCCTGATGCGATTTATGTCTGAATCCGGGGTTTGGTCACCAACAGCAGAGCCCAAAATGCTAAGCGCCAGTGGCGGAGTTTGTCGGCGCCGTTCCCAGCCTGAAAAATAGAATAACGATGGAGGCGGCCCGGGAAGCCTTTCTGTTTAAGAACTTAGCGGCGGAAATAAGTGCGATTACACAAAAGGTCCGAACCGATATGACACAGACGTCCTTAGACAAGAGCAAGATCAAGTTCCTTCTTCTCGAAGGTGTGCACCAGTCTGCGATAGACACCCTGCAAGCGGCTGGCTACACCAATATCGAGTATCACAAGGGCTCCCTGCCCGAACAGGAACTGAAAGAACGCATCGCTGACGCTCACTTCATCGGAATACGCTCCCGCACCCAGCTCACTGAAAGCGTGCTGGAAGAAGCGAAAAAGCTGATTGCGATCGGCTGTTTCTGTATCGGAACCAATCAGGTCGACCTTGACGCAGCGCTGGCGAAAGGCGTCGCCGTCTTCAACGCCCCCTACTCCAATACCCGCTCTGTCGCCGAACTGGTGCTGGCGGAAGCTATTCTGCTGCTGCGCGGCATTCCTGAGAAAAATGCGTCTGCGCATCGCGGCGGCTGGTTGAAGCATGCGAAGGACAGCTATGAAATTCGCGGCAAAAACCTGGGCATTGTCGGTTACGGCAGCATCGGCGCGCAGTTGAGCATCATGGCGGAAGCCATGGGGATGAAAGTCTACTTCTACGACGTTTCCACCAAACTGCCCCTGGGCAACGCCACACAGGTGGACAGCCTGAAAGAATTGCTGGCTATCAGCGACATCGTCACGCTGCACGTGCCGGAAACTCATAGCACCAAAGATATGATGGGCGCGGCGGAATTCGAGGCGATGAAGGACAAGAGCATCTTCATCAACGCCTCCCGCGGCACTGTCGTGGATATCGACGCCCTGGCGGACGCGTTGCGCGCCAAAAAGCTGCTCGGCGCCGCGATCGACGTATTCCCGGTGGAGCCTCGCTCCAATGACGAGGAGTTCGTCTCTCCCCTGCGCGAGTTCGACAACGTCATTCTGACGCCTCATGTTGGCGGCAGCACCATGGAAGCCCAGGAAAACATCGGTCGCGAAGTCGGCGAGAAGCTGGCCAAGTACAGCGACACCGGCGCCACCGTGACATCCGTCAACTTCCCGGAAGTGTCTCTGCCTTCGCACCCGCAGAACCATCGCTTGCTGCACATCCACGAAAACGTGCCGGGCGTGCTGTCCGAGATCAACAGCGTGTTCTCCGACAACGGCATCAACATCTGCGGTCAGTACCTGCAGACCAACGATAAAGTCGGTTATGTGGTCGTGGACGTGAACAAGGATTACAGCGATCTGGCGCTGCAAAAACTCAAGTCCGTCAAAGGCACCATTCGCTGCCGCGTGCTGTTCTAAGCAGCCCGTTCAGCGAGCTAGACGCCGCTCGCACTGGTCAAGAGATCATGTAATTGAAACGAGGGCGTCAAAAAAACGGGCGCGGTGGATAACCATCGCGCCCTAGCTTCTTCTCAGAGAGATGACTGTCAGTCCCCACCCGTCGTATCTCCTGTCTCAGCTTCAGTTATACGCCTCCCACTCCCCTCCGACTATCCACAGCCCCGCCTAAACCAAAGTTTAGGGCCAAAGAAATGTCGATTTTATTGTTGCGCTGGGCCAGCATTACTACACTGGAAATCAAGGCGTATACGCGATTTTGCCAAGGGGAAAAACATGGAAAGCACTCATTGCGCTGACGTTCGCGCCCTTCTGGTCGATGACCACCCGATAGTGATTGACGCACTCTCCACTTCGTTGCTGGCGTTGAAGCTGTGTAACTGGATCGACAAGGCCAACACATTGGCGGAAGCCAAGGAAAAGCTGGCTAACAATGTGGAATTCAGCCTGGTGTTGCTTGATCTGCACTTGTCCGACGCAGAGGGCATACACGCCATGATGACCTTGCGGGAAACCTATCCCGACGTTCCCATCATCATCTTCTCCGGCGATGACTCCACCGACACCATCGCCAAGGCGTTTGAGTACGGCGTACGCGGCTACGTGCCAAAGAACTCGCCTGTGGAAGTGGTGGTGAGCGCGGTCAAAGTCGTACTCGCCGGCAGTTGCTACATCCCGCCCCACGCGATCCGCATGCTGGGGTTTGAACCGGCGGCGGGAACCGTGGCCATCGGCAATACCGCCGTCGAGTCCCGCCCCTATTTCTCTCCCCGCCAGGAACAGGTGTTTCATTATTTGCTGGAAGGCATGCCCAACAAGGTGATCGCCGCGCGTCTGGATATGGCGGAAGGCACGGTGAAAACCCATATGAACACCATCTTCAGAGCATTGGGGGTGCGTAATCGGGCGCAGGCGATTCTGAAGGCGAGGCAGCTGGGCGTCATCTAAAGCGCTCAGTCGCCCTTGATGGGGCGCCTAATGGGGCGCGACGGACTCTATCCAGGTTTGCAGTTGATGTGAAGAGATGGGTTTGGTGAGAAAGCTGAACCCACTTTCCTGTAGCTCTCTGACTCGCTCAGGTTGCACATTGCCGGACACCAGCAGCATCTTTTCCTTCGGCATCTGTCGGGACAGACTGTCGGCGATATCCAGTCCGTCCTCGCCTTTGTCCAGCATGTCGTCGAGTATCAGCGCATCCGGCCAGCCCTGGCTGCGATGGCGCAGCGCCAGCAGTTCGTCCTTATTGGCGACGATTTCGTAGCGGCATCCCCAGGCGTCAAATTGAAAAGAGAGCGCCGACCTCACCAACGGATCGTCCTCCACCAGCCAGACATTGAGATCGATGAAGGCATTGTCCGGGGCCTCTAAGTCGCGAAGGCTGGGCGCAATACAGGCATATTCCGCCAGGGGCGCGTAAAAGGAAAAGCGCGAGCCCTTGCCCGGCGAAGACTGCACGGTCAGCCCCGCATCAAGAATTTCATTGATGCGGCGAACGATGGCCAACCCCATGCCGATGCCCTTGTCTCGATTGCGACTGGGATTATTGAGCTGCACAAAGTCTTCAAAGATGCGCACCTGGTCGTCACGCTCAATTCCCGGTCCCGTGTCGCTGATAGTGAACGTCACCCGACGTCCATCCACCGCCGCATCCACGCTGACTTCGCCTTTATGGGTGTAACGGATGGCGTTGGAAATCAGGTTATTGAGCAGTCGGCTCAGCAGCTCCAGATCGGAGTAAAGACTGACCCGCGTATAACTGCAGCGCCAGGCCAGACCTTTGGCCTGACACAATGGCTGAAATTCCGCCTCCAGAGGCCGCATGACTTCCTCCAGCGACAGCGCCTTCATATTGGGTTGAAACTTGCCGGCTTCGAAGCGCGACAGGTCCAGCAGGTTGTTGAACAGCGTGCGCAGCACTTCAATCGCCTGCCGCTGTTTGCTGACGATTTCCTGCGCCGTCTCCCCCAAAGGCTGATACGACAGCGTGTCCGTCAACAGTGACACCGCGTATAAGGGCTGGCGCAGATCGTGACTGGCTGCGGCCATGAAATAGGTTTTGGCTTTATTCGCTTCCTGCGCCGCCGCCAACGCCTCTTCGGCTTTTTTGCGCTCCGCCTCGACTTTGTTCAGCAACGCGCTCTTTTCAAAACGCATGGCGACGCTTTCCGCAAAAGTGCGGCTGCTGCGGCGCACCGAACTGATCATTAACAGCGTCAGGGTCGCCAAGGGCGCGGCGATGCGCAGTTCGTCCACCCCTTGCAGGGACCAGTACAGAATCGGCTGCCCCATCAACAGCGGAATAGATAACAGAAAGGAGCGGTAATCGGACGCCAGATTCACCATGGCCCCCACCCCGTACAGGCTGATGGCCAGGGTCATGAAAAACGCGACATTGTCCGTCTCCACCGCGCCAACGGTCCAAATGCCCGTGCCGACCAGCGCCTGATTGAAAAGGCTGCTGCGCAACAAGCGTCTGTCGCTGTGCAGCATCTCCTGAAAGGTCATGCTGTCCAGCTGGCGCATAATCTGACGACTGATCTGCAGGCGCAGAACTTGCGCCGCCGCGACAGGGCCCACCCACAGCAATATGCGCGACAGGGGCGCCTGATCCCATAACATGAATAGAAAAATCGCCATGATGAGAAACACGCCCTGCACTGCAGGAAGCGTCTGCTGGCATCGGATTTTGACGGATTCGATCAGATGGGCGCGCTCAAACTCCTCCGGCGCCGTCCCTAAGCGACTGGAATCCTTAGCTTTATGCTCTTGTCTCACCTTGCTCTCCGGGCTGGGTTGAGAACGCTTCTCATCGGTGGATGAGCGTCACGCCACGCTCTCTTTTAATCTTAGATGAGTTTGATTACCGCGCGGCGATTCAATTTCAGTTTAACAGCAGAATTTTCGACGCTTGCAAGTAAACCTAGGTTTAGGCCCCTCGTTTATTCCTTTCTGTGTATTCAACCTGTATTTTGTTCAAAAAATAACCAAACCGGATTTTCATTGCTATTCTGATTCAAGCAGTCCTCTAACAATAACGACCCGATCGACAGACAAGCCGAACGCCATCCCCTTGTCGGTCAACATGTTGTCGGTCAATACAATGCGTGCAACGCATTGGCGTAGCCCATCACCCTGGAACCAGAGCGGCGCAGTCCGACGCTCCCTTGCGCCCGGACATCGCAGTCAAAACGCCGCCGAACGGACATCAACCTCATAACAAGTCCTTTGCTAGGGAAGGAGTTCCGGCCATGCACTTTCATCTTTCCGAACCGTTCGAAAGCCTGATAAAAGATGCGCTCCCAGAAACGCGGGTCCACGATACCGATGTATTGATTATCGGCTCCGGCTATGGCGGCTCCATCGCCGCCATGCAACTGGCGGGGGGCAAGTCTTCCGGAGACAATGCCGGTGGCGCGACAGTGACAGTGTTGGAACGGGGCAAGGAATACCGTCCTGGGGATTTCCCGGAAGCCTTGGGGGATATTCCCGGCCATATGCAATTACTCAAATCCGGCTCCACCCGCCCGATTGGCTATGCCGACGCGCTCTATGATTTCCGCATTGGTAAAGAGGTGGATGTGCTGGTGGGCTGCGGGCTCGGCGGCGGGTCGCTGATCAACGCCAACGTGGCCCTGGAGCCAGAGGCGGATACATTGGCGCAGGCCGCCTGGCCGCGTGAGTTTCGGGAGCACCCTGGACTGCTGCAAGCGCACTTTAAAAGAGTGCGTCACTTGCTGGGAGTCCGCGATCAGGATCAAACCGCCCGCGACAGGCTATGCCGTCTCCCCAAGTTTCAGGCGCTGACCAGACTCGCCAACGCAATTGACGCGTCAGTGGAAACAGCGCCATTGACCGTCAGCCTACATCCTGGCGTCAACGCCGTCGGCGTTGAGCAGCCGGGCTGCAATCTCTGCGGCAACTGTGTTTCAGGATGCAATCAGGGCGCAAAGAATACCCTGGCCATGAACCTCATTCCGTTGGCTAAAGCCCGTGGGGCCAGATTTTACACGGGCGCCACGGTGCTCACTCTGGAGCCTATTGTCTCTTCTGCTACGGATAATACGACCGGGCCAAACGGGCGTCGTTGGCGGGTGCGGGTACGCCGCTCCGCTACGGAAAAGAACAGTCTGTCCGATGAGGTATTCTGGGTTGAAGCCGACACCGTCATTCTGGCGGCGGGGGCGCTGGGAAGCACGGAAATTCTGTTACGGTCGCAGAATTCCGGCCGTTTGCAGCTCTCCGACAGGCTGGGCAAGCGCTTTTCCACCAACGGCGACGGTTTCGCCATGAGCTATGGACAGGCGAACCCGGTCATGGCGATCGGCAAGTCTGACGAATCTCTGCAAGCCGGTGAGGAGTCCTGCGTCGGCCCAACCATTACCGCCGTATCTCGCCCGATCGCTCGTCACCCTAAAACCGGCGCCGAAGTGCGTTTGACCTTGGAGGACGGCTCTGCGCCCTATGGGGTGGCGCGCCTTTTTGGCGAAATCGCCACCACCGGCGCGCAACTGAACCGTCTCACCGACATGACCTTGCCCGCCTGGTTTCTCAACGCGAGTAAAAACGGCGTATTCAAAGATCCTCTCGCGCACCACAACGACGCCATGGACCGGTCGCAAATCCTCTTGATCATGGGGGACGACGGCGCCGCCGGCGGCCTTTCCCTGCGCGCCAGCGATAACCCCGCACAACAGGCTGACACAGACTACTCCCGCATTCGCGTCGATTGGCCCAAGGCGGCGGAGAACCCCTGCCTGACCGCGGCTGACGCCCTGCTGCGCAGCCAGGACAGAAAAGAGGGCTTCGACGGCGGCCAGTACGTCCCTAATCCTCTCTGGAAAACCCTGCCGGATGACGCCTCTACCGTTATGAGCGGCAAGCTTCCCGGCGGTCGCGTCATCACAGTGCACCCGCTGGGCGGCTGCGCCATGGGCGACGGTCCCGACACCGGGGTCGTCAATCATTACGGCCAGGTCTTCAAGGCCGACCCAGGCGCCCGAAATAAGGACGCACCCGCTTTGCACGAGGGGCTATATGTGCTGGATGGCTCCATCCTGCCAACCGCTCTGGGGGTCAATCCGTTCCTGACCATATCCGCGTTGTCTCTTCGGGCCGCAGAAGCGATTCAGGAACAGCATGACTGGCTTGCGCCAACGCAGGAACAGGTCAGTCCTGAGCTGGCGCAAGCCATCTCACCAGTTAAACAGACGGCGACCACCACAGCGGTCAAGCCCAGCCCCACAGTGACGCTGAGCATCAGCGAGCAGATGTTCGGCCGTTTGCAGGCCCAGGAAGTCAACGCTCGTCTGCCCGACTGGATAGAAAGCTGGATCAAACAGTGGGCCGAAGCGCTCCCCACTGAGGCCCAACCCGCCAGTGGCGTCGCTGCGCGTCTTTCCGGTGATCAGGGTCTGATCTTCAAGGTGGAAACACAGATAGAAGATCTGCATGACTGGTTGCAGAAACCCGGAGAGGAGCTGAAAGCGACGGCGAAGCTGTACCTGAATCCGCTCAGCGCGGAGCAAACCGCCAAAATGCACACCTACGGTTTGCCGCCAGAACTATTGCAAGGCGCAATTCCCATCGCTGTAGGCGAAGGCGTAGTGCGCCTGCTGCACTGCGATGAACCCGGGTCGCTGACCACCGCCTGGCGCGGCGCGCAGGCCCTCAACGCTTATCGCACCCGCCGCCAATCTTTGTCCGGCTTCGCCTTGCGTCAGCTCAAGCAGCGCCTGAGTCGCTGGGATTCAGACGCCTCGCTGAAGGAGCCGGCGCCAGGGCTGTTCAAACAAATCAAAGGCTTCTGGACTGTCGCCAAGCATCATGCGCAATACCGTCGCATGAGTTACAACTTCCAGTTCACCCCTAATACCAGCGGCTCGCGCACGCCTCGTTTCAAAAACATGCCTGGGGAGATCATTCACCTGCGCGGAGAAAAGCTATTGGCCTGGAAGAACGGCGTTCCCAGACTCTGGCGCGCCTTGACCAATCTTCCCATCGAGCTGTCCCACCAGCGCCATGGCGACGCTGTGTCGGGCTCCCTGTACGTGGACATGGAGTACATGTCGGAAAGGGGGCTGGCCCAGGTGGTCAAATCGCCCAATCTGCCGGAGTCCGCCATGGCGGCGGCGGGCCTGGGCATGCTGTTTCTGCGCTGCTTGCTGCAAACCCAGTTCTGGGATTTCGGCTCGCCCCATTATCCTGACAAGCCCATCGCTTCCAATCCGCATCCCCGGGCGTTACGCGTATCGGATAACCGGGTGATCAGCCCGCAGCGCGCCGAACTCAGCGTTCCCTTGAATGACGCTTCCTCGGAGCAGATCGGTATTGTTCTGACCCGCTATCCGCAAACCAACACGCAGCGGCCGGGACAACCGGTGCTGCTCATTCATGGACTCGCCCAGGGCAGTCTGATTTATTGCTCTGAGGCCATCCCCGAGAACATGGCGGTTTATCTGTGGCGCGCCGGTTTCGATGTGTGGCTGCTGGATTATCGACTCAGCAACGCCCTTCCCAAGCCGGCGCCCCTGCAGGGCTGGAGTATTGAAGAAATCGCCCGCTACGATATACCCGCCGCGGTGCGCCATATTCACCGGGTCAATCCGGGTAAGATCAACCTGTTCGCCCATTGCGTCGGCGCCACCGCCACCACCATGGCCATACTCAAAGGCTGGCTGGACGATCCCGCCGATTCCTTTATCGGACGGGTGGCCTTCAATGCGATCCATCCTTGGATTATCCCTTCCCCGGTCAACCGCAGCCGCGCCAAGCTTGGCAGCTTCCTGCGCGACTCGGTGAATGACGCTCAGCTCAACCCTATCCCGCAACCTGACCCCAGCGCCTTCGACTCCATGTTCGATCGCCTGGCGTTCTCTTTCGCACGCCTGGGCGAGCTGCAGGAGGCGGAAGAAGGCAGAGCGCGCAACGGCGCCGAGCTGCATACACACAGCGACCATGCGCCCGATGGCGGCGTGGAAATATCCCAGGGCATCTGCGACAAAATGAGCTTTCTGTACGGCCGCATGTGGCGACACGATCAGATTTCTCCCGCCACCCACAAAGCTTTTCAGGATATGCTGGGGCAAGCTCCCGGCGCCGTCTATCGGCATCTGTATTACTTCGCCCAGCAACAGCGGGTGACCTCCCGGGACGGCGAAAACACCTTTCTTACCCCCTCTGCGGTGCGCAAACACTGGAGTTATCCCACGCTGTTCATCCATGGCGAGCAAAGCAAGGTGTTCAATCCGCAATCCGCCACTCGTTCCGCCATCCGGCTCAGTGAAATGCTGAAAGGCAGCCCATCCGCGCCGCCAGTGCTATTGAAGCGGGTGCCGCAATACGGCCACATGGATGTGATCCTGGCTCAACACGCTTACAAGGAGGCCTTTCCCAGTCTGCGCGCCTTTTTCAGCGAAGATGTAGGGTGTCTGCGCCACTCCGCCGGGGACCGCGTTGAATTTCACCATCAACTGTTCGACAGCTATCGCGCTGCGGATGACTTGCATGCGGTAAGCGCCAACCTGTTCAGCGCCGGGCCGATCATCCGCGGAGCCTGGCTGGATAGCGCCGGGATTGGCCGCCCGCGTATTGTGCTGCGTTTGTGGGCGGAGCTTTCCGATCTGGCGGATCTGGCCGACGCCCTGGCGACGCCGACACGACGTCTGGCGTTGGAAGGCGCGGAATTGATTCAATGTCAGTTCTGCTCCGCCAATGATCCGCATCACTTGTTGCTGGATGTGGCGGTGAAAGTCGATCCGGGACAGGAACGAGAGGTACGCATCCGCTTCAGTCTGACCCAGCGCCAGTTCGATCCGGAAACCCAGCTGGCCCTGTCGCAGACATTGCATATCCCCGCCTCCGCTGGGTGGCTGCGGCGTTTGCGCGAGCTTTGCCTGCATCGCGGCGTCAGCCCCGCCATGCGCTTTCTGGTTGGCTCCTGCCGCTATCCGGGCGCGATGCTGGAACGGGATCTCGCCGATCAGGCGTTCGTCGGTATGGGACGTCAGGTCAGAGGCGACGCCCAACTGCCCGGCGCGGATTCGGTCTTTTTTATCGGGGATCAGATATACGCAGACGCCACCGCCGAGGCGTTCGATAACACCGCCCTGAAAGAGCGCTACATCACGCGCTACCGGGAGGCGTTCAACTCGCCCAATATGCGCAAACTGCTGCAACTGGCGCCCGTTCACTTCACGGTGGATGACCATGAGTTCAGCGACGATTGTTCTGGGCGCCCTCCCCAATTGGACGCTCACCTGAAGGAACGCGAACGCTTTGACTTCGCCCTGCGCGCCGCCCGTAGTTTTCAATGCAGCGGACGCCAACCGGACGCCGCGCTCTGGTATCCCCAGGGCGTTAGCGCGGCTCGGGAATTCGACTGTCCGATCTTCGTCATGGACACCCGCACCGAACGGCGACTACGCAGCGCTGGCGCCGTCGGCGCGCAAGCGGAAATGATCGACGCGACCCAATTCGCCGCCCTGTCCAATTGGCTGTCCGAGGCACAACGGCTGACGCCGGAACGACCTAAATTTATCTTTTCCGGCAGCGTGATTGCGCCAGTGGAAAAACGCCTCACGCAGCACCCTGACCTGTGGCGCAATCACGACAGCTGGTGCGGCTATCCTCATACCCTGGCGGCGGTAATGGGGCTGATCTACGAGCGGCAGATCGCTAACGTCATTTTCGTCGGCGGCGACCAGCATTTATGCGCTCTGGCGCGCATGACTCTGGCCAACCCTGCGGATCAGGCGGTATCGAACCGCAAGCCCGTGACGGTATGGCAGATCGTGTCGTCCGGTCTGTACGCGCCACTGCCCTTCGCCAACGCCAATCCCCGGGACTTCGAGTGGGATAAACCCAGCGTCGTTCCCATGCACGGATCGCAGTTACAACTGCAGGCGGAAGCGCGCTTGTTGCGGGCGGATAAATCCCAGTTCGTGCGCGTGGACGCCGTCCCCACAGGAGAGTGCTGGACGCTGGAAATCCGCGTATGCGACCCAGGAGGTTTCGTGGCGCCAGTGGCGCAACCAACGGCGCTGAAAGATGGCGAACTGGCGGACGACGACAAAACCTGGCGCATCCGGCTGACGGCCAATGTCGAGGCGGAACCGGGTAAGCCCGTGCGCCCAGAACCTGCGTAATCAGGACACTCAATCAGCGACAAGGAATGTAAATAAATGCAGACGTGAAGGGATAGAGAGGTGAAAAAATAAGGGCAAAGGGAAATAGGAAAAGAGAAAGAGAAAGAAAAGAGTAAAGAAAGGCTGCGACGGCAAAAATCGGGGGCCGCGCAGCCAAGGCAATGGAAACTATGACTTTAACAGGAGGAGAGCGGGCATAGTTTCCACACCGAGGAAAAAGGGTCTCTCGACCCGAAAATGGGACCAAGACTTACAATCAAATCTCAGTTGCGCGCCCGTCCCTGGACGCAAGGGTCAATCGGCGGTCACCGCCTCGTCCACTTCGTGATCGACGCCTTTCATGCGCTTGCGCAGAATCGGCCCGATAACGTAGGGAGCGATTAGACCCACTCCAGCGACAATCCAAAGCGTGATGGACAGACCGCTGCTCCAAAGGATGCTCCAGTCGCCGTCCGACAACGTCATGGCGTGACGCAGGTTTTTCTCCATCTCCGGCCCCAGCAAAGTTCCAAGAATGACAGGAACCAGTGGGATCTCGACCTTGCGCAGAACATAGCCAAGCACGCCGAAGAAAATCATAAAGTACAGATCAAACACACTGTGGCTGATTGAATAGACGCCAACAAAAGCGACCATGGTGACAATCGGCAACAGATATTTGGGCGGCACCGACAGCAGTTTCACAAACACGCCGACCAGCGGAATGTTGAGCAACAGCAGCATCAGGTTACCGATCAACAGCGCGGCGATAACGCCCCAGACAATGTCGCCATGCTGCTGGAACATCAGCGGGCCTGGGGTGATGTTCATGGAAATCAGCATCGCCAGCAGAACCGCTGTGGTGCCGCTGCCGGGTACGCCCAGGGTCAGCATGGGCACCAGCGCGCCATTGGCGGCGGCGTTGTTGCCCGCTTCCGGCGCAGCCACCCCGCGAGGATCGCCTTCGCCGAACTTGGCCTTCTTGCCCAAGATGCGTTTTTCCAGGGTATAGCTGACGAAGCTGCCCAAAGAGGCGCCGGCGCCGGGCAGAACCCCCGCCAGAAAGCCGATGACGCTGCCGCGAAGCGATGTTGGGAAGACGCTGGTGAAGTCTTTCCACTTCATTTTCAGCTTGTTCATCGCAATCATCTTGCGGCCTTCTCCGGCATGCGCTTCGATGAAAAACAGCAGTTCCGAGATAGCGAACAGACCCACGATCAGAATGATGAAGTCAACGCCTTCATACAGCTCCAGGGTATTGAAGGTGAAGCGCTGCACGCCGGTGTTCATGTCGATGCCCACCGTCGCCATCATCAAGCCAATGGCCGCCGCCAGAATCGTCTTCACCGGGTTCTTGCCGGTGATGCCGCCCAGGGTGGCGAACGCCAGCACGAACAGCGCGAAGTATTCCGCCGGCCCAAAGGTCAGGGCGAATTTCGCCAGCCAGGGAGCCAGCAGAATCAAGCCGATCGTCGCGATCACGCTGCCGATAAAGGAGGCTACTGCGGAAATCGCCAGCGCTTCCGCGGCTCTGCCGCTTTGCGCCATGGGATAGCCGTCCAGGCAGGTCATCATCGCCGGCTCGTCGCCGGGAATATTCAACAGAATCGACGAAATGCGTCCGCCGTACATGGCCCCGGCGTACACCGAGGTCAGCATGATCAAGGCCGTTTCCGGTTTCAGCCCGAGGGTGAACGCCAGCGGGATCAGGATCGCCACGCCATTGGCGGGGCCCAATCCCGGCAGCGCGCCGATCAGGGTGCCCAGGAAGCAGCCGAGGAGCGCGAACATCAAGTTTTCCGGCGTCAGGGCGACAGCAAAGCCCTGCATCAGAAAGTTCAAGGTTTCCATCAGCTTACCTCCAGTACGCCCAGCGGCAACGGCAATTCAAGCACGTAGTTGAACAACACGAACACCACTACGCCGCCAATCAGGCCGGACATATAGGCCGGGAACTTGCGGGCGCCCATGCGCCAGCTCAGGGTGCCCACCGCCAAGGTCGTGGTGATGATGAAGCCCAGCGGCTCCAGCAACACGCCATACAGCGTCAGCACCACCACCGCCACCACCATTTCAGCGCCGGTGCGGTTCCAGGGCCAGTGATTGTCCGGGTCAGGACGCAGCATCAGATAAAGACTGCTCAGACCAAGCACCACCGACAGGAGAATCGGGAAGGTCTCGGGTCCGACCGATTCATTGCCGCCGAAGGGCTCGGGCAGTTGATACGCGCCCCAGCCATAGGCTATGGCCAGGACGAGCATCACTAAACCGAAAATACGGTCATTCATGGCGATTAACGGATCAAGCCAATTTCTTTAGAAAGCGCTTGGATGTCCGAGATTTGCGCTTTCACGAAATTGTTGAATTCAGCGCCGCTTTTGTGGAACGGCATCAGTCCATTTTTCTCCATCAAGGTTTTCCACTGCTCACTGGCGTAGATTTTGTCGATGGCTGCAGTCCAGTACTCTTTTACATCCGCCGGCGCGCCGCCAGGGATGTAGAAGCCGCGCCAGTTAGGAGCGACGGACTCAATGCCCTGCTCGCGAGCGGTAGGGATAGTTGCGAATTTGCCTGGCAGACGATCTTCAGACAGCACCGCCAATACGCGCAGGTCGCCGGATTCGAAGAAGCCCTGCACCTCAGTGATGTCGCCGGTGAACGCGTCAACGTGACCGCCCACGACCTGAGTCATGGCTTCGCCGCCGTTGTTGTAGGACAGGTAAGAGATTTTCGGCAGATTAGTGACGCCGGCCGCCTTCGCGCTGATCAGCACTTTCAGGTGATCCCAGCCGCCGTTGGCGCTACCGCCTGCGAATTTAACGGAGCGCGGATCTTGTTTCAGCGCCGCCATCAGATCGCTCAGGCTTTTGTAGGGAGAGTTCTTGGATACCGCGATAACGCCATAATCCGCGCCGATTGCGCCAATCCAGTTAACCATTTCCGCGTTCATGCCGGGATACTGTCCCTGAGCCAGACGGGTTGTGGTGGCGGTGGAAGCGGCGACCACCAGATTCTGATCGTTCTTGCGCTTGCTGACGGTATGCGCGAATGCGACACCGCCGCCTGCGCCCGCCATGTTAATGGTCTGTACGCTGCCGGGAACTAACTTCAGTTCCTCCATCACGTTGCCGACGCTACGACAGGTGAAGTCCCAGCCGCCGCCAGGATCTGCAGGAGCGATACATTCAACTTTGCCTTTAGGTTCGTAGGCCATGGTCAGGGTAGCGCTGACGGTCAACGCTGCGGCCACAAGCATTTTAATCGGAGTTCTGATTGTCATTATTGTTACCTCACACAGGTTACAGGAATTAATTCGATCGCAAATATATTGGTTTTGCCCTTGTGGGGCTACCGGCGTCAGCCGTCCTGCTTATTAAGCCGGCGGCATTCCAGGTGCTGGGGGGTGGGATTGTCGAAAAAGATTCGTTGTGTTCATGTCACGCTCCTATTATTTTTGTTGCGCTTTATATTTAGTCGCTTGTTGTGGTTTTGGAAACTTTGTTTCGATTACCTCTTCAGCGACCTATGCTTGATATGGAACAGGTAATGACTGCATCCTAACTGCTGAACCTGTCATAAACCTGTCACGTCCTGATTCGAAAAAGTGAAGTCGGCGCATGCATATCCTTGTTGTAGAAGATTCTGAATTGCTGGGTGAATCCATCCAGGCGCGGCTACAGAAAATGGGCCATGGCGTAGACTGGGTGAACAACGGACGCCAGGCCAACGGTTTGTTGCAGCACCAGCAATTCGATCTGATCATTCTGGACCTCAACCTGCCAGAACTGGGCGGCGAGCAGATTCTGTCGGAGCTGCGCAAACGCAAAGACACCACGCCGGTGTTGATCCTGACCGCCCGCGAACAGGTGGATGATCGCATCAAGCTGCTCGACGCCGGCGCCGACGACTACCTCACCAAGCCCTTCGATTTTGGCGAACTGGAAGCCCGCTGCCGGGTGCTCATGCGACGCAACCAGGGCTTTTCCAGCAACCTCAGCCGACACGGCAATCTGTCTTTTGACCGCTCCGCTAAAGCGGTATACGTCAATGAAGAAAAGCTGGACCTGAAGAACCGCGAGTTCCGCCTTCTGGAAGTGTTTCTCGGCCATCTGGGCCGGGTTATGAGCAAGGAGGAGCTGGCCGATCGCCTGTTCGCCTTCGATGAATCGCCGGGACCCAACGCCATCGAACTGTACATTGCGCGCCTGCGCAAAAAGCTCGCGGAGTCCTCCGTTCAGATACGCACCTTGCGGGGATTGGGGTATCTGGCGGAATGCGATGATGACTGATTCGCCGTTGCGTCCGGATCAGCCGGTCTCACTGCGCAACAGGTTGATCCTGGGCGCCGTGGCGCTGATTCTGGTGCTCGGCACTCTGGCTATCATCGCTATCGACGGATACGGCAAGCGCGCGGCGGAACTCTCTTATGACCGGCTGCTGGCCAGCGCCGCATTTCAGATTGCGGACGCCATTCACGTTCGCGACGGCGTGGTGGATGTGGATCTGCCAGTGGCCGCCTTCGAAACCCTCGCCCTGGCCCGCGACGACCGCGTGTTCTATCGCATCAGCGGCCCCCGCGACGCGTACCTCACCGGCTACGCCGACCTGCCCCGCCCGGCGGCGGACCAGGGCTTCAGCAAAGACGGCGCACGCCTGATCCAGCAACGATTTTTCACCAGCCGCTATCTGGACGAACCGGTGCGCTTCATCGTGTTGCGGCGTTTGTTGACGGAGGCGGACATCACCGGTTACATCACCGTGCAACTGGGACAGACCATCAACGCCCGCGCCGATCTGGCCGAAGACATCACCGGCAAAGGTTTACAACTGATCGCCATCGCGTCCGTCATCGCTTTGGGACTATTAGGCTACGGCATCAAACGCGCCTTCTCGCCCCTGGATCAGATCGAAAGAGAGCTGGCCGCGCGCTCCCCTACCGATCTGACGCCCCTGCACGTTACGCCGATCAAGGAAACCTGGCGCTTACAGCAAACCATCAATCACTTCATGCGGCGCCTGCAGGATACCCTTGACCGCATGCAGCGCTACACTGGCGAGGCGGCTCATCAGATTCGCACGCCTCTGGCGGGGCTGCGCGCAGCTTTGCAGAACCTGCGCGACCATCCCGATATCGACGATCCCAAGCCGGTATACAACCGCATCATGCAGTCGGTGGATCAACTTAACACCACCGTGTCGCAACTGCTCAATCAGGCCACTATCACCCATCGCCTGCAAAGCGAGGCGCTGCGGCGCATCGAACTCAACAAAGTGGTGAAAGAGGCCTGTTTGGAGCTGGCGTCGCACGCCATCAACGAGAAAGTGGAACTGGCTTTTGAGGCGGACGCCGAGGACACGAACCTGCTTGGCGACGCCTTTGCATTGAAGCAGTTGTTCCGCAATCTGATCGAGAACGCGGTCCGCTACAGCCCGGTGGATGGCGTGGTGGAAGTTCGCGTCCACCAAAGCGTCAACCGACTGTTCGTGGAAGTAAAAGACAACGGCCCAGGCATCCCTGTGGAATATCGGGACAAAGTCTTCACCCGCTTCTATCGTGCGCCAGCCGCCGTCGGCGTCGGCAGCGGACTGGGTCTGGCCATCGTGCGGGAAATTGCGGAGCGTCATAACGCAGAGGTGGGACTGATGGATAATCAGCCTCAAGGCCTGACGGTGCGTGTCGGTTTCCGCAAGGAGAGCGCCCATGGCAAATAGTCGCTTCGTTTTTTTCCGTACAGATTTGCTATGCAGAGCGCTTCTCGTGCTCGCCCTCTTCAGCGTCACTACCGCACGGGCAGTGTCCGGTCCGCTGCCGGTCGTGCTTTATCCGGCGCAGCAGAAGCCGGTCAGCGTGCTCAATATTCACGCAGTGCTGGATTACGTGGTGATGAACCCCATCATCAAGGCGTTTCAGCAGCGTTATCCCAATGTGGAAATCCGGCTGATTGAGTTTGAAACCGCCGACCTGTTCCAGCACACCGTGGAAGGCTCCACTCACACGACAGAACCGCCGGACGCCATCGTCGGCGACCTGCTGATCAGCTCGGCGATGGACCTGCAAGTGAAACTGGTCAATGACGGCTATGCGCAGCGCTACGAGTCCCCCTACACCCGCCGCATTCCCGACTGGGCGAAGTGGCGCAACGAGGCTTTCGGCTTTACCTTTGAACCAGTGGTGACCGTGGTAAACACCAAATTGTTGCCGGGTCCGCCACCGCAGGACCGCCAGCAATTGCTGGAGCTGATCCGTAGCCAGGGCGAAAGTCTGGCGGGAAAAATCGCCACCTATGATATCGCCCGCAGCGGCGTCGGTTATCTGTTCGCCGCCCAGGACAGCCAGCAGGCGACCACCTATGGCCGACTATTGGAGGCCTTCGGCACCCACTCCGTACAACTGGCCTGCTGCACCGGCGACATTCTCGACGGTCTGGCTTCCGGGCAGTACGCGATCGGCTATAATCTGCTGGGATCGTACACCAAGGCCCGACTGGCGTCGGCGCCTAACCTGAAAATGATCCTGCCGGCGGACTACACCTTGATCATGACGCGCATCGCTCTGATTCATAAGCACGCCGTCAACACGCAGAACGCCCGGGATTTCCTGGATTTTCTGCTGTCTCCAGCAGGTCAGCAGACTCTGGCCAGCGAGTCGAAACTGTATCCTATCGACCCCGGCGTGCACGGCGAAGTCACCGCAGACTGGCTGAACAAGCATGCGCCGGGACCGCTGAAACCCATTACGGTGGGACCGCAACTGCTGGTTCCGCTGGATAAATTAAAACGGCAACGCTTTTTAAGCGAATGGCGCCGCTCTCTGGAACGTGAAACGAAACAATGAAAGACACCGATTTAGTCGCCAGACTGGGCAAACGCATCCAACAACTCCGCAAGTCAGAAAAGCTGACGCTGGAGCAACTGGCGCAACAATCCAACGTATCCCGCTCCATGCTGTCGCAGATCGAACGCGGCCAGGCCAACCCGACTTTCGCCACCCTGTGGAACCTCACCCGCGCCCTGGGCATTGAGTGGTCGGAGCTGGTGGACGAAAGCGAGGGCGTTTCGCACTCTCCTATCGAACATATCATCGCCGCGCAAACGCCGAAGATCGACAACCCTCAGGGCGGCTATCACCTCAGCATTCTCAGCCCACCCCATCTGGTGGGCTCCATTGAATGGTACGAGCTGCGTATGCGTCCCCAGGGCAAACTGGAAAGCCAGGCCCATACACAGGGCTGCATGGAGCACCTCACCGTGCTAAGCGGTCAGCTTGAAGTCGTCAGCGGCCAGCAATCCCAGCGTCTGGCGCAGGGCGACACCGCCCGTTATCACGCCGACGTCGCCCACACCATTCAGAATCACGGCGACAGCGACACCATCGCTCTTTTAGTCGTGATGAATCACAGTCATCGCTAGAGTCAGTCGACGTTTTGGCGCACCTTTCCGCTTAACAATCAGGTTAGGCGACGCAACGTGGCAGGGAGGCCGCCATGGCCCTGATTCAGGGGGCTGGGTATAATTTTCCCTATTGCTTTGCAATCATTTTTCCACTATACAGGAAACACGTCCGATATAAGGGAAAATTCCAATGAACCAGACTTTCCAACAACAATTACAGCAAACCCTTGATGAGATTGAAAAAGCCGGCCTGTTTAAAAAGGAACGGGTGATCGACACTCCACAAGCGGCCGCCGTCAAACTCGCCGGAGAAGCTGGCGATAAACAAATTCTCAATCTTTGCGCGAACAATTATCTGGGCTTGGCGGACAACCCGGAAGTCATCGCAGCGGCGCATGAAGCGCTCGACAAATACGGTTTCGGCATGGCTTCCGTGCGCTTTATCTGCGGCACGCAAACGCTGCACAAAGAGCTGGAGCACAAAATCGCAGAGTTCCTGGGAATGGAGGACAGCATCCTGTTCGCCGCCTGCTTCGACGCCAATGGCGGCCTGTTCGAGCCGTTACTGAGCGCCGAAGACGCTATCGTCTCCGACTCCCTGAACCATGCCTCCATCATCGACGGCATCCGTCTGTGCAAAGCCAAACGCTACCGTTTCGGCAACCGCGACCTGAACGATCTGGAAGCCCAGCTGAAGCAGGCTCGCGCCGATGGCGCCCGCAATATTCTGGTGGCCACCGACGGCGTCTTCTCCATGGACGGCTATATCGCGCCGCTGAAGGATATTGTCGCCATTGCGCGTAAATACGACGCCCTGGTGATGGTGGACGACTGTCACGCCACCGGCGTCATCGGCCCCCAGGGCAAAGGCAGCGCCGCCTACAACGGCGTGGAAGTGGACATTATTACCGGCACGCTGGGTAAAGCCCTCGGCGGCGCAGCCGGCGGCTTTATTGCAGCGAGCCGCGATATTATCGAACTGCTCCGCCAACGCGCCCGCCCCTATCTGTTCTCCAACTCCCTTCCCCCGCCTGTCGTCGCAGGCAGCCTGAAAGCCCTGGAAATTTCCATCGCCGGCGACCATCTGCGCGACAACCTGCGCGAACACGCTGCGTTTTTCCGTAACAGCCTGAGCGAAGCCGGCTTCAAACTGCTACCCGGCGAACACGCCATCATCCCGGTCATGCTGGGAGACGCCAAGCTGGCGCAGGACTTTGCGAAAGCGTTGTACGAGCAAGGGGTATACGTCACTGGATTCTTCTATCCGGTGGTGCCGCAAGGTCAGGCGCGCATCCGCACCCAGATGAACGCGGCGCTGACCCGCGAACAACTGGAGCAGGCGGTCGCCGCCTTTACCCGCGTCGGTCAACAACTTGGGGTTATTGGAGGCTGAACCATGCAGTCGTCAACCATGAAGGCGTTGGTCAAAGCACAATCTGCTCCCGGACTCTGGCTGCAGGAGCAGCAGGTTCCCGAATGCGGGCCCAACGATGTGATCATCAAGATCAAGCGCACCGCGATCTGCGGCACCGACATCCACATTTACAACTGGGACGACTGGGCGCGCAACAACGTCCCCGTCCCTCTGACCACCGGCCATGAATACAGCGGTGAGATTGTGGAACTCGGCAGTCACGTGGACGGCCTGCATATCGGACAGCGCGTGTCAGGAGAAGGTCACGTGGTGGGGATGCTCAGCCGCAACGCCCGCGCAGGACGTTTTCACCTGGCGCCGGACACCAAAGGCATCGGTGTTAACCTGCCCGGCGCTTTCGCCGAGTACCTTTGCCTGCCTGCGTTCAACGTCGTGCCCCTGCCGGACGCAGTGAGTCTGGAGCTTGGCGCGATACTGGACCCGCTGGGCAACGCCGTCCATGCGGCCCTGGCTTATGATCTGGTGGGCGAGGACGTGCTCATCACCGGCGCCGGACCTATCGGCATCATGGCCGCCGCCGTAGCGAGATTCGCAGGCGCCCACAAAGTGGTGATCACTGACATCAATGACTACCGCCTGGAGCTGGCGGCCAAAGTCGCGGATGTGGAGCCGGTGAACGCGCAACGGGAGTCTCTGCGCGACGTCATGGGACGACTAAAAATGAAGGAAGGCTTCGATGTGGGCCTGGAAATGAGCGGCATTCCTTCCGCCCTCAACGATATGCTGGATGTGATGATGATGGGCGGTCGTATTTCCCTGCTGGGTCTGCCGTCCAAGCCGGCGGAGCTGGATCTCAGTAAGATCGTGCTCAAGGCGCTACAGGTCAAAGGTATCTACGGCCGCGAAATGTTCGAGACCTGGTACAAGATGCTGGCGATGCTGGAGGCGGGATTGGACATTGAACCGATCATCACCCACCGTTTCGAGTACGCCGACTACGAACAGGGTTTTGACGCCATGCGCAGCGGCCAATCCGGTAAAGTCATTCTGAACTGGTCAGACTGAGTTTTTCCGTCTCGGCCCAGGGAGCGACCACGTCGCTCCCTCTTGTTCTTTGTTACCCCTCTTCTTCCCTATCCCTCTCCTTACTCTGACTTACTGACAGCGATTATTGCCATCCCGCAGCCACTGGGTTCCATCCAGATACAGCTTGTTATTGGCCAGCGCCAGCGTAAAAGTGACGCGTTCTCCACCTGGGCCGGATTCATTCCAGTCAAAGCCCGGCGTGCTGCCCTGCATGCTGTAGCCGGGGCCGTATTGCAGAATTAATCGGCCCTGAGCGTTCATTGAGCCCTGCGCCTCCCATCTGCCAGAGCCCTGACTGCCAGTGGCGCCGCTGGCTCCACCGCCATAGCCCCCGCTGTTGCCGGAGCGATAGAACTCACCATTGCTGCATAACCAGATGTGTTCTTCTTCGTGGTAACCGGAGCCGGTGTAATAGCGCACGATATGACGCCCCCGCATGTAGGTGCTCCAGCCGCCGTCGCCCCCGCCTTGCGCCAAAGGTTTCGGCGCGGAGAATTTAACCGAGGAGGCCACGGTCTCAGCCACTTTCCAGACCTGCGCGGCGGTGCTCTGATCCGCGACCGCGATCAACGCCACGGAGGTGGAGCCTTTGCCGGTGACGGCGCTGATACGGCCTTCCATGTTAGGCATATTGCCGATGCTGTAATCCGCCGTCAGACGACCATTGCGTTTTTGCGGCGCGCTTTTGGGATACAGGACGACGGAAGCGTCCAACGGCACCGGTTGCGCCATCTGTTGCATCAGCGCCTGCTCGCCGGACTGGTCGATGTACACGAAGATATTGGCTTTCAGCGCCTGGGATTCCAGTACAAAAAGTTCCGATCCCGCCGGCCAGACGCCCTGCCAGCCGTCAGGAACCTTGAACGACAGGCCCAGTGAGCCGGACTCAATCAGGGTTCCGCCTTCGTACAACTGGTTTTGCTGAACTTCCACCGCCGTTACGGAGGTCGCGCACAGACTGCAATAGAGTCCCATGGCGACCAGTAGAGATTTCGCTGTCACGCCGCTCATTTCGCTTCGCCTCATGCTGAGTCCACAGCGCGCGGCCCGGTCTGGCGCATCCTTCATCCAGCCGCATCGGACGCCGCAGAGATGATGTCGGAATGGCCCGGCTACAGCGTTTCTTTCTTACTGAGCCTGACCGCCTCAAACGCTCCATCGCGATTCAACTGGGTTCCCCATACCCGATGACTGCCCTGGTGATCCGAGGCGCGGAAAGTGATCGTCTCCCCAATGCCCAAGTCCACGCCGTCAAACGACTCCAGCGTGTCCACCAGTGATTCGGTATCGAAGTGCCGACCCGCCCGCTCCAACGCATGGAAAAACAAGGTCGCCACAATGTAGCCTTCCAGAGAAATAAAGTCCGGCTGCTCATTGGGATAGAAACGGCTCAAGGCCTCCCGGTAGCGCAGCACGCCAGTGGCGTAGGAATCAAATGGCGGCACTACCTGAGACACCACCACGCCCTCGCCGTATTCCACGCCTAACTCTTTGAACTGCTCCGCCAGCGCTCGCGCCCCGACAAAGGAGACATTGGCGAAAGGCCCGGTGAATCCAGCCTGACGCAGACGTTTGGTCAAACGCGCGCTGGCGGTGTAGGTGCTGATGGCCACCACCGCCTGTATCTCGCTCAGGCGACCCAACATGCCCTGGGCCGCGCCCTCAATCTGCGCCGTATTGCGCTGATAGCTGAATTTGGCGATTTCATGGGGACGCACGCCGTAATCCGACAGCGCATCCTCCACCCCTTTCAAACCATCCTGGCCGTAGCCGTCGTCCTGGTAGAACACGGCGATCATTCTGGGGTCGACGTCCTGTTCCTCGATGAAGTAGCGAATCAGGGCGTTGGTTTCATCTTCGTAACTGGCGCGATAGTTGAACACGTATCGCTCTGGCGGACTTTTCCGCAGCAGGGCTGCGCCGGAGAAGGTGCCGAACACGATGGTTCTATCCTTCAGGGCAACCGGCAATATCGTTTCCGCCGTGGGCGTTCCCACATTGCCCAACATGGCGAATACGCCGTCCGGCTGCATAAATTTCTCGACGTTCTGGTGCGCCGCCGCAGGTTCGTAGCCGTCGTCTAAGGCGCGCAGTTCGATATAGCGTCCGTGGATGCCGCCCTGCTCGTTAATTTCGCGAATGCGCACGTCAACGCCCAACTGCATGGCGCGACCCAGCTCTCTGGCGCCGCCGCTAAAGGCCGCGCTCATTCCCAGCGCTACCCGGTTCTCACTGACGCCGCGCGGCGCCTGCCAGCCGGTTAACTCCGCATATCCGTCCGCCACGCTGTAGCGCACCACGGGAACGGCGTAACCCACGCCAACCAGGATCAAGATCAGCGCACTCAGCCCCAGCCAAAGCGGCATGCGACGTCTGGCGCTCTGGCCAGCAGCCGTCGCCATGCCGGTTCCCATCGTAGGAAGCGTTCCCGGGGCCACCACGGTAGTGGTCTCATCATCCAGCGTCGGCGCAACGGGATGTGTATACCCCTGCACGCCGAACGGGGGCGGTTGCGAACCCAGATGCATGGGCTCCGCCAACGTGGAGGCGGCCACCACAATGGGCTGGCTCATGGAGCGTTCATCCATGCTGTGCGCCGGATCGATGCGGGTGGCGGTATCCATTTCCTCGATCTGCCCTAAAGCGCCGGCGGCCTGAAACGCCTCGTCGTACTTTTTCGCCTTGCCCAGACTGAGATTCTTCTTCACCACCACCCGCTTACCGCTGAACAAGCGGGCGCAGGCCGCATCGCTCAATCCCAGCGCCGCTTTCAGTTTTTCCTGGGTGTCCTGCAACTCCACGTCGCCGCGAATTTCGCCATAGAAAATGAATTGATAGACGTCTGGATTCGGCGGAGCCATCTCCATGGCCTTGGAGTATTCCGCAATGGCGGCGTGAGCGCGGTTCTGGATGTCCCGCACCATCGCCTGGGCGTCTGGATAGCGACCATCCGGGCTTAACGCCATGGCCTTCAGAATCACCGGCTCCAAAGCTTTATTGCGAGCGTCGGTCAAGCGGTTTTCCCGCAGCGCCGGCGGCGGTCCGGCGCATTGCCGGTTCATGATGTCCTGGGGGTTTTCGCCGGTGTAAGGGCGTTCGCCAGTGATGCAGTAATAAAGAATCGCGCCCAGGGCGTAGATATCAGCGCGTTTGTCGATATTGCGCGCGCCTTCAATCTGCTCCGGCGCCAGATAACCCGGGGTGCCCATCACCATGCCCAAACGGGTGTATTTAAGATCCCCTTCTCCCAGCGGCTTGCTGATGCCGAAATCCAGCAGCTTGGCGACGGAATGGTCGCCGGACACCCGCGCGACAATGATGTTGCCAGGCTTCAAATCCCGGTGCACGATGTTCATCTGATGCGCAGCCTGCAACCCGGCGCCGATCTGCTCCAGCAGCCACACCACGTTTTCCAGCGGCAGCCCGCTGCGCTTTTCCACCAGATCGGACAGGTTCTCTCCGCGCAGATACTCCACCACCAGATACATCATGCCGTCGTCGGTGTTGCCGAAGTCGATCACATGCATGACGTTGGGATGATTCAATTGACTGGCGATGCGCGCTTCGCGGAAAAACAGCTGGATAAAGTCATGATCGTCCATGCCCGCCCGCAGCAGTTTAACCACCACCAGACGGTCCAAGGATAACTGGCGCGCTACATAGACCAGACTCATGCCGCCTTCCGCCAGGCGGGATTCGATGCGATACATGTCCTTCAGCATTTTGCCGATAAGCGGGTCGCGGCGCTGCTTATCCACCAATGTGGCCCCATCGGCGGGACAGTAATCGCCCTGGGGAAAATCCGTACTGCAAATGGGACAAACCTTCATAGACTCCCCGAGTCGCAAACTGCTGAACTACTGCTTCAGGTTCGTGTCCGGCGCCTGGAAATAACTGGCTGGACAAAGAAATAGAAATGAATGCTAGGGAGTATAGACAGGGAATAGCCGCAGCGCGAACGCTGCGGCGGAGGGATCAATCTCTGCGGCTGGATTTCCATTTCTGGTTTACGCACAGCCGCTCCGCTTCACGGGCCAGCTCGTATCCCGCCTCCTTGATCTGAGGGATCAGGCAGCGCATGACCTCCAGATCTTCGTTATGCAGCGCCAGCCGACACCAGCGCTGCAATTCCAGACCACATTCCGCGATGGTAGGCAGCCCCTGGCTTTCCGCCGTAGCGACGATGCCGCTGGCGATGTCCCGCATCATCGCAATCATACGGGAGGTCTCCATCAGACTGGCGCAATGCAGTCGGGAGCCGCTGGAACTGATTAGTGACATGCTATCGGCGAGATGCTCCAGAAACTTGTTTCTGACGACATCCGCAGCGAAGTCCCCTTCATCAAAAGCCATAATCTTCTCTGCGTTCATTTCAATTCTCCAGCTCCACTATCGCTGAGCTGCGCCAGACTTTCCTTCACCGAAAGGATGTAGTTCTCGATAATTCGCGTGGAGGCCTGTTGGTGCTCAAACTGCTCCATCAGTTGGTCAACGATGTTGAAAATGCTTTGCTCCGACTCGATGTCCAGGTCCAGCCCCATGATGGAGCTTTGGATGGTCCACTTCAGATCGGAAAAACTTTGGATAGAGTGTGCGCCGCAATCCAGCACCATCTTCATGATGTTGTCCAGCAACGCCTCTGTACGTCTTATCGCCCGTTGCATGATGCCTTGGCGCACCATCTTCTCCTGAGACTCCCGCACCAGATTGGAGAGGACGAAATTCGCCACTTGCGCCAGCCGGGTAAGATTATCCAGATGGGCCTCTTTCTCCTCCGCCGTCATGGTCAGACAAATAGAGAAATACGGGAAATTGATCAGGGAATATTGATCGAAATTAACAATGCGTTCACGTTGCAGCGTCAACGTGGTGATCACGTCAAACTGCAAATTGGTGACATAGTTTTTGCCGCCGAACACATAATGTTGCTCCGGCAGGTTGAGGATGAATACGTAAGGCACTTGATAGCCGCTCAGCGCATTCTCCATCGCCAGACCAATTTCAGAAGGCTCACGAACTTCCGAACAGCGCTCGAAAAACTCAATCATACCGCCCAGGAAGCTGTTGGAGCGTAACAGCCCCATCGCCATTTGGTTCACACTGGCCAGACTTTGCTCCAACTCGGCGTTCTTTTGCCTGCTGCGTTCCAGCTCGTCTTGTGGCGCATTAGAGGCGACCAGGGAAACTACTCGATTTGCTGACATAAATCCTCCTGAACGTTATGTGCACAGATTAATCAGTTTGTCCGTGCAAGAGGATTCGTACGCTTACTGAAATATCAGAGCCGTTCTCAGTAGTACTACGGAGAAGTGATAACAAATCCGCTGAAGGTGTGGCATTAAGGGGGAAGCATTAAATCAGAGGATCAACAGGTTCGTGAGTGAACTTAGTCAGTTGACGCTGTTCTCCTCCGCCGCCAAGGGCAACACTTTGACCAGCAGGTCCTTGATAGAGGAGACGTCGAATTTCGCCAGTACATTGCGGCAGTGCGTCTCAATGGTGCGGGGGCTGATGAACAGTTTAGCCTCCATCTCCTTGGTGCTGAGCCCCTGCAACAGCAGGTCGTAAATCTGCTTCTCACGGGCGGTCAGTTGCGAAATAGAGCGCTGGATGTCGAGACGTTTCATATAACGTTCGCGGTGCAGCTTTTCATGGGCCACCGCCTTTTCCAGCAGGGGGCCTACGTCGGTGATGCTGATAGGTTTGAGCAGAAAATCGAAGGCGCCGCCCTGCAGCGCTTCTTTCACCACCGGCACCGTGGAATACGCCGTCATTAATATCAACGGCGGCAGGTAGCCGGTTTCGGACATTCGGTTCAGCAAGTCCAGGCCTGTCATGTCCGGCATCATGATGTCGGAGAGAATCACGCAGTGGTGATCATTGCTGAACTCGGATAAAAACGCTTTGGGATTGCCGTAGGCTTTGGACTGGTAACCGTAGGATTCCAGAATAGCCGACAGCAGATCCGCCTGCATCTGGTCATCTTCGATGATATATACGCACGTATCTTTCATGGCGTTTTTGCTTATCCCAAGCAGAAAAACACGGATGGAACCTTATTGTTATCGTCGCCGCCCCCAAAGCGCCATCCAATACGAAGCGCCCTCAGTTAATTGATAACTATTGGACAGAGTGAGGGTAATGTCAAAGCGAAGCGCCCAACATTTCATCCCAGAATTCCTGCGCCAGCGGCGATAACAACTGATTGCGCAACCGTATGAGATAGATGGGGACCAGACTGCGCGAAGGAAAGTTCTCCACCTGCAGGAACCTCAGTTCTTCGCGCTCCAGTTCGGCGTCCACCATATGCAGCGGAATCCGCGCCCAGCCCATTCCGGAGAGAAGCAGCCCCTTCTTCATCAGAAAGTCATTCACATACCAGCGATGGCCGCCGGGAATCACATTGACGTGATCAAAGGGGGCCAGCGAGCCGCTGTCGGCGATCAGAATATGCGGCAGATTGCGTAACTGCGCATGGCGCACCACGCCGTCCGCGCCTGCTTCGACGAACCCCGGCGCCGCAACCGTAACCTGGGTGACTTTCGCCACCTCGGTAAATTCATAGCGATCATCCAGCCCAACCTGGGGACCGATGGCCACTTCCGCTTTCTCAACCAGCAGTTGCTCCAGCACTCCAGACAAATGCTCCGTATGTAAATGCAGGCGCATCTCGGGTCGCTTTTTGGCGAATGCTTTCAAGGTGTCCAATCCCGGCAAGTGCGCGCACATGGCGCTCAGGGAAATGGACAGCTCCGGCGCTTTGCCCTGCGCCAGACGATGCCCCAGCATCTCCAGATCATGGGCTTTGGAAAGTAGCGCCTTGGCTTCCCGGAACAACGCCTTGCCTTCAATGGTCAGCGTCGGTCGATAGGTCTCGCGACTGAACAACTGTAAATCGAACTCCTGCTCCAGCGCCGCCACCGCCGCACTGACCGTAGATTGGGTTTTAAACAGAGCCGCCGCAGCAGCCCGGAAACTGCCATGCTCCACCACGCCAACAAATGCGCGTAACTGCTCATTCGTCATGCTCGCCCTCCCCTGAAGCTTCCATCAAAATCAACGACCACAACAATCGACAATACCGATCAACTTGAGCGATATATATCGTTATTTTACGGTCATATAACGGAGTAAGCTTGCCCCGTCAAGATCTGAGGGGGTTGTATGGACTTTGATACCGCATTCTTCTGCATTCTCGCCGCCGGGTTTATCACCGGCTTCTCCAAGTTCTCCATTGGCGGCATGGGGCTGCTCATTCTGCCGATTATCGCTATCGCCTATCCCGGCCCGGAAGCGCTGGGGATTCTGATTCCCATGTACATCGCCACGGATATTCTGGCGGTGAAAAGCTATGGCCGCCACGCCTCCTGGCCTATCGTTCTGCGCCTGTTGCCATTGGCGTTAATCGGCATCGGTCTGGGAATCTGGTTGCTCTCCAGCATCAATCCAGAACAGTTCACGCTGTTGCTGGGCGTCATGATTGTATTGATTCTGGCGCTGGGGCTTTGGCTGGATTATCGCCCCTCCGCCGTCATGCGCCATCCGGCGGCCACCCAGGCCATGGGACTGCTGTCCGGGTTCGTCACCATGACGGCGAACGCCGCAGGTCCTCTGCTCAGCCTGTATCTGATGGAGCAGCGCCTGTCCAAGGAAGCTTATGTGGGCACTCGCGCCTGGGCGTTCATGATCCTGAACAGCGCCAAAGTGCCGTTGCTGATCGCAGCGGGATTTCTCAACGAGGACATCGCCCTGCGCAGCCTGGCGGGATTGCCCGGGTTACTGGTCGGATCATGGGTAGGCTATTGGCTGCTGAGAAAGTTGAACATCAACCAGTTTAAGTGGTTGATACGGGGCATGGCGGCGATCGCCGCGGTCAAGATGCTGGCGTTCGGCTGAACGCCGCCGGGGTCGGTTCAAGACCCGTTCGGAGCGCCCGGAGTCAGCGCTGTAGCCGCTGCGTCTCCGGACCTCGATTGGCTATCCGCAATGTTTATTTGATGGGAAAGACTACGACAATGCCGTCATCGTTGTAGCGGCGATGATTATAGTAGCTGTAACGATTATCCCATCTACGGCCGTCATGATGTTTGTAATAACGATGATGACGGTGGTGGTGACGGTTATGATGCTTATGATGTCCGCCACGATGACGACGGTTGTCGTGATGACCGTGGTTGTGGTGGTTATCGTAACGCTTACCGTCATGACGTCCGCCGTCGTGGGCCATCGCTGAGGTGGATGCGCCGGCGATCGCCAGTCCCAGGGTCAATATCAACATCGGTAACTTTTTCATTTTTAATTCCTCGCAGGTTTATCGATCACGGTTGTTACGATAAGCCAGCTAACGTGAACCTTAACTGAATGAAAAACCGAATATTTATCCGCGGGACTTCATCTTCCTCCCGTCATCTTGGCAAAGCCTGCGCCTGAGGCTACATTCGCAGTGGGCGAATCCCATCGCCGTCACCTGATAATCAATAAATTGAGAAAGCCTCCATGAAGAAAGCGCTTAAATCCACTGGGCAAATCCTGCTTGGCGTCGTTGTATTGGTCATTGTCGCCGGATTTTTTCTACCGGACTCCACTCATGTCGAACGCAGTGTGGTGATTAACGCGCCGCAGCGGCAGGTGTTTGATTTCCTCAATAGCTACCGCAACTTTAATGACTGGTCGCCCTGGGCCAAGCTGGACCCCAACGCCCAGTATCAGTTTTCAGGTCCGCAATCCGGCGTAGGAGCCAAGATGAGCTGGCGCAGCGACGACCCGAAAGTGGGTCAGGGCTATCAGGAGATTATCGCCGTCAAAGAGGCGGAGGAGATTCAAGTCGCGCTGGACTTTGGCGATAACGGCCAGGCTTCCGCGTTTTACCGCCTGCAGCCTGCCGACAGTGGCGTGAGAGTGACTTGGGGCTTCGACACCGAGCACGGCTTCAACCTGTTCAACCGCTACATCGGCCTGATGCTGGAAAGGCTGTTGGCGCCCATGTACGAAGAAGGACTGCAAAGCCTGAAGCGGCGCATAGAGAACCCAGGCGCCGCCAGTTGATGATTTAACGATAACGGGCGTAGATGCGCCGCGCCCATTCCAGCTGCGGCTCCAGCTCTTTGACGGTCTGCGCCAACGCCGGCGGCGGGTCTTGCGGCCACGGAATATCGAAGGATTCCGGCTGCAGAAACGGAGTCAGCAATGAGGCCGCCGTCAGATCCGCCCGGGTGAAATAATCCCCCACCAGATAACCGTCGGTCCCCACGCGTTCATTGATACGGGCCAGCGCCGCCCGGATGCGATTTAATGCGTCCGCCGCCGTTTCATCATTAATGCGCATGTGCTTGCGCATAATTTTGCTTAACTTGCCAAAGCCTAGACGCAACAGCCACTTGCCGTACCAGGGCCCGTGGTGCGCCAGCATGGGAACCACCTGATCCGGACGCGTCAATAAATAGTGGTAGCAATAGCAGCGGATGGAAACGCCAATCTCTCTATCCAGATACTTTTCCCACTCCAGAGCGGCGGACCTTGCTCCCGGCTCCACCGGCGTCAAAGGTCTGTCCGAGGACAGGCCATCAAGATAGTTAATGATTTCCGCTGAGCCCTGCACAATTTTTCCATCATGCTCAATGACCGGCACCGTGGACTTATCCGCCAGCTTTTTGATGGCTTTGATGTGCGCCCCCGGCATCAGGTTTTTCACCTTATATTCCAGCCCTTTATAGTCGAGCGACCATCGCGCTTTTTCACAGAAATGGGAAATAGGGAACTGATAAAGAATGATCATGCGTTAATCCACCAAGATAGAAAAACCGTATTTAGAATACGCGGCAAATAGTTTGAATATAAGGCGCGTGGATTAAATTATAAGACTCTGTCACATCCTTTATTGACAGTAACTCTCCGCGCTTCTATCTTCAAAATAACCGCTTTTTTCAAGGCTGTCCCTCGCGCGCATCCCTTGAATGATGCGCCTTCCAGCCAAAACGTTGACAAGGTCGGAACCAGTTGACAGGGGTTCTTAGAACGGAAGGATATTATGGAAACCACGCCGATGGATGACGATGTCATCAGCTTCGCGCAGGATGAGCCGGAGACGCCCGAGCACATCACGCGAGAAGCCTGGAAAGTGCTCACCGTCGATGACGATTTCAACTACCAGCGCTCCACGGAGTTCGCACTCGCCGGTCTGAAAGTCCTGGACCGCCCCCTTCAAATACTACGCGCCTACAGTTACGCAGAAGCCTCCAAACTACTCTCAGAACACGCTGACATCGCCATTGCTCTGGTGGACGTGGTGATGGAGACCGACGACGCAGGCCTCCGCCTCGTGCGCGCCATCCGGGAAGTGCTCGGCAATGCGGAAATACGGCTGGTGCTGCTGACCGGACAGCCCGGCATGGCGCCCATGCTGGACGTCATGAAGGAATACGACATCAATGATTATTGGACCAAGTCCGAGCTGACCGACACCCGTCTGCAAACGGTAATGACCGGCTGCGCACGTTCTTACATTCAGATTCGGGAAATCGCGCGGGCGAAGCGGGGATTACAGTTGATCGCCGAGTCCAGCGACTCCGTTTACTCCGCCAAAAACCTGCAGGAATTCTCCGCACGCATGCTGGCGGAGCTGGCCAAACTTCTGGGACTGCCTCCTGACGGGCTGGTGTGCGCAAAGGCGTATACGACGACCAAGCCTGAAAGTCGCGAAAGCTACATCATCGGCGCCGCGGGAATATACTCCAACTGCATCGGCAAAACCCTGATGGAGTTTGAAGCGCCCAAGGTGCGGGAGCATCTGAACCAATGCCTGCAGGCCCGCAAGTCCATCCATGAGAAAGACTTCACTTGCCTGTTCTTTCTCGACCCCATCGGCGCCGCCGATTACGCGGCCTACATTGAGACGGGCCATCCGCTCGACTCCACCGAACAGGAGCTGATCCGCGTATTCAGCCTGAACATCGCCAACGGCTTGCAAAACGTTTCCTTGTTCAACCGGTTGGAGCGCCTGGCCTACGAAGACGATACTCTGCGCATTCCCAACCGTAATGCCTTGCTGCGCAGGCTAAGCCAAATACTCTCGCGCACGGATCGAAACCAGTATCAGCTGATGCTGGTGGATATAGACGGCTTCGCCAGCATCAACACAGCATTGGGCGCCCGTTACGGCGACTCGGTTTTGAAACTGGTGTCCAGCCGGCTCAAGAGCGCCTTCAAAGGAACCGTTCAGGTGTCCCGGGTCAAGGATGATCTATTCGCGGTGTTGGGAAACGTCGAAGACGTCTCTGTCGACAACCTGGACGGTTTGTTCGATGGACTTACCGTGAGCGAAAAAAGCTTAAAGCTGCTTAACATCAGCTCGGTGATCTATCCGCTCAATCATCCTGACAGTTCGCCGCCGGAAGTCATCACCCGCGCGGGCATCGCTCTGAAGCAGGCGAAAAAACGCGGCATCCGCCAGCACACCACTTACGACCCGGAAACCGAAGCCGCCGCCGCCAGTCGCTTCCACTTGCTACAGGCGCTCCAGGACGCTTTGACCCAACAGAGCATCTACGCCGTCCTGCAGCCTCAGATCGATCTTGAAACCAATCAGGTCACCGGGGTGGAAGTCCTGGCGCGCTGGCGCCTGGAAGACGGCACGCATATTCGGCCGGATCAATTTATTTCTCTGGCGGAAACCACCGGACTCATTCTGCCCCTGGGGCAACAGATACTCACCCAGGGCTGCGCCGCCTGTCACCGCTTGCAGGATGCCGGTTATCGCGACCTCCGCATTGGCGTGAACTATTCGGTTATCCAGTTCGAACAGGACGACATGGTGGACACCCTCATCCGCAGCGCCGAGGCGGTAGGAATCAGACCCCAGCAAATCGAGGTCGAAATCACCGAATCCACGGTCATGCATAACTTCTCACTGGTGCGGGATAAGCTGGAGCGTCTGCGGGAAATTGGCGTCGCCGTGGCCATTGACGACTTCGGCACAGGCTTCTCTTCTCTCGCCTACCTGAGTCGCCTTGCGGTGGACAGATTGAAGATCGATAAGTCGTTCATTGATAAGGTCACCACCGATCAAGGCGCCGCCGCGATCGCAAAAACCATTATCCGACTGGGGGAAAGCTTCAATCTCGACATTATCGCCGAGGGAGTGGAAACCAAGGAGCAGGCGCAATGGCTTCTCGACAACGGCTGTAAGAGCGTGCAGGGCTATCTCTACGCCCGTCCGATGGAGGTGGATGACCTGCTGCAATGGCTGGCTCAACGACGCTGACGCAACCCATGACCATTCAGGAACCATCCCTATACCACATCCGCAAACGCCTGCTGAATTTGATCGCGCCCTGGAGCCTGCTGCTGCTGGCGCTTTCATTCTTTTTGTATGACTACCTGTTGGATAACAAGCTGTCCCCCCTGCAGGAAAGCGCCTCCGGTTCACTCAGCTCCGCCTACGAGACCATGGCCAGAAACTTCGGCGATCTGGCCACAGATATTCGCTTTCTGGCGCACAATAAAGCCATTCGCAACGCTACGCCAGAGAACAAACAAAGCGCAGAAACCTTGTTGCAGGACTTTTCCGAGGCATCCGGCATTTACGACCAGGTTCGCTGGCTGGGTCCAGACGGCGGTGAATTAGTGCGCGTAGAAATGTTCGGCGCTCAGGCGATACGCATTCCTGACGAACAGTTGCAGAAAAAAAGCCAACGCTACTATTTCACCTCCGGCATGGCGTTGAAGCCGGATGAAATTTACTTTTCTCCGCTGGACCTTAATGTCGAACACGGCTCCATCCAGATTCCCCATAACCCCGTGCTACGCGCAGTGACGCCCATTCACAATGATCAGGGCGAGCATAACGGCCTGGTGGTGTTGAACTACAAAGCCAATCTGATGCTGCAGGCCTTGCGCAACTTACACTTGCCCGCCAGCCTGCGTCTGCACTTGCTGAATTCCGATGGCTACTGGCTGTTGAGCGATAATCCCAAAGAAGAATGGGGGTTCATGTTCAAACGCACGAAGCAGCGCTTTGGCGTTCGCCATCCTGGGGGCTGGGAACGCATCGCCAACGCCAACTACGGCACTTTTACGGATGACGATGGCCTCTGGCTGTTCACCACGTTCTCGCCCACCTCAAACCAGAATAAGGATGATCAATACTGGAAACTGGTGGTGAATGTAGACCCTGCCGCCGTCTCCGCGCTGCAGCGGGAGGCGCTTGCGACCACACTGGGGGTGATCATCGGGCTTTGGGTGATTCTGTTTATCGTCGCCATCCGCATCGCCAGAGCCGACGCCTTAAGAGACTCGCTTAACGCGCAGCTGAGCGCACGCAGCGGCGAGCTGGAGCATTCCAACACTCTGCTGCAGGAGTCGCTGGATAATTTGATGCACACTCAGGACGAGCTGGTGCGGGCGGAAAAGCTGTCATCCCTGGGAATGATGGTGGCCGGTGTGGCCCATGAACTGAACACCCCCATCGGCGCCTCGCTGGTAACGCTGTCTTCCATGCAACGACAAGCGGAAGAATTGAAAGAAGCCTTCGCACGCGGCCTGCGCCGCTCCGATATGAACGACTACTTCACCCGCTTCGAACAAGGCTCCGCCATCATCCTCAGCAACCTCAATCGCTCGGCGCAACTGGTGCATAGCTTTAAACAGCTCGCCACGGACCGCGCCGGAGCCGAACGCAGGGTATTCTCGCTGAAAGGACTGATTGAGGACATGCTGCTGACCACTTGGCTGCGCATTCACAAAAGAGAGCACCAACTGGTGACGGACATCGACGCCGGGCTGGAGCTGGACAGTTACCCCGGCGCTTTGAGCCAAGTGCTGGAAAATCTGGTCAACAACGCCATGAAACATGCATTTCAAGATATGCCGCAAGGCAGAGTCTGGCTCACCGCCCAGCGCCGCGATGATCAGATTGCGGAAATAGAAGTGCGCGACAACGGCGCCGGCATCCCCCCGGAAATCCTGCCCAAAGTCTTCGACCCCTTCTTCACCACCAAACGCAACCAGGGCGGCACCGGCCTGGGACTGCACCTGACGCATCAACTGGTCACCAACGTATTGGGCGGAACCATCAACATCTCCAGCGCCGTCGGACACGGCTGCGTCGTCAAAATAGAACTACCGCTACATGCGCCCGCCACAGAAGAGCGCGATGAAAAACAAAAAGAAGAAGAGAAAGAAGCCGACACTGGAACTCGTGATGCGTCTATAACTTATTAGAACCGATATCCAGCGAAACGCTTCCAGTTATTCAGGGGGATTGCGGAGCTTCCAACCATTATTTCCCCGTGATGCAAACCAAACTTTCCGCCGCTCTCTATCAGACTAATCAACGGATCAAATATATCTGGGTAGGCTAAAGCCACGTCTCGACCTTCATCGACTCCTTCGCTCCACTCCAAGTAGCATTCACATGAGCGTCGCACGTAAGCATTTTTAACAAGGTCAGCATCTTCCGCTATCGCCATGAACTCCACCATCGCATCAGCAGATTGATCGCCGCTTATCACTAAAATTTTCACCGGCTTAAAAAATGGCGAGGATAAATCCAGTCCAAGCTCATTCGACATCACCGCAACCCGTCGCAAGTACTCGGCTATCCATTGCGCATGACTTTCAGGATCACCTGACACCAGCCAATTGATGCGCTTAAGTCTATTCAGGCTATCGAACAATACGTGTCCGTATTTGCTGTTGGGCATGTCTTAGTCTGTGGGTCGGTTTGCTTTGGCGAGACTCCAAAAGAATAGTATCAATCACCCGGTTTGTTCTTCTCTCACTGCAAACCAAAGTTGTTCCAGGAGTTGATTGATATGCGCGGCAAGATGCAGTCGTTTTTCGATTTCCTTTGCGCTCAAGTTGGCGCAAACGGGCAAGGCGTATAGGTCATCCGCTTCCAGGTCGTGGTGTTGCAGGAGCGAGGCCATGTCCAGCCAGGGCCAGCCCAAGCCGGCATATTCCCAGTCCAGCACGATCAGCTGTCCTTGATCCAGACACAGGTTGCCTGAGTGCAGATCATGGTGGGTCAGCGCCATTGTATCGTTGGGGATAGCGGAAAACGCATCTTCCAGTTGCTGCAGACAAGCCTGATGCGCGGCCGCAGCGGCGCGCTCCTGAAGACGACGTCGATAGAGCGCTATCAGGGCCTGATAATCGAATGCAGGACTTTCCGTGATGCGCTGCAGATCTGCGACGAACGCCAGTAACTGCTCGACGGTCTGTTGCGAGGCGACGTCCTGACCACCGGCTTCGGTCAGGCTGGCGCCATGATGCATCATCAACAGCCAACCTTCCCGCCACGCGTTACAGAGCACTCGCGGCGCCCAGCGAGCGCCCTGGATCAGTCGCAGCACATCCGCCTCAAGTCGCCGGTCAACGCCAAAGGCGCGTAACGAGCTGGCGTTGATACGCAGCACCAAATCGCCTTGCGGACCTTGCGCTCGAAACAACATATTGCTGTGACCCGACGCCAGCATGAGTCGCCAGTCCATCCTCGCCCCCAGAAAGGCGTCAGCCGCCCGCAGCCGCTCCGCAACAAACGGGCGTTGTGTGGGCTCTTGTGACTGTGGGGTATCGCTCATGCCGTGCTCATTATTTAAGGGTGTGAAAGGTTTATGGGTGTAAAAGGTTTATAGAGGCGACAGGTTAATGGGTAGTCCAGTTTCCCGCCGCAATTCTCGCGTACACGCAGGTGTTACGAAACTGTCCCTGGTTATCCATGCGCTCGTTGCGCAACACGCCTTCAAGCTGAAATCCTGCGCGCTCCGCCAGTTTGCGACTGCTGAGATTGCGTTCGTCCGTGGTCAGATAAACCCGGCTGGCGGCCAACTCAAGCAACGCGTACTCCGCCAACGCCTTTACGCCCTCCGTCATATAACCGGCGCCTTGCAGGCGCGCCGAGCCCCAATAGCCCACCTCATGATGACGCAAAGCGGCGCTGGCCTTACGCAAACCGCACACTCCCGCCAACGCGCCATCTTCCTTGCGCAGCAGCATCAGATTCACTTCTTCCTCCAGCAGATAGCGAGCGTATGCCTGCCGACACCAGCGGGCGGTCTCCTCCACGCTCGGCGGCGGCGTCATCCAGTCCAGCCAGGGTTGTAGCTGATCCAGAGATTCTATGATTGTCTGGTTGAGCGCCGGACCGTCTTCCGGACTCACCACCCGCAGCGTTAAACGCTCGGTTTCCATCTTTGTAAACGCCATCCTGTCTTGACTCCTTGTTAAGGTTTACTCGCATTACGCCAGCGCAGACAGAGTTTCCTCACTGCAAAATATCCTGCGTCCGCGTAGATTGTCCCATCGCTTTTGGTTAGAATCCGGGCAGTCTCATCGGGGCGCCTGACTCCACTGCGTTTATTCGACGCGCCATTGCGCATGAATGCGCGCCAGTCAGGCTGAGAGTGTACCCGTAGAACCTGATCCAGTTAATGCTGGCGTAGGAAATGAGGCCGGCTAATCCACTTTCTGGATCAAGCCGCCGCTTCCGCGCCTCGCTGTTTAGAGGAGCCTCCATGTACAACCTGTTTCACACTGCATCCGTATCTCGCGTCGCCCGTACGCTTATCGCCGCGTCTATCGCGACCTTCGCCACCTGCGCCAGCGCGGCGGAAGAGCTGACGGTCTACACCTACGACTCCTTCATCAGCGAATGGGGACCCGGTCCCGCGCTGGAAAAAAGCTTCGAAGCCGCCTGTCAGTGCGATCTTAAATTCGTCGCCCTGGAAGACGGGGTCAGCATTCTCAACCGGCTGCGCATCGAAGGCAAGAACGCCAAAGCGGATGTGGTGCTGGGTCTGGACACCGGATTGATAGAAGAAACCCGCAAAGAAGGTCTGGTGCAGCCGCACTCGGTCTCCTTCGACTCCCTGACGCCAGTGCTGAAATGGAGCGATAAAGACTTCGTACCTTTCGATTACGGCTATTTCTCATTCATCTACGACAGCCAGAAAATCAAGCAACCGGCGCAATCTCTGCAAGAGCTGGTGAACTCATCCGCCTCGGTGATTTATCAGGACCCGCGCACCAGCACGCCGGGACAGGGCATGATGATGTGGATGAAGAGCGCATATGGCGATCAGGCGGAAAACGCCTGGAAACAGTTGGCGCAACATACCGTCACCGTCACCAAAGGCTGGTGGGAAGCCTACAGTATGTTCCTGGAAGGCGACGCGGATTACGTACTCAGCTACAGCACGTCTCCCTCCTATCACCAGGTGGCGGAGGACAAATCGCAATACAAGGCGGCGCTGTTCAGCGAAGGCCATGTGATGCAAGTGGAAGTCGCCGCCATCGCGGCGAATAGCGAGAAGAAGGCGCTGGCCAATCGCTTCCTTGAATTTCTGATTTCTCAGGAAGCGCAGGAAGTTATCCCGGTGACCAACTGGATGCTGCCGGTCCGTAAGGGAGTCAAACTGCCCAGCGCTTTCGATACGCTGATTCAGCCCAAGCCCATTGAGTTAACGCCGGAGTACATCGCGGCGAACCGTAAAACATGGATCAAGGAATGGCGCAGCGCCGTCGCTCAATAAGCGCCGCCATCTCTATTTGTTGTCTTAACTGGTCGGCTTTTCCATGCAGGTTGTACTTTGATGAAGCTGAGCGCATTCACCTCAGGCAAATGGGCCGGCTGGCCCGCCCTGGGTTTGGTCGCCGCCGCGACGGCCCTGGCCTTCGGCGGCCTGATTGGGTTCAATCGCAGCGAGTTCGACTGGAGCTATTTCAGCGATCCCTACTTTCTCGCCATCCTGCGCTTCACTCTGTTGCAGGCGACGTTGAGCGCTGCGTTGTCGGTCGTCCTGGCCTGGCCGATGGCGTTGGCGCTCAGTTATCTCAAGGACAGCACGCACAAGCGCGCGTTTCTCAGTCTGTGCGTGCTCTGTTTCGTGATGCCGACGCTGATCGTCATCACCGGCATTATCAGTCTGCTGGGTCGCTCCGGCAGTCTCAGTCCATTATTGGGAGACGACTGGAACCTGTATGGCCTGAGCGGCATCCTGATCGCGCATATCTACCTTAATCTACCCTTTGCGGTGCGCACCCTGTATTTGCGTCTGCAGTCCATTCCCGACGCCAGCTGGCGTCTGGCGCGCCAGCTCAAATTCACCCGCGCGCAGCGTTTCTGGCGCCTGGAATGGGCGGCGGCGCACAGCGCTACCTGGCTATTGCTGGGTTTTATCTTCGTCATTTGCTTCAACAGCTTCGCCGTAGTGCTCGCGCTGGGCGGAGGTCCCAAGGCCACCACCCTGGAAGTGGCTATTTATCAGGCGTTGAAATACGACTTCAATATCTCTGAAGCCCTGGCGCTGGCCTGGGTACAATTGTTGATCGCCGGCTCCGCGTTTCTGCTGGTGTCGTTCTGCGGCAAAGTGTCCTGGCTCAGTCCCGCCTCAGCGCCAGCGCAACTGCGTCCGCCGGCGACGCGTCTTGAACAGTTGGCGTATCGCCTGCTCTACGCCTGCGGCTGGCTGTTTTTATTGGCGCCGCTGCTGGCGCTGACGCCGCGGGTAATCCATAGCGGCGTGGATATGGAATTCTGGCGTTCTCTAAGCCGTCCCTTACTGTTCACACTTGGCCTGGGCGTCGTTTCGACGGTGTTGTCGATCAGCCTCGCCTACAGCGCCCTGCGCCCCTATCGCCGCGCTCGTATGCAACAATCCCCCGCCGCGCTGTGGCTGGACTGGCTCACCTCGCATTCCCTGGCGGTGCCCGCTATGGTGCTGTCCGTTGGACTGTTCGTGTTGCTATTGCCGCACCTGGACCTGGATCATTGGGGCATCTGGCTGGTGGCGGCGATTAATGGGCTGATCACCGTTCCTTTCGCCGCATCGCAACTGAAGCCCGCGCTATTGAACTTCGACAGTCAATACCACCGCTTGTCTCTTTCCTTGAAACTGACTTCCCGGGAGCGCCGACGCATTGAGTGGAGCTATATGGCGCCGGCCATTCGCACCGCCGCCGCCTTTGTCGGTATGCTGGCCATGGGGGACGTGGCGATTTACTCTATTTTCGGCAACCAGGATTTCGTTACCCTGCCCTGGCTGATTTATGGTTACGCCAGCACTTATCGCCTGGACGAAGCCTCACTGGCCTCCATGGTGTTCCTGGGCGTCTGCGGCCTGCTGATTTTTTATCTGGAGAAACAATCCCCCCGTCATGCTTGAAATCCGCGCACTTCAAATTAAACGGGGCACCCGCACCCTGCATTACGATCTGCAAGTCGCCCAAGGGGAAATCATCGCCCTGCAAGGTGTCAGCGGCGTGGGGAAATCCACGTTGCTGGAGGCCATCGCTGGCTTTGTCACGCTGGAAGCAGGACACCTGTCGTGGGAAGACAAGGACCTCACCCACACGCCGCCGGAGCAGCGACCGGTCGCCATGTTGTTTCAGGACTACAACCTGTTCGAACACCTCACTGTCATGGCGAATTTGAAACTGGGGGTGGACGTTGCGATGCAGTCTGAGATCCCCAACCAGGCCCAGGCTTTGGGAATCGCCGACCAGTTGGACAAACTTCCCGGCCGCCTCTCAGGGGGACAGCGTCAGCGAGCCGCTTTGCTGCGCACAATGCTGCGGCCAGAGCCGCTGATTCTACTGGACGAACCCTTTTCAGAGCTGGATGCGGACACCCGTCGCCTCGCGACAGAGTGGACCCGCACGATGGCGGAACGATTCGGCAAAACCCTGCTGATGGTCACTCATCAAAGCGAGGATGTCAGTCGGCTTGCGCACCGCGCGATTCATCTCGACAACGCGGAGACAGGCGCTGTTTAGGCAATCTCTTGTGAGCCATCACCGTCGATCCGCGGTCTTGCTCAACACGTCGGCATAAACGCCGCGCAACGCGCTCCACGCGTACTCGCCCATATCGCAAGGGCTCGCGGATGGGGCGTCCAGCAACAAATCAACGGCTTCATCAATATCCTGATAGCGGCGACTCTGCGGAAACAGTTCAGGATAACTCAGGCGATCCGGCGTCACTGGCGCGCAACCGAGCGCCGCCGCCTCCATCATCGCCAGTCCCTGAAACTCATGCTGCGCAGTGGATAGCGCCGCATGGGCGCGACTCAGCCAGCGCCAGTAGGCTTCGCGACTTTCCGCGAAATCATCGAATAGCAGATGCGCAGCGAATTCTTCCTGCAGTTGGCTCCAGGCGGGAGGCGCTTGTCTGAAGCGACGTCCGAGCAAGACGAGCTGAAAGTCATGGGTCCGCGCCCGCAGCCGCCGCAATATCATCAGCAAGTCATCCACGCCTTTGTCGTATTCCACCCGATGATTCCAGGCTATGGTCAACGGCTGATCGCCGTTTTCCTCCCGCGGAAAGCGCAGTAGTTCGTCTTCCAATGGAACGGGAATCACTTGGCTTTTATCGCGAATGCGGCGACACAATTCTGCGTCCACTGCATCCGGCAAGCGGGCGATCAGACTCTCCAGGCCGGCGAGAAAAGATTCCAGATTGAACGTCGTGTTGAACAGCACACGGTCGGCGGCCAGTGCGGCGTAGATATTCACCATGGCCGGATCGATACTGTCGTGCTGTTCCCCGGAACAGGGGTAGGCCAGTTGATTCTCGTGAAAATAGACCAGCAATGGCGTCGCCGCCAGATTCGGATACAGCCCGCGCAGGGTGGCGACGTCCGCCATGGAAGTGGCTACGATCAGGTCATACGCCCCTCGCAGCGCTTCGTCTTCATACAGGCTCCAACTGATCGGCGCCCCGCGAATGCGCCAGCGAAAGAAGCGAGGCGGCAGGCTGAGCGAAACCCAATCGTGTTCAGGGAACGCATTCAGCAAACCTTGTCGCCAACGTTTATGGCTGTCTACATCGTAGGCGGATAGCAGCAGTATTTTCATGAGTGATCCGTATTCTGGATGTGGGCGGCCGCGCGACGTGTCAACACCAGCTTATTAACATGTCATGATCATCGCCATGTTAATAACAATCAGGGAGTTAGAAAACGTCTGTAAATGGCCTAAAAAAACCGCCCATCATTCCACAAAGTTTTACGGGCGTTCTACGAATTTTGCGATAGACTTTTATTGAGCGGCGCAATTAAAAGCGACCCTAGCGGAGCACTTCCACCCCGTCGCCAATGAGGCGCCGCAAGCTGTAAGCGAACAATTTCCCCTGGCCTGATTTTCAGCAGACCTTCGTGATACTCACGGACGTGAGCAGGTTGACGCAATGCCGCTGTTGTCGCTTAGAGACCTAGCCATAGGCTCTCTCAAACCTTTCTCCAATCACCTTTACGAGGGTGACTGCGTCGCTCTGAGCGGCCCTTCCGGCTGTGGTAAAAGCCTGCTGTTACGGGCTATCGCCGATCTGGACCCGCATTCTGGAACCTGTTTCCTGCGCGGAGAAGCCTGCGATCAGATTCCAGCGCCGGAGTGGCGGCGCAGGGTGATGCTCACCCCCAGCGAATGCCGCTGGTGGCTGCCTACCGTGGGAGAGCATATGCCCGCCGGCATGCCGCCTTCCTGGTACGAAAAAGCCGGTTTCAATCCTGATGTGGCGGGCTGGGAAGCGAGCCGTCTCTCCAGTGGCGAACGTCAACGCCTGGGCCTGATCCGCACCCTGTCGCGCGAGCCTGCCGTCGCGCTGCTGGATGAGCCGAGCGCCAATCTGGACAATCGTAATCGTGAGCGCGTCGAGCGGATGCTCACCGCCTATCTGGCGGAGCCTGGCCGGGCGATCTGTCTGGTCAGCCACGATCAGGAGCAATGTCTGCGTCTGGCCAATCGCTTCTGGAATATCATTGACGATAAAGTGAGAGAGCTGAGCGAACTCACTCCCACTTTCCAAGTTTAAGCGCCATATTTTAGGCTGCATGATGAGCATTATTCATTTAAGCATCTGGGACCTGGGCTTATGCGCACTGCTGGTGTGCAGTCTGGCCTGGATCAACTGGCGACAGGCGCCGGACCTCAGCTCAGGCATACTGATCGGCGTCGCGCGCCTGACGATACAACTGAGCTTGATCGGTATGGCGCTGAAGTTTCTGTTCGCCCAGACTTCGCTGCCCTGGGTGCTTATGGTCTGCCTGTTTATGGCCGCCATGGCGGGACGGGAAGTCGGCGCGCGACAAGAACACAGATTTACGGAAGGCTGGACTTTCCGCATCGGTCTGTTCGCCATGACGGCGAGTTCCTATTCCATGATTTTGATTGTCCTGCTGGCGCTCATCCAACCGGAGCCCTGGTATAAGCCGCAATACGCCATTCCTTTGCTGGGCATGATTCTCGGCAACACCCTGAACGGCGTGTCACTGTGCCTCGATCGTCTCACCGCCGGGGCCAGAAACCAGAAAGATCTCATTGAAGGCCGCCTTATGCTCGGCGAACCCGCCGAAGAAGCGATACAGGACCAACGCCGACAGGCCTTGCATGCGGGTATGACGCCGGCCATCAATGGCATGGCCACCGCAGGCGTCGTGAGCCTTCCCGGTATGATGACGGGACAGATTCTCGCGGGCAGTCCGCCGGAAACCGCCGTCGCCTATCAGATCATGATATTTCTGATGATTGTCGCCGCCACCGGCTTTGGAACCTGGATCGCCAACCGCCTGGCCATCTGGCGTCTGTTCGACGAGCGCCACCGTTTGCGCCTGGATCGGCTGGCGTTGAAATGAGCCGCGCCCGTTGTCATCAGAACGTCATCGCTCAAAGCCAAGATCGGCCACAGTTCTTTACGCTCCCGTTTCAGGCTATATTAGACGCACAACCAGCCGTCAGACGCCCGGCTCGGGCCAGACTCCAACCTAGCGAATCCGACTACGCCTATGCTGACAATCGATATCAGAGCGGCCTCTTGCGCCGACGCAACTCCCATCTCCCATTTAATGACGCAATTGGGTTACGCCGTCTCACCTCAGGAGGCGTCAGATAGAATCGCCCTGATAGCCGAGCGAGGCGGCGAAACCTTCATCGCAGAAAAAGACGGCGTCGCCGTCGGCTGCATTCAAGCCAGTATGGACGTTCGACTGGCGGAAGGATGCTTCGGCGAGATTATCAGTCTGGTCGTAGACGAAAACGGACGCGGTTTAAGCGTGGGCAAACAATTAGTGATGGCGGCTGCTGAATGGCTGCAGGCGCGCGGCTGCGAACGACTGCGCGTGCGTTGCAATGCCGTGCGGCTGGAAGCGCTGGAGTTTTATGGCAAACTTGGCTTCGAACATATGAAACAACAATCCATCCTGGAAAAAAGCATCGGTTAATCTATCACGTGACTATCCTAGCCCCCACTCAGGCACTACTGCCTCACATTGAAATTGAACCCAATAAACCGGCGGACGCCGCCTTCATCATGCTGCACGGCCTCGGCGCCGACGGTAATGACTTCGCCCCCATCGTGCCGGAGCTGCGTCTGCCCGAAGACATGGCGGTGCGTTTCATCTTTCCCCATGCGCCATCTATCCCGGTCACGATCAATGGCGGTTACGTCATGCCGGCCTGGTATGACATTCTGGAGATGAACATCGAACGCAAAGTGGACGAGGCGCACTTACAAGCATCCGCCAACGCGGTGCGCGCATTAGTGGACAGAGAGATCGAGCGCGGCATAGACAGTCGCCGCATTATCGTAGCTGGATTTTCCCAGGGCGGAGCGGTCGCCTATCAGACCGCATTGACCTACCCTAAACCACTGGCGGGCCTGATGGGGCTTTCCACGTATCTGGCCACCGTCGCCAGTCTGAAGCCTGACCCGGCGAACCGCGACATTCCCATCCGTATTTGTCATGGAACGGTGGATTCTGTCGTGCCGGAGAGTCTGGGACGGGCCGCCCTCGGCCATCTGCAGACAATGGGATATGCGCCGGAGTACAGCACTTACCCGATGGATCACAGTGTGTGTCTGGAAGAGATCCACGATATTTCGGCGTGGATTCAGAAAGTACTGGCTTAATCTTTGAACCGGCGCGCTAAACGCGCCGGTCTCGTTTACCTCAGGCGTTCACACGCCTTACCAGCCGCTTAGAGCGCAGCCAGCGCCGCTTCATAATCTGGCTCGTCGGCGATTTCCGCCACTTGCTCGTTATGCAGCACCTTGCCGGATTCGTCGATAACCACAACCGCCCGTGACAGCAGCCCTTTCAGAGGACCGGTCATCACCGTTACACCATAACGATCACCGAACTCGGCATTGCGAAATACAGAGCCGTTATCCACATTTTGCAAACCTTCCGCGCCGCAGAAACGCGCCATGGCGAATGGCAGGTCGGCGGAAACGCACAGCACAGCGGTATTGTCTTTCTTGCTTGCTTTCTCGTTGAACTTGCGAACGGACGTGGCGCAAGTAGGCGTGTCCACACTAGGGAAAATATTCAGCACCAAACGCTTGCCGGCGTAATCCTTCAGCGTCGCCTCGGACAGGTCAGGTTTGACCAGAGTAAAATCCGGCGCGCTGGAGCCCACGGCAGGCAGGTCGCCTTTGGTTTCAACCGGATTGCCTTTTAAGGTGATAGAAGCCATGTTTTATCCTTTTCGACAGGTAAGTAATTGAACGGGAATCCCTGAATCCAGCGGGAAGGCAGGGCCGCTTACAAAGCTAGCACAAATCCCGTTGCGGAGAGATGAAATCTTGGCAAGCAGCGCCCAGGCATATGAGAAGCGATTGTAGCCTTATGGCAGGCTGAAAAATGGCCTATTCTGTTTAGTCCCACCGATCCGCTATGCTAGCGCCCTATGAAAAATAAAATACTCTCTCTTACACAAACATCCGTATTGCTTGGCGCTGCTGCGTTCAGCGCGCACAGTCTGGCGGACTGTCAGGCTCAGGCCCGCACGGATATGGAGCGCCTCTACTGCGAAATTCAGGACAAAGGCGAAGGGGCCACGCTGCCAAAACTGGAGGATTTTCGCCGCAACGACCGCCAGATTCAGGCGCTGCTGCTTAAACGCCCCGCCGCCAAGCTGGGACTATCGCTGCCCGGCGCCGGCAAGTCGCAAAAGCCGCGGAAAACCGAAACCGCCGCCACGCCTCCTGCAACCGCTTCCAAAAATAGTACTCGCCCGGAGCCTAAGGCGGATGCGCAACCAGCCACCCGCTCCAGCGCTCCCGCCGCCGACGACTGCCTGCTCTACAAGGACCAGATAACCTGCGGCTCTCACCAATATCATCTGGCGACCAACAAGCAGAACAAATTTTTGAAGCAAGGCGCTCTGACGGAAAACAACAAATTAAACCTGCCGTCCTTCCAGGGCGACCCCGCCAATGAAACCGCGGTGAAGGATTATCTGTCTCAAGCCTATCGCGTCTACATCCCCAAAATGCTGGAGATAGGCCTGGGCGACGCCACCATGAGCTTCACCAAGTTCTATTACTCCTTCAAAGATATCCAAAAGCAAAACCTGAGTTTTTCAGATCGTTTTGAAACCATGTACGGCTTCCTGAAGCGGGATAAGTCCGCCATGGCGATCCAGCCGCGCTACTCGAAAGAGTTGCCGTCGGATATCAATCAATGCAACGGTCTGTCGGACGCTATTATCGTTTGCGATAACGGCGCCACCAACTGGGTTTACGTACGCCAATCCTGAGCGCTCTCTGCGCTCAGCCTTCGCTTAACTCCACGCAGTCATAGATGCCGGTGACATTGGTGAAGTGCAGCACCAGTGTGTGGGACAGACGCTTCTCTGCGTCATGCAAATGGTACTTAAAACGCGTTTGCTTACCGGTTTGCAAGAAAGCGTCGTAGTCTTTCAGCAACTCTCTCACATCACTGACCACCTCCGTGCTCCATGTCGCCTTGAAGGGCCCCAGCACCGCTCCGCCCGTTAAGCAAACGGTGACTTCGTGATTGGTCAAACCTTTGTTTTTGGTTGTCATAGATCGTCCTCTGAAAAGATATTTCGCCCTGTGTTCACTATAGAATAAAAACCTCTTCTCCATGTGAAAAGCTCAACGCCATCCCCTTTTGATCATAGTCAAAGTCTTGGATGACGATACTTTTGAGCCCACAACCTGCGACTTTACCTGACTTACTATCGCTTTTGTTCAGCCCAGGTTCATGCTGGTTCGGCCTTGAGGTTGGCGACGTTTACGTCCTCGACCTTTTTCAGCAATACAAGAAAGTGAGGTATACGCTATGGCGATAAAAATGATCTCTACGTTAACAGCAAGCGCCTGTTTGCTGTTTGCATCCACCAGCTTCGCGGCGGATAGCATGCAACATTTCTCTCAAGCTGCGACGCATTCCGCGCAGGCGACAACCAACACCGTCTCCGGCGGCGTCAAACTGGCGTCAGGCGCTGCGGCGGTTCCATTTAAAGCCATCGCGGTGGTCGGCGAAGCCAGCGCCAAGATCGCTGAACCGCTGTGGAACAGCGCTACCGGCAAAAAACTGGAAGTATCTGACGAAAGCGTGACGGCAGGCCCTGCTCCCGCACTCGCCGTCGCAGCCCGCTAAGTCAACGTACAAGAGGCTTACTATGTCCGCATCAGGCTCCATATCGGGAGCACGCATCGCATTCGCTGCGTTAGTCCGGCTTGTGGCGCTGACCGTAAGCCTCTTTTTATTTCAGTCCAGCGCTTACGGCGGGAGTCGCCAGCAAGAAGGCCCCTCCCCTTTCACAGCGGAAGAAATCGCGACCTTTGCGAAAAAAGTCGAGAAAACCGCCGCAGCGCGAGGCGCCTACGTGTTCTTGCTGGCCAGGCAGGGCGTTCCCAGCAAGGATCTCCCGGAAGGCGTGGAATTCACCCATACCGGACTCGCCGTCTACTCCACCATCACCACAGAACAGGGAGAGACGCTGAAGGGATACGCCATCCACAATTTATATCAAGACGATGACAATCCCCGTCGCAGTCATTTGGCGATGGATTATCCCATCGACTTTTTCTCCGGCGCCAAAGTCTTGAAGGCTGGCGTCATCATACCTGCCCCAGCCTTGCAACAGCGGATACTGCAAAGCCTGGAGTCAGGCATTTTGGAGAGCGTTCACAACAAGAACTATTCAATGGTGTCCAATCCGTTCAACACCAAGTATCAGAACTGCACAGAATATGTGCTGGATATTCTTTTCGCCTCGATCTATCAAACCGACAGCATTAAACAGATCAAGGTCAATGAGCACGCATGGTTCCAACCGCAAGAGATCAAACTCGGGCCGCTGAAAGGACTGCTTGCGCCGTTGATCGCGAAGGAATTTCGCACCTCCGACCATTCTGGCGACATCAGAACCACCACATTTGGCGCCATCGCCGATTTCCTGAAGAGCCAATCTTTGGCCGAAGAGGTATTAGTGGTATATCCCTGATTCAAAATATTGATCCATCTTAAAGTCTTCCCAGCATTTAGCATCGATATTCGATACTAAACTGCGAATATCCCAACACCCCAAAAGCGTTGATAGCCGGACGCCCGGAAATATTCCATGATGGCTTCCACGACAACATCTCGCTTATGCGATATTTAACGCTTACCCTCGGGAAGACATTATGAAACTGATCAACGATTATCTCAGCCGTCATGGTCATGCGCCTTTCAAGTTTGGCCAGGGCCGTATTTCCGGATACATTTCCGCCACACTTGGCATTCTCAGTTTCCTTGCAGTTTTGTGTTTCCATTTCCCTGAATATCTGACCACGCAGGAATTGCGTCAGGTTTATACTGAACAGTTCGCTCGCACTCTTCTGCTGGTAGCGCTTAGCGCCTCTTTTATACTTGGACTGCTCAGTTTCCTGCTGAACCAGCAGAAGCGCCTCAGCATGACCGGCGTGCTGTTTTCCACCGCTGCAGTGGTCGCAGGCGGCGCGGACATTCAACTCAACAGCATTGGCGAAACGCCTTATTCGTTGGGTCTGGACTGGTTCATTCTGGCGCTGTTTTTCTCCGCCCTCGTCTTTATTCCCATGGAGCGCACATTCGCGCAGAAGCCGGAAACGCATACACTGCGTCCCGAGTGGCGCACCGATCTGGCTTACTTTTTTATGAGCCACATGCTGGTGCAGTTCATTCTGATTTTCACCACATCCTCCTCCACGTATCTGGTCGGCTGGGTGGCTTCTGATTCTTTGCGTGACGCTATTCAATCCATGCCTGTCTGGGCGCAGTTTCTGCTGGCTGTATTCATGGCGGACTTCTCCCAGTACTGGTTCCACCGCCTGTACCACACTGTGCCATTTCTGTGGAAGTTCCATGCAGTGCACCACTCCAGCAAACACATGGATTGGTTGGCCGGTTCCCGCGTACATTTGGTTGAAATACTGATTACTCGCAGCGTGGTTATGGTTCCTCTATTCCTGCTGGGCTTCTCCGCCGAAGCATTGAACGCGTACGTTATTCTGGTGGGAGTGCAAGCCGTATTGGCTCACGCTAACCTGAACTTCAACTTTGGCTTCCTGAAGTACATTCTGGTAACGCCGCAGTATCACCACTGGCACCACGCGGATGACCCTGCTTACGCCTATAAGAACTATGCGATTCACTTACCGATTATTGATATGCTGTTCGGCACCTTCAAACTGCCTGGTAAAGAATGGCCAAAAAGTTACGGACTGCTGAACAACAAAACCGTACCTAAAGGCATCGTGCGCCAGCATATGTTTCCTTTCGGATACGACGAATAACTCAAACTATTGATACGCCCCGGAAAACCACAGTTTTACCGGGGCTTGTTAGGCTTATAATAGTGCGAACTCATTCAATGACTGGAAGTATGCATCTGATGATAAAAACCAAAAAACTCATTTATTCCCTGCTATTGATTCTTGGCGTCGCTTTCAACGCTTCCGCTGCATCCAAAGTGGAAATTGACGCCAAAGTGAACGCCGCCCTGAAAGTCTTCTACAACAAAGTTCCTTCTGGGCAAGAGCTCGCTTCCAAAGCGCAGGGCGTATTGGTATTTCCTGAAATACTGAAAGCTGGCTTCATTGTCGGCGGCGAATACGGCGAAGGCGCACTGGTGAAAGGCGACGTCATTCAGAGCTATTACAATATAGCTTCCGCATCCATCGGCTTTCAGGCGGGCGTGCAGGAGAAAACGGTCGTCATGCTGTTCATGACGTCCGACGCGCTTAACAAGTTCACCCGAAGCGAAGGCTGGGAAGTCGGCGTCGACGGCAGCGTCGCCATTGCCGAATTCGGCGCAGGCAAGTCAATCGACACCAACACCATACAAGAGCCAATCATCGCCTTTGTCGTCTCCAACAAAGGCCTGATGGCGGGCGTATCTCTGGAAGGCTCAAAAGTCACGCCTATCGTGAAATAGTCTCTTCCTTTGAGACGAATACAAGAAGGGCGACTCACCGCCCTTCTTGTCGACTACAAACCGTACTTTTCCTGAATTTCCATCTGCGCTTCCAAAGCGGCTTCATCTCCCAGCTTTTCCAGTAGGTCCGGCCAAATCAGAGGATGTTCCAGCTCAGCGGAAAAGCCGCTCAGTAGCGTATTGACGGCATCCAAGTCTGCGCTGACGGGAACCGCGATATAGATATAGACTCCAGGCAATTCGACGTCGTCCTCCAGATACAGGACATAGTCTTCATTGCTGCGACGATCAAAGTGCACCTGCAGCTCCGCGAGGCCATCCTGCAAACGCGCCAGATTTTCATCGCCGGGATGCGCGCCATCAATGGCGAAGTAGTCATATTCAGGAGCTTTAAGGATATGCACGACGGAAAACAGCAAAGTGTAATACCCTTCGCTATCACGCATGACTCCTTCTTCATCTTCCTGATCCAGTTTGTTCAACGGCGCAGCGTCAAACACCACTTCACACCCGAAACGTTGGGGTTCGCCGAGTCTGGCCAAACCGATGACGCGAGCCGTGACCGGACCATTGCGCACCGCCAGATAATCCCGCGTCTCTCCATCTGCATCCGTAAAGCGAACTCTCACATAAATGCTGTCTTCATCGATAGGTCCTTCTCCTCCGGGAACATCCATTCCCAAGACTTGCATGGATTCCCTGACGCAAACCCAGTCGCCAGCGATAGTCGCAGGAACCATGCGGTCCCAATGCAGACTGATTTCCTCCGGGTCCAACGCAATCAGACGCGTCCACCAGTTAACGGACTCCTGATAACTACCGAGTTTCATCGCCAGCCGCGCAGCGGCGGCAATAGCAAAACCTGCTTCTGGCGAGCGATCGATCAATTTACAGACATGCTCATAGGCCTGTTGCGGATCGCTATTGGAGTAGAAGCGCATTTTCAGCCAGCACAAACGGCAAAACAGATCATCGTCCAGTGCAGGGTCGATTTCCGCACCGAATTCCCGCAAGAACTCATCCGTATGATCCTGATCGATGAGAATATTGCCGTAGGTCATCAACAACCGTGGAGTCTGAAAACCGGATTTCTCCCGCAATACCGCAAGCGCCGCCTCACTCCAGCCGCTAGCGCCCAAGAGTTGGGTGTATTCGAGCAATACTCGCTCGTCGTCCGGCCACTTCCGCAAGGCGTCCGCAGTCATTTCCAGCGCCGCTTCACGGGTTTCCGCCTGTTGTTCAAGGAACTGTTCGATTTCGGAGAATTCCCATGGCGTTCTTTGCGCTTCAGCCTGAGTGACCGCATCATTTAGCCCTGCCAATTCTTCTGTGGCGCCGCAATCCCGGTGCAATTGCTGAACGGCTTCCGCCACTCGCTGGGCGCATAAGCGGGCGATAGATACCGCGCCACGGGACAGCGCCAGCCGAGCCTGCACCAATCCAAGGTTGACGGTATCTCGCCAGGCTTTGCTATTAAACAGCTCCGTCAACATAGCGTTAATCTGCAAATCCAGCTCTTCCGAGTTGGCGCTGGCTTGCTTGGAGGCCAACACTTCCTTGGTCTTGATCCAGGGCTCAAAAAACGCGGGGGACAGCATGGTCTCGTCGTAGCTTAGCAATGCTTCCTCAGCCTCTTCCGCACGCTCCAGCAGCGCCAGACACCATGCCAGATAGTTCTTTCTGCGGCGCTCGAAATGTTCTCCGCCGCCGTCATTTCTGGCTTTACGCGCCAGTTTTTCCGCTTCTTCGTATCGATGCAGTCCAATCAGGGCGTCCAACTGGCAAAACAGCATATTGGTGTCATCAGGCGAACGATGACTGGCGGTCAACGCCTTTTTCTGATCGCGGATAGAAGCCAGCGCATCCTCGAATCGACCCGCGTCAATCAACGCGCTGTTGTATTCGCCGCCAATACAGGTGAAACAGGGCCAAGTCGCATCGATCCTGCTCAAGGTTTCCTGCGCCACCGCCAGTCTTTCCTCCACATAGCCAGGGCCGTCGGTTATCGCATAACAACAAGCCAGATCCTGTACGACACAGATGCTTTGCGGGCAGTCACGGGTTTCTTCGCGGTGAGCGAACTCCAATAAATCCACCGCCTCGCCCAACATGGCCTGGCCTTTACGCCGAGTCAGCACCTGACTTTGCAGATGCCAGTGACGAAAATAGATCTCCAGCCACTTATGGCCGTTCTTGCGCGCCAGACTCAACGCTTCCGGGTACAGCGCATCCACTTTGTGGTGCTCATCATTCACTGAATAATGGGAAATATCGTAGACAAAATCCGCCAGACGATGCTCGCCACTGTCTCTCAACGCCGAGACGCGTTCGTGAACCCAATTCCAGATATCCATCGTTACACCCCTCGCGTGATCGCCAACAACGCCTCGCTGAAGCGCTTGAGTTCATCGGAAAAATTAGAGTCGCTATCGTCGACCTGATGGGTTAACGATTCCATATAGGCCCGAACCGCCACCGCCAAATGCCTTGCCGACTCTTGAGACGCGTCCATCATGGCCGCAACCAGAGACGAATTCAGGTTGACGTACAGACGTCGCTCAATTTCCGCCGAAATGGCTTGCGTATGCAGCCGCGCCAGACTCAACGCCGCCGAGCCGATGCGCTTATCCGCCTCATCCCGCTCAATTCGCTTCTTGAGCGCCACGTCCTGATCGTGGATGACCAGCAGCGGCACATGAGCCGGCTCAAACCGCGCGCAGAAAAGCGCCTCATTTTTGCGCAACAAGAGCGCCGCCAGCTTGTCGTGAATCGCTTTATCCACCGTCTCTTCGGCGAACAGCTTGGTTTCTGTATCGCCGCTGCCCAGAATGTGGGCTTTCAGCTGATTCCAGTGCGCATACTTCTGGCAAAAGCCGGAGGCGGCATAAAGATAGCCAGAGACCAATGGCTTCATTTGCGCCCGGAACAGCAGCTCTTCCTGGCTGTTCTTGTCTTCATTACGGATATAAATCACGCCGCAGCTCTGCTTGAGATACGCGGGAAGCGTCACGTCGCCAATCGTGGTTGGTATTTTCAGGTCGTTCTGCATGACCTCAAACAAACGGTCATCGCTCAACGCCGCCCCTAACAGCGTCTGGTTATGACGGCTGAGAATACGTCGCCACACGCTGTTCTCGTTGGCGGCGATGGTTCGCAGGCCCTCAATCAGGGTTTCGGCCAGAAAGTCGCGAATTTCATAAAAGCGCTCGTCTTTTTGAATATCTTCACGGCTCGCCGTCGGCGACAGCGCCACCGACTCCACTACGCCGCCTGCAAATCCCGCCCACAGCGGCAATAGCTCGCGACATTCTCCGGTGATGAACATACTGCGCACGAACACCGAAATATTGCGGTAGTCCGAGGTGGCGTAGCCGCCGCGATCCTGCACCCAAAGTAAGCCTTTCAGACTCCAGGGGTTATTTTCAGGAATGGGAATGGCGCACAAAGGCTCAAAGGCGCCTTCGAAAATGGCGGCGAATTCCAGACGTCGTTTCTTGCGCTGTAATTCGGAAGTGGCGGTGTCCAGTCGCCAAGGCGCTACCAGACTGTTGATCTGCTCATCGTCGTTATTCAGAAAAATGGGGACGCGCAGCAGACAACAGTAGCGTTCAATCAGCCCCTGTAATAAATCGCTTTCCGCCAAGTGATAAAACTCCTCCCGCAGGTGAAGCTTAACGGTAGTTCCCACCTGCGCTGGCGCAGTAGCGGAAATGGCGAATTTCTTGCCGCCGGCGGTGGAGAAATACCAGGTCTGCTCCGGCGTCTGGTAGGACGTCGTCCAGACTTCCACTTTCTCCGCCACGACATAGGCGGATAAAAAACCTAGCCCGAAATATCCCACCATGTCTTCATTCTGCGAGCTGTCCCGCAACACGCGGGTATAGCCCGAGCCGATAGTGGCAAGGTATTTCAGCACTTCCTCGTAGGTGAGACCGGAGCCGTTATCGGTGATGACAATCTGGTTGCGGTGGCTGTCCGCCTGAATGCGGATGGCGAAATCGCCGTCGCGGCCTGTCTCCAGCCGGGAACGCACGCAGGCGTCATGGGCGTTCTGAATAAGCTCCCGGATTGCGACGGCGGGAGTGGAATATAAATTGCGACCCAGCACCTCCAACAGTCCATCGAGGTCAACCTGGGTTTGATGAAGTTCACTAGCCATGAAATAACTACTTTTTTATTAGTTGAAAACGATCAATCGAGCGACGATATGGCAGACACAGTGCGTCAGTCGCCGCGCACGACATTAAAGGTTCAGTATCTGTGTTTGATTACGGGATCACATCCATTATGAGAGTAGGTCAACTTTGCAGGGAGAACGCTATTTAACCGTTATTTCGCCCTGATTTAAAGGGATCGCCGTGCATAAATGTCGCGTCAGACCTTCCAGCGTCTCTCCACCCTGTCGCCAATAATGCCAGTACAACGGCACTTTTTGCGCATAGCCTGGCTTTACTTCCACCAGCCGTCCCGCCGCCACCGATTCCTGCGCCTGAATCTCCGGCATCATGCCGTACCCTAGCCCAGCTTCCGACATGCGGATAAACCCTTCTGAAGAGGGACATAAATGAAACGGAAATGCGCCCTGATACCCCAGGCTCTGCAACAGGCGATGCTGCAATTGATCGTCAGGACCGAAATTAATGACCGGCGCAACCGCCAGCGCATCAGCATTCAGCCCCAGCGGAAAGTAACGGGACATAAACCCCGGGCTGGCGTAGGCGCGATACACCAGGGTTCCCAGATAAACGCAACGGGAGCCCTGCACTGCCTGCTCCGCACTGCATACGCATCCCGCCACATCGCCATCGCGCATGCGTTTGAGCCCGATATCCTGATCTTCGATCACCAAGTCCAGCAGCACACCTTCGCGCTGGCAGTAATCGCCCATCACAGGAAACCACCAGGTGGCGAGGCTATCCGCATTAATAGCGATGCGCAGGCGCAGCGCCTCCGCGCCCAGCGTCGGCACGTCCAGTAACAGATCATGCTCCAGTAGACGCACCTGCTGCACATGATTGAGAAGGCGTTTTCCCAGATTGGTAGGCGCAAGTCCCGGAGAGCGGATCAGCACTGGTTGCCCGAGTCTCGCTTCCAACAGCTTGATGCGCTGAGAAATTGCGGACTGGGAAATACCCAGCAAGGCGGCGCCCTTCTCAAAGCCCTGGCCTTCCACTATCGCCGCCAGCGCCTGTAGTAACTTGTAATCCAGCATGATCAGTTTTTCTAATGATAGGTTAGGATTATTTGTTTTATTAATATTCAGAAACACCCTAATCTTCAACACAGACAAACGCAAGGCGCCTGCGACAACCTGAATCACAACAACGTACATGACTATAAACGTCCATAACGACACAACGTCTATAGCGGCAATGTACATCACAAAAAGGTGTTAACTGCATGTGGCAGAGCTATTTCAACGGGTTTAGCCTCTCTCTGGGGATTATCGTCGCCATAGGCGCACAGAACGCATTTGTATTGGCGCAGAGCCTGAAGCGGGAGCATCACTTTCCCGTCGCCGCAATTTGCGCACTGGCGGACTTGGTGCTGATCGCCGCCGGCGTTTTCGGCATGGCCGCGTTACTGAGGGAGTTCCCGCAGATTGCAGAGTGGGCGCGCTGGGGAGGAGTGATTTTTCTCACTGCTTACGGCGCCTTTTCCGTCAAGCGGGCGTTCTATCCGGGTCCAGGGCTGGAAGCGGAAGGCGCCGTCAAACGTAACCTTGGCATTGTCGTAGCGACTACCCTGGCGGTGACGCTCCTCAATCCACATGTCTATCTGGACACGCTTTTCCTGATCGGTTCAGTGGGCGCTCAACAGTCCGCCCCCGCCGCTTACGCAGCCGGCGCCGCCTCGGCCTCGATCATCTGGTTCTTCGGTTTGGCCATCGCCGCCGCCGCGCTGTCGCCCTGGCTGTCGCGGCCTTCATTCTGGCGACTGGTGGATGGGCTGATCGCAGTGCTGATGTGGCGTATCGCCTGGGGGTTGTTTCAGAACGGCGCGTAATGCGCCGTTTTTTATGCGCGGCGGGAAATAATTTCAGCGAGAATCGAAATCGCAATCTCCGGCGGCGTTTTACCACCGATATTCAGTCCAATGGGCCCTTTGACGCGATCAACCTCCGTCGCACTGACGCCTTCCGTCGCCAACTGCTCTCGCCGTAGAGCCTGCGTCCTCAGACTCCCCAAAGCGCCGATATAGAAGCAGTCCGTGCGCAACAGGTTGCGCAAAATAGGAAGTTCCCATTCATGGTCGTGGAATAACAACGCCGCCGCCGTCCAGGCGTCGCTCCAGCCCTCCTCGAAATGGTCCGGCGTATGCAATCTGGTCACGCCGGGCGGGGCATATCCAGATGCATCCCCGGGAGAGACCGCCAACACTTCATATCCCATCGCAGGCGTCAGCATCAACAACTGTCGAAATATCTCTCCCCTCCCAAACGCCAACAGGCGGGTGGCGGGGTTATAAACTCTGACAAAGCGATCGCCGTTCGCATAGGAGTCGGAAGCCTGCATTCCTGAGCAGGCTTCCAGTTGCAGATACGCGCCATCACCGCTGGCTGCGCGCTCCAGGTCCATGCACAACAACGCTGGCTGACGCTGCAGTTGCTGATCTCGCACTGCGAACAACACATCAGCGCCGACATTAACGTCAATCAGCACATCGATCCCAGAGCCGCAAGGCAGCCGAATATCGAAGAAAGGAGAGTCCTTACCGTAACGCAGCTTACGATTGCGTCCGTCCGCCAGAGCGGCGACCGCTTCATGGGTTAACGCCGCCTCAACGCAACCTCCCGAAATCAAACCTACCGCCACGCCGTCCTCACGCACCGCCATTTGACTCCCCAGCGGGCGCGGCGAAGAACCGTCGGCGCCCACCAGAGTAATCAACGCTACCCTGGCGCCCTGAGCCAGCCAGGCGCAGGCCGCAGGTATCACGTTTTCCACAAACATCGGCGCGCTCATATCAGGCGAACAGGTTCTTGAATGGAAGGCTGCGAGGGATTTCTCCCGTCGCGGCGAACAACGCATTGGCTACCGCTGGCGCTGCAACCGGCGTACCCGGCTCGCCAACCCCGGTGGGCGGTTCCGCCGAAGGCACGATATGCACTTCCACATCCGGCATTTGATTCATACGCAGTACCTGATAGTCATGGAAGTTGGATTGCTTGACTGCGCCATCCTCCAGGGTAATCTCACTGACCAGCGCTGGCGATAAGCCATAGCCAATCCCCCCCTGCATTTGCGCTTTGATAATGTCGGGGTTGATGGCGAGCCCACAGTCCACCGCACAGGTGATTTTCACGATACGGAAACGATTGTCATCCACCGCTTCAATCTCCGCGACCTGGGCCACGTATGAATTGAAAGATTCATGCACCGCCACGCCACGAAAACGCCCTTTCGGCAACGGTTTATCCCAGCCGGCTTTTTCCGCCGCCAGCTTCAATACGCCTTGATGACGTGGATGGCCTTCCAGAAGTTTCATACGGTAGGCGACCGGGTCCTTACCGGCGGATTTGGCCAGTTCGTCGATAAAAGTCTCTGTAGAATAAGCTGTGTGGGTCGATCCCACGGAGCGCCACCATAGAATGGGCACGCCCTCCTTGATCGTGTGCAAATCCACCTGCATATTGGCGACGTGGTAAGGCAGGTTGGAGGCGCCTTCTACAGAGGTCGGATCAATACCGTCTTTCATCATGCCTTCAAAGCCAGTGCCGGAAATAATCGACTGGCCCACAATGCGATGACGCCAGGCGGAGGGGTAACCGTCCGCACCCAAGGTCGCAGATATCTGGTGTACATAGATGGGACGGTAGTACCAGCCACGCATATCATCTTCACGGGTCCACACCAACTTGATCGGGACGGATTCCGAATAGGCTTTGGCGACCTGCGTAGCTTCAACGATGTAATCAGAGTGCGAGTTGGCTCGACGGCCAAAACTGCCCCCCGCCAACAGCATATTGATCTTCACGTTTTCCATCGGTACGCCCAGGATCTGTGAGACCTGCATCTGGTCTCCCGTCTGAAACTGGCAGCCATACCAAAGCTCAGCGCCATTCTCTTTCTTCTGAATCACGCAGTTCATCGGCTCCATCGCCGCGTGGGCCAGAAAGGGGAACTCATAGATGGCGTCAAACTGCTTTTCCGCCGCAGCGTATGCCGCATCGAAGTCGCCATTGCGCACGACGGGCGTCCCCGGCTTATTCAGCTCTTCGCGGTATTCCTTGAGGATAGTCGCTGAGCTTTTACGAAACGCAGCGCTGTCGTCCCATTCCACTTTGAGGGCGTCGCGACCTTTTTTCGCTGACCAAAAGTCCTGCGCCAATACCGCCACGCCAGCGGGTATCTGCATGACCGACACGACACCAGGCACTTTCCGCGCCGCGGAGTCGTCCACTGTTTTGACTTTGCCGCCCACTTTGGGAGCATGGGCGATCAACGCCGTCAGCATGCCTGGGAGTTGCACATCCTGGGTAAAAATCGCCGTTCCGTTGGTTTTACCCGGATCTTTACGCACCAGCTTCTTACCAATCAGGCGAAAGTCTTTGGGATCTTTCAAGGTCGCCGTTTCCGGCACTGGCTGCGTGGCCGCCAGTTCCGCCAGATCTCCGAAGCTGGCTTGCCTGGAGGTTCCGCTGTGGCTCACTTTGCCGGATTCGACCTTGATTTCCGCAGCCGGAACCTTCCACAAGGTCGCCGCCGCAGCGACTAGCATTGCTTTGGCTTTGGCGCCCGCTTCCCGCATCTGCTGGTAAGAATTCGCCATGGCGGTGCTGCCGCCGGTGCCCTGGAATGGCCCCCAGAACAGGTTGTTATAACGCTTGGCGTCCGCTTCCGCTCCTTCCACGACGACCTGGGACCAGTCCGCATCCAATTCTTCCGCCAGCAAGGTTGCAAGACCCGTGTAGGTTCCCTGCCCCATCTCGATGTGCTTGCTGATAACGTACACTTTGTTGTCTGGGCTGATGCGTACGAATGCGTTGGGAGCGAAGTCTGAATTAGCCGCCTCTCCCGCGGTCTTCCCCGGACCGGACTCCGCTGCGCCTGCCAGAGAAGGCAGTGATAGCGCCAACGTCAGTCCCGCTCCGCCCAAGGTGGATTTGCTGATAAAAGAACGACGGCTCAGGCTGGGATTCATGGTTTTCATAGAGCCTCCTTACGCTATTTTTTCCGCTGCGGACTTGATCGCAGCGCGAATGCGGACATAGGTGGAGCAACGACAGATATTGCCTGACATAAAGCTGTCGATGTCACTGTCGCTGGGCTTGGGGTTGCTTTGCAAAAGCGCCACCGCAGACATGATCTGCCCAGACTGACAGTATCCACACTGTACGACCGCTTCTTCTTCCCAACTTTCCTGCACCGCCTTGGCGACCTTCGACTCCAGCCCCTCTATCGTGGTGATAGACTGCCCCTGAACGGAGCCAACCGGCGTCACGCAGGAACGAATCGCAGAGCCATTCATATGCACCGTACACGCGCCGCATTGCGCCATGCCGCATCCAAACTTGGTTCCAGTCAGATGCAGATGATCCCGAATCGCCCACAACAAAGGCGTATCCTCAGGCACATCCAGCGAGCGCTTTTCTCCATTAATAGTCAGTTCGATTCCCATAATCGCCCCCACAGAGTATTCGTTGATTCTTTATATCCCTGACCCGGGATGTGGTTGATAGGCATACACAGCTCAGTAAAGTGTAGTCCTTGTCAGACAAGAGCAACTACATCATTCCTGCGGGAGACTTGCCTAATACTGCGGAATTGGGGGAAGAGAAAGAAGTAGAAAGGGGCGGAAAAGAACTTCCCGCCCGAAGAAAAATTTAACGTTAATCAGTCACAACAGGAACGTAGACATTTATTTCAATGCGTTCGTCTGACTTTGTCACAACCGTATAATCGCCTTCGCCACCAAACACCGCGACTGGAGCGCCTTCATATTCCTGTTCTGCAACCTTCTCGAAAGCGGGATTCAATTCCGTCAAGAGTGTCCCGCCATCTTCTATCTCCGAAACAGCCAGAAGGCCGCTGCTTTTCGTCCAGGTAGCGCCTTTTAACGAACTCAGAGGCAAGCTAACGGCATTGGTCAGCTGACGCCCCACCTCCTCAAAGCTGTATACAGCCCTATCGATAAGCAACAGATCTTTGAATGGGTTGTACGCTAAAAAGCCGGCTGATACCGGAGCATCGACTTGGGCGATGTAATTCAAATATCCAGAGCTGGAAAATGAAATCATGAGTTCAGGGAAGTCGTGCGAGAAAAAGTATAAGGCATCGTCTTTGCCCGAAGCATACCAACCATTCAATGCCGTCGGTACACTGCTCTCAGACAGAATGCGGCCATTATTGTCGTACAACCAGGCGCCTTCCGACATTGGAGACGCCATGACGATAACCGCATTTCCTCCGGCTATTATAGTGGTGGGATTACCGACCATGTATGCAAAAAAGCGATTCTCATTTTCCTCATCGAAGTATCTGACTTCACCATTCTTGTACAGAACATAAAGCCGCTTAACGCTATCGGAATAACTCATATCGACGACAGGCTGACTTAAACGCCATGGATTTTTATATCCATGGTCGACAGCGGACCAACGATAGATGGCGTTGCGATCGCCATTCAGAGCAAACACATCCCCTTGCCGATTACCCTGAATGATCGTCGCAACAACCTCAGAATGCATTCTCGCGATATCACACAGACTGACGTCCATGGGCGAGCCATGCTCAATCAGAGCGCATGACGAATCATTGGGATAGTCGTCCAGGGACAACCCTGTCGTCGTATCAGCATCGGTGAAGCCGGGGTTCCATTCATCGGGATAACCGTCGTTATCAGTGTCTTTAGAGGCGGAGATGTCCGCTGGAAAAGCATCGTCACGATTTGGTACGCCGTCGCCATCATCGTCCAGACGGATATCGTAGCTGTAAATAGATGTTTCACCGCCATCTTCAACCACAAGCACCACTTGATTTCCGGCGTCAACCAACGCCTTTGCAACTCCCGGGTATATCCGGTAATCCACTACCTGACGAGTATCGTCCCACCTAATGAGATAGGTTTTTCCCTCATGAATGTAGGTCGCCAGAATATGTCCTTCAAGCCAGAGAGTCTGCTTGTATTTGTACTCCCCAAACCCGATGGCATCAGGATCAGTAAAAGGACTTCTAAGCTTAGTTAGGGCGGAGTCTCCGTCTAAGTCATGAATTTGGGCCCGCAGATCAACCAGCGCTCCCCCGTCAGGACTCAACGAAAAATCTCCGTCTTCCAGGCACCTCGCCAACTCAGAGGAGTGCTCAATTGTCGCGGTATCCTTGTTGTAGCGTCTCCAATAGAGACCGCCTTTAGTCACATAATCACCTGATCCGCAGAAATAGTATTCCGTGCCCGGAAATGTCTGGTAACCAAAGAAATAAAGACGGCCAGTCTCAGAATTCCATTGCAGAGTGTATAGCTGATTATTAATAGAAGTACTGCTCTTAACTTGCCCGACTGCGTCCAATAAATAGAGAACATCGGGACTGTAATAAGGATCACGGTCACCTGGGACCACAACCCACAAATCGTCGCCGGCCGCGACAAGTTTAATGATATTAAGACCAGGCTTAGCGAAAGGGCGTTCTGTTTTATCTTTAGTAATATCGATCGCCGTAATTTCGCCGTTCTGATGCCCTAAAAGCAGGCGTTCATGCGATGCGGAATATTCAAGATCGGATATTGGATTTAACAGCGTAATAGGATTGATATAGCGCTGGGTAGTCAGGTCCCATCTATATATCTTGCTTGCATCCTCACTACTCAGGACATACAAAAGACCGGAAGGCCCCGCCTTAAACCTATCGGGAGAGCTTGCCGGCTCCCAATCTTTAGTTCGGCAATCTTCAGATAGATCAGCTTGTGTTCCGACAGGGGCGTCACAGGGATTAGAAGGATTGGAGGGATTAGATGGATTGCTCGTGTCGCCAGAATTATCTCCTTGCCCCCCGCCTGTTTCCACGCTTCCGCTATTGCTGTTATCGGTAGCAGAATTTCCGCCTCCACCACCGCAACCAGGCAAACAAATAAACGCTCCCAAGAGCAACAAAACAGACAAATAACGGGGCAGCATCATAACTTTACTCTAACTTCCACGGACTACATTTGAATAAAAAGCGCGCGATTCTAGCATGCAGTGTACTAAGTAGACAGTGAAAACAAGATAGTTCATCACAACAAAGTGATCGCCTTAACATAGGGGTCACGACGTTTGCGCGAGCTAAAGTTTGCAACTATTTTAAATCAAAGCCTTTTTCCCCGTTTCTGCTTTACGGCGATTAAGAAAGAGGATTTAATTCCGTCCCTGACAACTTGTCCTTTTTATTACTCTTCAGCACTTCAGAATTTCATACAGGAAGGGATGAATGGAACCAACGCAAACCTATCAGGCCCATGCGTTTCACGAGCAATTCAATAACGGCAGAGCTTCTGGCTCCCTGACGGTGTCCGGCGGGTTCGTCGAGTTCTCCAATGGCGAGAGTAGCGTTCGCTTTCCTGTCACCGGCGCCCAGGTCAAAATGGGCGGGGCTAGCGATAGGCTGGTTTTTATCACTCATCCCGACTTTCCCGAGTGGAGCCTCTACACCAGCGACCGCAGCATCCTCAATCACCCTGCTCTGCATCAGGATAATCATCTGCAAGGCCAGCTACGCAAGGCGCGTAATGTACGTCGTATTAACTGGTCAGTGCTGGTCATTGTCGTGGCGTTGATCATCGGTACGCCGCTTTCTATTGTCGTTTTTATGGATAGCATCACCGCCGTCGCCGCAAAGCAGGTTCCCGCTGAGTGGGAAGAGAAACTGGGCAAGACGGTATTCGGCCAGTATCAGGTAGAGAACGAGCTACTTGAATCCGAAGATGGCAAACAAGCGGTCGCCGCGCTTACTGATCCACTGATTAATGCCGTGAAAGATGAGCGTTACACCTACAAGGTTTACGTATCCAACTCATCCGACATCAACGCTTTCGCATTGCCTGGGGGATACATCGTTATTAACTCCGGACTGATCCTGGCCGCAGATAACGCCAGTGAGGTTCTTGGCGTCATGGCGCATGAAATATCACATGTCACGGAGCAGCATGGCGTGCGCAATATTATGGGAGCCGCCGGCACTTACGCGTTGGCTCAGGCGCTGTTCGGCGACGTCAGCGGTCTGCTGGCGACCGTGGCCAACGCAGCGCCGCTATTGCTGAATCAGAGCTATTCCAGAGGGTTTGAGTCGGACGCCGACGCCAAGGGACTGGAATTGCTAAAACGCGCCAATATCGACCCTAAAGGCTTGATTTCCTTCTTCGACAAAATCATCGAAGAAGAGAAAAAGCGCCTTGAGCAAATTGAAGACGAAGACGCCAGGGATCTGATGAAAGACACCATGGGATTCCTGAGCTCACATCCAGCCACCGAGGATCGCATCGCCGATCTTCAAGAGCGGATCAGTGATCAGGAAGGCGACTACCGCAATCTGGAGCCGGAATTCCAGAGACTGAAGCAACTGGTCAAAGAGTTTGTGGCGGAAAAATAGAGTCCGCTCCATCGAAATTCGAAGAAATAAAGTTATCGACAACGGAGATAGCGCATGAAGGCAGAGATAAAAGGAGGCGCCGCGTTCGGTTACGTGGACGTCGAACTGGAGCCCGGCGAGCAGATCACGGCGGAGTCCGACGCCATGTCCAGCATGTCGGCGGACCTGGATATGGAAACGCGCACCAATGGATCGTTTTTTATCGCCATTCTAAGAAAATTTCTGGGAGGCGAAACCTTCTTCATTAACCGCTTCAGCAATAACACCAGCGGCGTGCGAAAGCTGACCCTGGTGCAGCCCACTCCAGGGGAGGTGCGCTGCGCTGAATTAAATAATGAAACCTTGTGTTTCCAGCCAGGCGCCTTTCTGGCCGCGACGGAAGGCGTCACGCTGGGTGTGCGCTGGGCGGGATTCAAATCCTTCATCGCCAAGGAAGGTCTGTTCAAGCTGGTTGTCTCCGGCACAGGCAAAGTCTGGTACGGAGCCTATGGCGCCCTGCTCGAAAAAGAGATTGATGGCGAGTATATCGTCGACACCAGTCATCTGGTGGCCTATGACCCAGGCCTGAGCCTGCATATCCAGCTAGCCGGCGGCCTGTTCTCCAGCTTCTTCGGCGGCGAAGGTCTGGTAACCCGGGTCGAAGGCAAAGGCAAAGTCATCATTCAAACCCGCAGCATTTCCGGTCTGACCGACTGGATCAACCCGAAACTTTTCTAAGGGGCGCACTATGGACATCGAACTTATCCATCGCCCTGGCAACACCGCGGCGAAAGTCAAACTGGCCCAGGGCGAGATCTGTACGGCGGAATCTGGCGCCATGATCGCCATGAGCGGCAATATGGACGTCACGACGACAACGCATAAGAAGCAAGGCGGCGGCCTGATGAAAGCGATCAAACGCATGGTCGCAGGCGAATCTTTGTTTCTTAACCACTTCGAACCCAAATCCGGCGACGGTGAAGTCTGGTTCGGCGCCACGCTCGCTGGCGACATGATGGCCTATGAACTGGACAATGAGAGCCTGATTGTACAGGGCGGCTCCTTCATGGCCTGCGAACACAGCGTGGAAATCGATTTAGGCTGGCAAGGGTTCAAGTCTATCCTCTCGGGAGAGAGCATGTTCTGGCTGCATATGAAAGGAAAAGGCAAAGTGCTGCTCAACTCTTTTGGCGCCATTTATCCTGTGGAGGTGGACGGGGAATATATCGTCGATACCGGCCATATCGTCGCCTTCAACGAGACGCTGGATTTCACCATCACCAAAGCCGGCAAAAGCTGGATGCATTCGTTCCTTGGCGGCGAAGGGCTGGTTTGTAAATTCCACGGCAAGGGCACAGTCTGGTGTCAGTCGCATAATCCATCCAGCTTTGGATGGGCGATGTCGTCAGGCTTGAAGCCACGCAAAGCTTAAGGAGAGTGATGATGAGCACAGCAGCATACCAAGTCACTGTGACAGGTGAGTTGAATCCTGGCGTTACCCGGGAAAGCGCGGTGGAGGCTTTCGCCAAATTGTTCAAGGTCGCGCCTGAGACCGCCGAGCAGATATTTTCCCGCGCCCCGATGGTCGTGAAAAAGGGCATTGATGAAACCACGGCGGATAAAATTCAAATGGCGTTGACTAAAATCGGCGTACAAAGCCAGGTAGGAATGAGCGAAGCGCCCTCTTCCACCCCCATTGCAGCGGAAGAGCCGCAGCCAAACAATGAGATTACCAGGCCAGTTCCGCCTCCTCCTGAGCCTGTATCGCAGCCTGCCCCCCCCGCCATGGCTGAGCCTGAAGCGAGCATCGATCAGGAGCAGGATCAACCGGGCTTTAAATTCAAAATCGAAGGCCGACCTGACTTCGCCTTCCTGACGGTGAAAGTGCCCGGCGGAAAGACACTCAGGGTGGAAGCCTCCGCAATGGCGACCATGGACACCAACATGGTCATGAAGACCAAGGCGAAAGGCGGTCTGGGCCGCTTCTTAACCTCCGAGTCCATTTTCATCAATGAGTTCACCGCTCAAAACGGTCCCGGCGAAATTGGCATCGCGCCAGCGTCTCCTGGGGATCTGGCGCACGTATTTCTACAGGGAGAAACAGTCTTTCTGCAGAACTCCGCATTTGTCGCCTCCGACATGGGCGTGACGGTTGAGACCAAATGGCAAGGGCTGACCAAAGGTTTCTTCTCAGGCGAAAGCCTCTTCCTGATTCGCTGTAGCGGCGATGGCGACCTCTGGTTCAACACTTACGGCGGCATGATCATGCTGGACGTGGATGGCGACTATGTCGTGGACACCGGGAATATCGTCGCGTTTACAGAAGGGCTGGATTACAGCATCACCAAAGTCGGCGGATACAAGTCCCTCTTCTTCTCCGGCGAAGGCTTTGTCTGCCGTTTCAGCGGCAAAGGCAAAGTATGGATACAAACCCGCAGCGTACAAGCCTTCACCAGCTGGGTTTACCCATTCAGACCAGTGCAGAACAAGGGATAATCCTTCCCTGCCCGCCTCTACTTCACTTGCCGAAATACTGGCAAGTGAAGCTTCTCAATAGCGAAGTATGAAAAAGCGGCTTAAAACGCTCCAACTGACCACCGGATTGTTTTTACCACACCAGACTCGTCTCCGACGGCAATCAGGTGATTCTGCTCATCGTAATCAATCGCAGTAATCTGCTCATTTCCCAGATTAAGCTTATAGAAAGCGTCTAACTTCGAACTCCAAATGACAAGGCTTCCACTATCATCGCTAACAAATAAAAAAGGCCCCTTATTCGCCAGTAAGGCGCCGCCTTTTCTAACTTTCGCGTTAGCCAGCTTTCCATAGCTCTCAGAGTCGAATACAGATACTTCGTCATCGTCCAATACAGCAAACCAACTATCGTCAGCAGAAAATGAAACGAACCTTGGATACCCTGACAGTGGCATGTCTTCAGTGACCAACTCTTTCTGAACATCCCAGATCAACAATTTGTTATCTCTGGTTGCGGTCACCAGCTTTTTCCCATTAGCATCCATGTCCGCACAGACCATTTTGACACCCGTCCGCCATTGCTTGGCGTTATTGTTCGCCAAATCAATAACATCAATGCTCTCACCCCAAAAGCTTGTTGCATAGAGCATATTTCCCGACGAGAACTGCAGTGAAGATTGGCCCGCATGCTGAAGACCTTCGCGGATAATTTTCTGGCTATGCAGATCAAATACTACATCCCCATAAGCAACATACTTTCCACTGGGGGATAACGTCGCATAGGCAGAGTCATCCTCTAGCTTATACTCAAATTCAAGCTTATCGAGACTATAGTTCCATACCTGAAATTTTCCTTCTTTTAAGGCGAGAAAAATGCCTTCTCCTCCAACAATTTCATCAAATCCAACCACTTCGTCGTCAAACTTGAGAGTAGAGGGCGGGGTCATATCATCTATAGGCAAATATGAGACATTCTGATAAATAGCTGCCGCTAATATCCCTTTTCCTGATGAAGAAATCACAACCTTCTTCACGCGAGTATCAGCGACTTTATGCTCGCTCAGGATATTCCAGTTATCAACCTGCTTAATCTCCTGGTTTTTCACACAACCAGAGAGTGCAATAACAAGCAAGAGAGCAAAAATTTTCACTTGATTAGCCATTCCTTATTTAGCCGAGACAAAGCCGTAGTAAAAATCCATAAAATCTCCCATTTTCAAATCAGATATATTTCTATTTACCGGCCAGTGATCATTACCCCAAGTATAAACTGTAAAGCTAATCTTTTTATCCCACATTGCACTCTCGTCTTCTCTTCTACTACCGTTTGTAAAAAAAGAGGAGATAGGCTTATTGTCGACAAGTATAGGAGAAGTCAGGACAACCCAGTGATCTGCAGGCGCTCTTCCTTTCTTAGTCCCAATAAATATGTCAGACCCAACAAAGAGGCAAACGTTGTGCCCACTTAAAAATTTACGACTTGCGTTTGCCAGATTGCTTGCCGACTTATCAAAGATAAGATTTGTATTATTCTCTACAGTTGTATAACCAGACTTTTTAAACCATTCTGAAATCTTACTCGGCAACGTAATACCAGAAATAGCATCTGAATGTGAATCATAATTAAAAAATAAATTCTCAGAATCCCTAAGACTTGCAAGAGTAACCCAATCACATACATTTATCGCACTGGAATATGTGTAGCTTCTACATGCACGACTAGGTTTTACCACAATATTCCCAATACTCGCGACGCCACGCTCATACAAATCAATTGCATACTTCACATAGGCCAATGGCTTTTGAGTTGCCAATATATAAATAAAAGCAGCCGGACCACAAAGGCTAGCATCCTGTTGATATATCGATTGAGGCTTATTTACGCGCTTTCTTAGATAGTAGTAAAAGTCCTCTCTTGTAATATTTGGAAAAGAAGCTGTATCTTTTTTGCCTGAAAAGCTTTGAATCAATGATAATGCTTCTCTTTTCTCAAACAGAATAGACGTCGAATTAACTGAAAGGAACATTTACCTACTCCAATAAGGGCGTTCTCCACAAAATTGGTTACATATTATTCATCAAGGCACGCTGCCTCAATAGTAAATTGAGGCTAGTCCTAAACACGATTATTCCCCTGGATGGAGCTATCTGGGTATGCTATGGGTCTTCTGATCATCAAACGGGGAGTAACATTTATGATCAATTGGACACGCAAGGCTTTTAGTGAACTAACGCTTGATGAACTGTACGCATTATTGCGCCTACGGTCAGAGGTTTTTGTTGTGGAGCAGAACTGTCCCTACTTGGATGCGGACGGCGCGGATAAAGACTGCCTGCATTTACTGGGCTGGTCGGACATAGAAGGCGTACAAACGCTGACAGCCTATCTGCGTCTTGCGCCGCCAGGAATAAAGTACACAGAGACCTCCCTGGGCAGAATTGTCACCGCACCATCTGCGCGAGGCGGCGGTTCAGGTAAGAAGCTAATGGCTGAGGGCTTGAGTTGGGCGCGGGAGCTGTATCCGCAACATGACATCAAGATTCAAGCGCAGGCTTACTTGGAAAAGTTTTATCAAAGCTTCGGTTTCGTCACTATTTCCGAGCAGTATGACGAGGACGGCATTCCTCATATTGATATGTTGCTGGCAAAGTAAATTTCTTACGCACGGAAAACCATTCAAGGTTTTCTGTCAGATAGAAGGGCGACGGGCGGCTTCCATGCCTGGGTTTAACAGCGCTTCTGCGTCAATTCCGTTTATAAGTCCGTTTCGACCCAGCCGGGTCTGCGGGCTAATCCTTTTGTGAGTCCATTTGTGAGTCCTTGATGAGAGCGTCCCTCTCCATCCCGTCGCAGGAGTAATATTACTTTTTGCAGCGACAAATACTGTCGCGGACTCAGAATTTTTTAGCGATTATGACGACGCCAGTGCAGGGCTTTTAATGCATCGATGGCGTGCTGTCCCCAATGAATGCGGAAGCTTTCTTCCCAGTAGCACACGGCTTCTTTGACGTGATTATGGTCCCATAAGGACAGGCCGTCTTTCATGTCACGATAAATATCCGCCAGATCATCGGCGATGTCGCCCGCATTGACGGAAGCGGATTGCATATCAAACGGGTCGTCGATATCGCGATACTGTGTGAAGGGCATCGAGCTGAATCGCTGGTAGACTTTCTGCCAGGCGTCGTGGGTCATGGTTTCAAATTCCAGATCCGTACCCGCCGGTTCAAAAGGCAGATCCAGTATCGTCGCGTAAAGCTTGGCCAGCAGTCTGGTAGCTGTCGCCATTTCTTCATCTTGGGAGCCCGGCGTCGCTTCGCTCCATTGACAATATTCCCGGGCCAATTCTACAAAACGTTGAGTTTGCTCACTGCTGGGTTCTATTGTTTTCAAGTTCAGTTACCTCTGAATATTAGGCTCGTTGTAATTCTATTGCGCAGGCCATTGCACAATTACAGCCGCGATTTTCGCCGCCGACTCATTCTTTATTATCTACGCAAAGACAGAACGCCTTTCGAGTTAATTTGTCACCAACGTTATCAAATACCCCATTGATTCAACAGCTAGTATTAATGCTAGCTCTGTATTCATAAATTCGAATGGAGAATAATGGGCTTCTCTTGCAAATTGCTGACAACACGCCGTTAATCATCTCAATACAGGATGTTATGACATGAGCGAAAACCTGCACTGCTGGGCCCATAATCCAAAGCAAAACAACGCGATCATTCTATTCGTACACGGGGGGCCCGGAAGCCACTCGCATTATTTCAAAGAGTGGCTGCAACGTTATCCTATTTACAGCGAACATTTTGGCTGGATCTCTTATGACCAGCGCGGTTGCGGACTATCAGCGCAGACGCCCGCGCTCAGTCATCAAGATAACGTCGATGATCTTATCGCCGTCATTCATCGCCTAAGCATCCGCCATCCTGGCTTCTGCGCCGTGGTCGGACACAGTTACGGCGCCAGATTGCTTTATGACGCACTTAAACAAGATGACGCCATTGAGACTAAAGCCGTTTTTCTGGGGAGGTCTCTACGACCGGATATTCCCGCTAAGAGAAACTTCCTGATAGATCAAATCCTGATGAAAGTTTTCCAACGGGATGACTACGCCACGCTGATGCAGGAAGTTGAGTATGATATTCAAAATCCCGCCAGCTTATGGAGCGCCAAACAAGCATTCCGGGAAAAGCTGAAACACCGCGATCTGCGAACCTTGTTTTATTGGTCAAATTTTCAGGCCATGGATGAATACGCCGCCATCAAAGCACAGACGGAGTTACAGGAAAGCGATGAGGTGTTTAAGCAGATTACCGGCTCAATTCACAGTTAGTCAGGGCCGGACGAGGTATATGACTTCGCCAGCTTGAAACAAGACTCTTTGCACATTATGGGCGTGGGCGATTTCGTCATGGCGGGGGACACTTACACTGCGCCAGCGGACAACGCCTATAGCGCCAGAATGTTTTCCAAGTCAGGACATTATCCGCATCTGGAAGAGCCGGAACCGTTTATCGCGACGCTGGAGCGCTTCCTTCTCCACCGTCGCGCATAACCACCCGCCGCGACTCAATAGGCGTGCGGCGCGTTCTCGCTATTCCCAATGTAAAACGAGGCTTCTCAGTAACTTCTCAGCCGGACTTTGTTTAAAAACTGAGTCCGCTCATGTTCGTCAGGAATACACTCCGCCATCGCCTGATAAAGCTTGATTTCCGTCGGCGACTCTTCACGGCATTTGCGCACGATACAGCCAGCCAACGGCCCGACATACCGGCTGAGAAGCTGCGTCAGACGCTGCAGCTTTTCTTCACTCAAGGCGGTTCCAACGCTGCTTTTATATTTGGGCTTCGGCCTGTTCGTGTTCGCCGCAGGCGCGGCTGCTTTTTGGCGCGCAGTGGAATCCAGGCTGCGTCCGGGATGCGTCATAACGTCATTTCTGTGGGCGCGATCAAGAAAAGTATCTCGCTCGGCGCCGTTGGGAATATGCAATGACAGCGTATCGATCATTTCCGGCAGTGAGCGGGAATGCGAGGCGGCATTGCGAATAAGGTGAGTTGAAACCGGCCCCAAGTGTCGCGCCAGCGCGACGGTCAAGATGCCATAGATTTCCGCTGACAGTTGAAGTGGCGATGTTGTTTCAGATTGACCATTGCGCGTACTGCTTCGGCTTGCGCTCTCTTCGGCCGTGTGACTTCCATTCTTCCCATAAACTCTGGTTGCCAAAATATCCATACCATAGCCGCCTGTAATGTTGCTTTCGTTTTTAGTATCAGGAGATGTGAGAGAGTTTCACATTAAGAGAGGCAAGGCCTTGCAAGGCAATACAGAGTCGACCGCATGACATCCCTCTCATACGCCGCGAACACTGCTGGGTTCTGGGCGTGTGGCGGCTCAAACAAAGCATTCCAGGCTTCATGGGCCGCCAAATGAGCAAGCGTCGCATCAAGCGGACAACCGTCATTAATTTGATAAACGATCGCCCGCGCGATGACGTTAAACGCCTACGACGTCACACTCTATCATGATAAAACGTCAGTTTCAGTCCTCTCCTACCTCTACCCCGCCATTTTGTTTGGGTGCATGAGCCAAAATTCGATCCGCCAGCCGAGAGAACGGCAAACTTTGAATCCAGACAGTCCCGGTTCCCCGCAGGGTCGCCAGAAACATGCCTTCTCCGCCGAAAAACATACTGCGTATGCCTTTCACCATCTCAATTTCGTAACTGATGGACGGCGTAAACGCCACCAGACAGCCTGTATCCAAACGCAGCGTTTCGTTATCAAGGCGCTTTTCCACCACAGTTCCGCAAGCGTGGATAAAGGCCATGCCGTCCCCTTCCAGCTTTTGCAGCACAAAACCTTCGCCGCCAAAGAAGCCGCTGCCCAGTCGACGATTGAACTCCACGCTAATGCGAGTCCCCATAGCCGCCGCCAGAAAGGAGTCTTTCTGACAGATAATAGTTCCGCCCTGATTGGCCAGATCCACGGGTACGATGCTGCCTGGATAAGGCGCCGCAAATGAAACCTGCTGCTTGCCATGGCCGCTGTTGGTGAAGTGAGTCATGAACAGAGACTCCCCGGTCATCATGCGTTTGCCGGCGCTGAACAACTTGGAAAAGAAGCCCTGCTCAGGGTCCGAGCCATCGCCCATCTTGGTTTCGAATTCTATGCCGCCGGTCATGTAGTTCATGGCCCCGGCTTCCGCGATGACGGTTTCACCTGGGTCCAGCTCCACTTCCACCATTTGCATATCGTGGCCGATGATCTTGTAGTCCACCTCGTGGCTGCGCATATCAGTTTTTCTCCTTGCGATTTTGTTGATGACCTCATAACGCCATAGTTATCAAACAGATGCAAGCCTCTCTCCTTCTGCAAAAGACAGTACAGGTCGTTGTGTTCTGTATTATTGGCCAGGATCGACACAGCCATTGATAAAAGCAGTTCCATCATTGTTTTGCACTCAGCGCACAGCCAATTTCATCACTGCAATTGTCCCGCCGCTGAGGTATAAAGGGAGCGCAAAAATGTTCGGAAACAAAGACTACAACAGGAAGCTTTTAGGCAGGATCAGAACCATGGAACGTACTGAAAGGGAGCAGACTTCGGACAGCAACAAGGCCTTGCGCACATTACGCACCGCGATGCTGGCTGGAGCGGCGGCAATCGCCCTCTACGCACTGCAATTTTCGGCGCTCTCGCAAAAAACGGCAGTGGCCAGCGTTGGACTGATGGTGGCGGGCGCCTTCCTGCTTATGGGCGGCGTACTCGGCTTTATATTCGGCATTCCCCGCACCTTGCAACAAGAGTCAGGCGGAGCCATCAAAGTCGGCGCCAGCGACAGCCCAGGGGCGGGCTACCTCGCCAACACCAATCTTGAACAAATATCCGACTGGCTGACCAAGATGCTGGTTGGCGTGGGCCTGACTCAATTGACCGCCATGCCCTCTCACCTGCGCGCGGTAACCGGATACATTGCGGAGGGCATCGGCGGCGGGCGGGACGCCTCTATCTTCGCCTTATCGGTGCTGCTGTACTTTTCCATCATTGGTTTTTTATTCGGTTATCTCTGGACCCGCCTGTTTCTCGCCGGCGCTTTTCGTCAGGCGGATCAAACCGCGCTGGGCACATTGTCCGAGCGCATGGAGCGGGCGAACCGCGACATTGAGGAAATCAAGAAACAAACCAAACTGGATGCCGAAGCGCAAAACCTGGTGGACCGCCAGCTTAACCCGAGTTTTGAACTTCCTCCCGCCCCACAACCGGAGCTGGATGAAGCCATCGCCGCCGCCTCGCCGGAAGCCAAAGCGAAAATCTTTTATCAGACCTGGAAAGTGCGCGGAGAAAACTGGCGTAACAATAAACAACTCATGGAGAAAACCATTCCCATATTCCGCGCACTGGTCAAGTCAGACCCAGACGGTCGCTACCATATGAACCATGGGCAACTGGGCTTCGCGTTGAAGGATAAGGTGACGCCGGAATGGGAGAATGCGCTAACAGAACTGTCCTGCGCCATTGATATCCGCGGCGGCAATAAGGAAGAAGGCTGGAGATACTATGAGTTCAATCGCGCTATCTGCCGCATTAACCTGGATGAGGACTTTCGCAGCAACCAAGCCTCTGCTCCGCCTGTGCGCAAAGCTATAGTGGCGGATCTAAAGGAAGCAATCGCGCACGACTTTACCGATTTGGTCAGCGCCAACGAAAACATTCAGGCATGGATGCAGCTGAATCAGGTCAGCATGGAAAATATTGCCGCCTGACCAGTGAGAGCGTAATGGGAAGTCTTATCAGGCTTCCCATCGGCTTGGATCACTCTAACTCGACGATCTCAAATTCTTTCTCCTGGCCCGCTGCGACAAGCACAACCACGTCGCCCACCGTTTTCCCCATCAGTTTCATACCGATGGGAGAATGCCGCGTAATAACCAACACCTCTTGTTCATCCAGCAGAAACTTATACCCAGCCGCTTCAGGCCCCACGAACAAACGACGCTCGGAGCCGTCTTCCGCTTCCAATGTGACTAACGCAAAAACGCCGACCTCATCTTGATCAGTAAAACGCTTGGGCGGGGTATTTTGATAAGAGGCGAGCGCCAGTTCCAGTTCCCTCACGCGCCGGGATTGCCCTTCCGCCAGATAAGACGCCTCCAGACCGAAAGTGTCGTATTTGTTTTCCGCAACGCTTTCTGTATGGGTGGCGGTTTCATGAGCGGTATTGGCCGCCTGCTGGGCGACAGCCAGGTCGTCCTGCAGTTTGGCGATAATCTGTTGGTGAATTTTCTCTTTTCGCATGGTCCTAAAGCACAACGGCGCAGAAAACGAAGAACATGATTAAAACGGCGATACGCCGCGGCAGACAAGCGCTGACACACAACAGCCTATCCATTCAGACAAATAGAAGGAGACAGCGGGCCTGCCGGATGAATAAATAAACCAGATTCGTTTTCCTGTCCATATCCGCCGTGCAAAGAGCCGGATTACAGCCGCAAAAAAGCCCGGAACCGCACAAGGCGGCGCCGGGCTAAGCGCTATGGGTTTACCAACCAAGGATCAGTGGATTATTTGATCCAGTGTTTACCCCAGTGAGTAATGTCGTAGGAAGAAGCGCTGGAGCTGGAGCTCGCGCTGAATGCGCGCATTGCCGCAACACCTTCGTCTTTCTTCGCCGCAGCTTCGATTTCATCATCGATAACTTTGGTGGACAGAGACAACCAGCTGGTTACGAACGCCACTGCGTCGATGTTGATTTCCAGTGCGTCCTGCGCGATGTTGTTGATGTCGTCGCAAGCCTGGTGGTAGCAATGGTCCAGAGCAACGCCTGCGTCGCCGCCGTATTTCTCCGCCTGCTCTTCAGTCTTCGCGACTTCCGCGCCAGTGAACAGACCGCCGAAGGCTACGCCGTCAGTGAAGAACTGCGCATAGTCGGAACGGAAGCTGATCTCGGTGCCTTCATAAGGCAGCGCACGCAGCTTGTAGTAGTCTTCAAACAGTTTTTCAGTGGCTTTGGACCCAGGAGGACCTTCCAGACCGAAGTCAGAACCATCGCCGTCATAAATCATATAAGCGAAGTTCGGAGAAGCGATCATATCGAAGTTCAGGTAGACCTTGATTTTCTTAAGCTCGTCTTCCGGCAGGTTCTGCACGTAGTGTGTAGAGCCAACCAGACCTGATTCCTCAGCGCCCCACCATGCGAAGCGGATTTTGTTGCGTGGATGCGCGCGACGCATTTGCAGCGCCATTTCCAGCAACGCAGCGCTACCGGAGCCGTTATCGTTGATGCCAGCGCCTTCATAGACGGAGTCAAGGTGCGAACCGACCATGACGACGTTGTCCGGATTGCCTCTTCTGGACTCAGCGATCACGTTAACTGTCTCGGTTTGCTTTCTCACGACGTCAGTCACGACGTGCATCTGCAAGCCTTCAGTTCCGGACCATGCAACACCGTTGTCGTAGGTCGCGAACACAACAGGAATGCCGCCAGTGTAATCATCGCCCAAGGTAGCATTCATCAGACCTTTGCGGTCTTCAGTGTTGCCCTGGTTGAAGATGATGACGCCGATTGCGCCAGCCGCCGCTGCATTTTCCGCTTTGATCTGGAAAGTACAGGAACCGCGCTGAACCAATGCGATGGAGCCTGCCGGGAAGCCGGCGAAGTCTTCCGCTTCACATCCACTGGTAGAGCCGTTATCCGGACCCAACGCCAGATCAACCGCCGCCACAGGACCTGTTACATCGCCTGCGTCGGTTTGCGACAGATAAGAGAAATCAACTTCCCACTCATAGGAAGTGGTGTCTGGAGCGGTGGATTCCAGAGTTCCCGGACCCTGCGGATAGAACGCGTTGAACGGGAATGGAGCCAGCGTCACGTTGTAACCCGCGCTTTCCAGCGTGGATTTGATGTAGTCGACGGAAGCCTCGTAACCCGGCAAGCCAGCGGCGCGAGTGCCGTCGTTAGCGCCGGCGATATCGTTCAGCATTTGCAGGTGCGCCATGACGTTTTTAGCCTGCATACAACGAGGCAGCCCCCATGGGGAGTTATTTAAAACGCCAAAGCGGCATTCCAGTGGATGCAGGCGGTCTGGGCTCCAGAATTCGTTCAAGAGATCACTGCGTGAAGGGGGAGCCGAATGAGCGGCGGTGGCGAGAGCAAGAGTAAGGGAGCTCAAAGCCATGGATAGGCTTGTCTTCTTCGTTAGCATTTATTCCTCCAGTCCATATAGGAGATTTATTTTTATCTGATAGGCCTGCTTTTGGCCGGCTATCATTTTCGCCCTATACAACTCCTCTTAGGCGCGATCAGTCTATAGTAGTCAGATTGAGTCTATGCGGAAGGGGTTAGTCCGGGCTTTAGGTAGGTAATTACCGAAGGCCGTTATCCCTCACGTTTAATTAATGTGAAGAGGCTCACACTTTATAATGTCAACCCTTAGTGGACTATCCCAATAGTCTCGATTGGACAATGGGTTAGCGTGCATAAATCGCATTCTCGGCCTTCTCAATCGGCTCCCTGCAAGGCTTTATGTGCCATAATACGCCGCCTGATAAGTCATATAACAACACAGCAAACACACACAGTTAAGGAGTCCACGATGAGCGAGTTATTGAGTTATGAACTCAAGGACAATATTGCCGTCATCACGCTAAATAACGGCAAAGTCAACGCCATTTCCCCGCAATTGATCGAAGAGTTCAACGCAGCATTAGACGCTGCGGAACAGAGTAAGGCCGTGGTGGTCATCACAGGAACACCGGGCATGCTCTCCGGCGGCTATGACTTGAAAGTCATGACGCAAAGCATGGAGTCAGCGATGGCGCTGGTTAAACAAGGGTCCACCCTGTCTCACCGCCTGCTTTCTTTTCCCATGCCTATTATCGTCGCCTGCCCAGGTCACGCCGTCGCCAAAGGCGCCTTCCTGTTGCTGTCCGCAGACCTGCGTATTGGCGTCGAAGGCCCCTATAAAATAGGCCTGAATGAAGTGGCGATCGGCATGACCATGCATCACGCCGGCATCTCTATCGCCCGCGCGCGTCTGGCGCCGGTATACCTCAACCGTTGCGTCATCAACGCGGAAATGTTTGCGCCTCAACAGGCCAGAGAAGCCGGCTTCCTGGATATTGTGGTAGAAGAGTCAGAACTGATGGCGAGGGCGATGGAGGAAGCCAAAAAAATGACGGCGTTGAATTTGAAAGCGCACAAGAACACCAAACTGAAAGTACGCAGCGCGTTCTTGAGCGAATTGGCGGAAGCCATTGAGAAAGACGCAACCGGATCACTGTAATCCCGCACGTCACAGGCGCGCCCGCTCAAGGTTAAGCTTTCAAAGTAAACCGATAACAGCAGCGACGCGCGCCTTTCAACACATGTTCCGTACGCTCCACCGTTGCAAGCTCTTCAAAACAGCGCTGGAAATTTTGCAGCTCCGCTCGACATAATCCCTGACAATGCTGCGCCGCCACGCAAACAGGACAATGGTTTTCCACCAGATACCAGACGCCTTCGTCCTGCTCAAAAAACGCGGCCGCCATATACCCTTCCGCACTGCGCAGCTCCGCCAGTTTGGCGATTCGCTCTGACACATCAGGATACACAGATAGCGCCGTTAAATAGCTCTGCAATTGTTTGGCGTTGCGCGCCTCAATGAGCTTATCCAACCCCTCTTCTCCAAACACCTCACGGGTGGATGCGATCAAGTCGACGGTCAGATTGGCGTGACTATCCGGAAACCGACTCTGCGCCTTTTCCGTCAGACGCCAGACCGCGACAGGGCGTCCACGCGCCTTCCTTTCCTCTACGCTATACAAAAGGCCCTCTTGCTCCAGCTTTGCAATGTGTTGTCTGGCGCCCATGGTGGTCATGCCCAGCATCCCGCCTAATTCGGGAGCGCTGGCCGGCCCTCGGGATTTAATCAAGTACAGAATGCGCTCGCCGCTGTCTTCCTGCGTCGTCAAAGAAGTCTCGCTCCTACAATGAATGGATAGCGCCTCAGTATACGTTGATAGGAAAAATTTAGTAAAGCGATAGCTTTACTAAAGAAAAGAACAGGAATAACCTATTTGGAAAGCAAACGCTTTACTAAATAAACCTAACAACAAATACGCCCCCCAGGGCGACAATGGAGAACGAATCATGTATCTGGAACACGCTAACATCACCGTTGAATCCATCGAAAAGTCCATGGAGTTTTTGCAAGCCGCTTTCCCCGACTTTGCATTACGGGGCGAAGGCGATCTGATGAGTCAAAACGGCAGATGGGCCCACGTGGGCAATGACCGCTTCTACTTCGCGCTACAGCAGTGCGATAACCACCTGAGCGATGTCAGCACCCGCTATATCAACGACGGCATTAACCATATTGGCATGGTGGTGGAGGATCTTGATGGCGTGACAGGACGTTTGCAGCAGCGCGGTTACGATGGTTATGAAACAGAGGCGCATCCGTTTCGCCGCAGGGCCTATTATTTCGACCCTAACGGCATCGAGTGGGAGTTTGTACAATATCTGAGCGAAAACCCTGCGGAGAAGAACCGTTATTAGAGCGCCCAGGCAACGCCACATCTATAAAGCGTTAAACGCCCCGTTCATGGGGCGTTTCATGGCGATACCAGAAAAGTTGTCGATATAGCGATCAACGTGCAGAAAAAGTCCATTTATCGGGCATTTATTTAACAAAGTTTCACAAATAACCGCGAAATAATTATCGGAGAAACCCGCCGCCATCGGATACCATGGCTCTACATTATTACAAGAACTGAGAGTGCTATGACCAAGTTAGTTTTCCGGGTCGCAGTCAAGCAAAGTGAGAAAGCGGACTACTTCTCGTCGATACCCGGACTTCTGGTTTGCGGCGTGGGAGGCACGCTGGAGGAAACGCTGGCCAACACCCAGCTCATCATCGCTGACTACCTAAAAGACAGCATCAATGCCCCTGTTGCGGCGCTAGCGGACACTAAGGTCACTTATACCGACGTCACCTGGCATATCGTCGAAATTAACCGTCCATAATTTCAGATTACTCTGGGCATAGCATCACACGAACGCAGCTTGCGCACGTTTAGGCGCCGAGCTTCAATCCACGCTACTGACAGCCAAGCGATATTTCTTCATACCCGACGACAAGGTCAGCGGAGACGACGACTCTTCGCAAAGTATCGCTGCTTTTCTCATAAAACCAGAGAGATTGATCTCCGCCTTGGGAGACACTGACCCGTGTATCGCTGTTCCTTAATACTTTGTCACAAGAGGGGACCGGAAAGCGCATTAGTAAAGCAATTTCTCGACTGACGGCATCTTCAACCCGCCCAGCGAACTCGCTCCACTGAATAAAATATCCAATCCCAAACCCAAGCGAGAGGCAAAGCACCGCCACAATAACTGTCTTCATCTGCACACCCTGATATCCAACAAGCTTCAGACAGATAATTTACAGCAATAGAGAAAATAAAACGCTTTTCCATATTCGCCCCAAGCTGAGACTCAGGATATTCCTCAGTCCTGGCGTTATGGAGAAACGCTCTTGTGGGCGCTTCCCTTCAGCGACAAAAATGCATAAGACGCAGCATGGTTTCAGTATGTAGTCTTATACGCATTCGCTAAAAAGAGCAAAAACGGCCAACAAGCGTAGCGCAAGGCACGGAATATGTAGCCCTGCAAAGTATTTGGCCTAAAAAGTCGGCGACAAAAGTTTGTATGACGCATATACCGCGCGCCTTTACCAATGGGCCACAACTGTAAACAGTCGCCGGGATTCGAACCCGAAAATTCGCAGCCCCGATGTAGTCATACGGGCATTCGCCGACTTACCAAAGAACTCTTGCATCAGATGCAAAAGCGCTTTCCCATAATTTACTCATTATGGGGAAACGCTCTTGCAAGCCTTTCCCTTCGGCGACGAGAGTGTGTGTGACAATCCTGCTCTCCCGACTGAGCTACCACGCCATTTTAAGCGTGGGCGGGACTCGAACCCGCGACCTGGCCATTAAAAGTGGTGTAGTCACACAGGCATTCGCCAAAACTAAATTAAGGCGGCCAACAAAAAACCGTCAGGAAGTTATTTGGGAAAAATGTAATCCTGACCAGCATTTGGCCTAAAAAGACCAGCGACAAAAAAGTCGTATGACATCTACGCTCGCGCTACCACTGCGCTACGGTTGTCAGCCAACCGCCGGGACTCGAACCCGGGACCTCGCGCTCCTATGTAGTCATACAGGCATTCGCCGGTTTAACTTTAAAAACGTCTGTTTATCTCTCCTTAAAACGCTTTCCCATAACCTTCATGTTATGGGGAAACGCTCTCACGAGCCTTTCCCTTCGGCGACAAATATGTGTGAGATACTTTCCTGCTCTATCCAATTGAGCTACCGCGCAAGACTTCCGCGCGAACGGGACTTGAACCCGCAACCTGGTCGTTAACAGCGATGTAATCCCACTGGCATTCGCCAAAATCAACATTGGGCGGCCAACAAGTTGTGGTCTGGATGTTTTTGGATGTAATCCTGACCGGCATTTGGCCTTAAAAAAACGCGGCGACAATAAGGGCGCATGACATGTCATCTGCTCTACCAGCTGAGCTACGGTCAGAGACCGCCGGGACTCGAACCCGGGACCAAATGGTTAATGTAGTCATACTGGCATTCGCCGTTTAAATCTGAAAACTCTTACTTATTTTCCATAAAGCGCTCTTCCATTACGCTCGCGCGATGGGGAGACGCACTCAGAATCCTTTCCCTTCGACGACAACAGTTTGGTATGACGCTCGCTCTGCCAACTGAGCTATAGCCGCGCCCGGCCACCGGGACTCGAACCCGGGTATGGAGTCATACAAGCATTCGCCGATATCAAAAATTAAGCCTTCGAATCAGGCCGCCCGCAGGCGGCCTTTTTCTCCACCAAGATCCCTGGCTACAGTTCGATTTCCTTGATGGTGCGCACCCAGGTCTGTGGGTTATCGCTCAAAAAGGACTTCATCACTGTGAACACCTGATCGGAGAATCCTCCCACGTTCAGGATGTCATCACGCTCCATCGCCTGGGTGTACGCATTGGGCACAACATCGATACACACCATTTTTGCTTTGGGGTTACGCTGCTTCAGCTTCAGCCACTCCTGCATTACCGCCGTCCCTGAGTTGTACCCCGCATAACGGCTGTTCGTATCAATCCATGACTCGTTATCACTAACGAAGACCACCGTATCCACCTCCGCTTTGCGCCGGTTCAGCTCTACCAGAGGCGCGGAGCAGTCCGTTCCGCCGCCGCCCAGTTGCGCCAGTTTGGTCGCGTTGGTCATCACCGAATCCCGGGGATTCAAACGCACCTGATGCACTGAGGTCGCGAACGGGAGAATCTCCGCATCCTTGTTTTTCGCCAGGATAGCCGCAGCCACCAGAGCGGCGACATCAATACATCGCACCTTACTGGAAGCGCCGGGACGATAACCTGATACCGACTGAGTCATAGACCCGCTGGTATCCGGCAACACGACAACCCGCCCTTCCAGCGCCGGCACATTCTGCAGCGCGATCTCCATCGCATCCTGCAAGGCCTCCGTCACCATTTTAGGCACACCTTCGCCCGCCATGGTGTAGGCAGCCATCAATTGGTACGGAAACGCCTTGGCCTTGCGAATGGCGTTCTCATCACGCAGACGGTCAGCGATCACACGGTCCATTCCTTTTTCATTGAACACGCCCTGCCGCGCAAAGGTATTCAAGTTCATCCGCGTCATCTGCCATCCCGCATTGCGGGCGATGCCAGCCCAATGCGCTTGCGTCAGGTTCAGCGCCGTCAGCAACCGAAACTCCACTTTCGGCAGCGGCTGGGACTGATCCGCCTTAAAGGCCTCATAATCCCGCACAACCTGCGGCAGCTTCTCCGCATCGTATTCTCTATCGATCAGATAACCGTACAGAGCCTGCCGCATCAGGTTTTCCGGCTTTGGACGCACCATCTTGATGACATCCTTCATCGAAGGCGACGCGCCAACAGAATCCATGAACAAAGAAGACTCGCCGCGGGCGTTAATCCACTCTTTCACCAACCGCTTGGGCATGGTTCCCAGGGATTTACGCCCAACAACGCCGGAACGCATGATCTGCACAAAGTTTCTCACCATACGGCCGTTATCAATGACCCGCTTGAACACAGCAGGAACCAGTTCCGGCGCCCGCACTGTCAGAATGGCGGTCAACAGCGCTGGCATATCTTTCATGAAGCCGCGCTCCCGAGCGAACACCGCCAATTTTGCGATAAACTCAGGCTCCACTTGAGCGGCGAACTCCATGACTTTTTCCAACTGATCTTCAGCGGAAGCATAGAATGTGCTGGTGAAACATCCGGTCACCGCGTACTGCGCCAGCGCATGCTCTGCGGAGTATTTATAAGCCAGGCCGCCGGCCTGATTAAGGGTGTCCGCCGCAGGCGCCATATTTCCGCGCTGGGTGTTGAATAGTGTTTTACTCGCCATTTCTTTACTCCCGCCGACAATACATTCGGCTTTACTGAATTTCACTGCTATCTAATCTGGTAATCAGACTCTGTCGCAGTGTTCCAAGACATTGTTTGTTTACTTGCCAGATGTATTGCAGCCCACATGCCAACTTTCCCAAATAATCCGGAAATATTTTTTAACTTATTGATATTAAATAACTTAATTTTTATTTCTTGATTTATTACGGAGAAATGAGGGGGCTCATAAAATGGACTTTATATCTATAAAAATAAAAAATTATCCAAATAAATAACCGCGATTATCCTAATCCACTTTTAATTGGCCTCGTGTCTCGTGTCTCGTGTCTCGTGTCTCGTGTCTCGTGTCTCGTAATAACGACTATACTTAACGCCACAATGAAAACGCTTTCACAAAATTCATAAAAATCAGATCGCTTGAACAGAGAGTTAATAACGGATTAACAAGGAGGCAATATGGAGATAACTATTTGAAAATAAATATTAAAAAAGAACAAACATCGCCAGTTCCGTCAACGCTTCCATCTGGCATGAAGGGAAATGCTAGTCCGGATTACCGATTCATCTCACCGCCTGAGCGTTGTATAAGCCTGAACTGGCCAATACCAAACAGGGATAGCTTTAGATGTATGCGCTTTCCTTAAGATAAAAATGGTAACGCTTTCATAAAGAGACCGCCTATGAAAACCAAAGACTCCATTATGGACAAGCTGCTGACGACTCTACTGCTGCTTTCAGGAACCGCCTACGCCGCTGATCCCGGCGACCCTCGCGAGTTCACGCAAATACTACAGATGAATGGCGGCTCAGCCATGCTGCGCTTTCATTCTCCCCAAGCCCTCAACCTGCGCTCCCCCACGGAACGGGTATATATCAACTACCGCATCAATGGCTCGCCAATACAGGTTGAAGAGTTGACGGAAACCGCTTCACAAACCGATTTTGAGGCCCAGATTTCCGGATTAAACGATGGCGACCGCATTGAGTATTACTACACCCAGGTGCTGGACGCCCAGTTCGCAGAACTGCCGGTGGATAGCGGCTGGTTCAAATACAGAGTCGGCGAAGGTTTCTCAAAACCCGCCTACCCTCTTACCTTTACCTTCGGCGGTCGTTTTCGCGATCGACACGAGGGCGAAGGCCGCTTTGATCACTATGTCGCCGGCTACACCAGCGGCACCAGTTACATCGCCACCTTCAAAGACTGGGGCGACCGCCTGGAAATGACAGTCGTGACCGACGATCCTACCGATAACGGCGATATTCGTTGGAGCGACCACATCGGCGTGCCTGACCCGCTGAACAAGCAGGATGTCTGCTACCGCGCGGAATTCGATAAAGGCGGCGACATGGAGCAGGTCAACGCCAATACCTGGCGCTATGTCATCAATGACGTCACAGAAGGCCAACTGATTGATCTGGAATGGACGTTCAAGCGCGCCAGCACGGATCAGCAGTACTACAACGATATTTTCCGCATCCGCATTGGCGAGGGACGTCTCTCTCAGGAGCGCCAGCATCCTTATTTCTCACCCGGCGGCGCCACCACGCCGAACATCATTCAGGACAAACAGTTTCTGTTCGCCCAGCACCTGGTCAATATCGGCGGCCAGGAAATGAAAAACTTCCTGGCGGGGAAAACGCTGTTCGACACCGACTTCGGCGAGAGCAATCCAGATATCGCCTTGCATGCGCCTCAGACCAAATACGATTGCATCGGCGACCAGCCCTCTCCCAAGCAATATATCGACTTCCCTCAACGGGCTCGCACGCCAGTCACGCTGGCGAACCAACTGGGACCTCAGTTCAACAACAGCTCCTGTTTCGCCTGCCACACCAATGACGGCCGCGGAACGCCGCCAGAGCCCGGCCAGCCGATGCAGTCCATGCTGTTAGCGCTCAGCATTGAGGGAACCGACGCTCACGGCGGACCCGTTCCGCATCCTACTTACGGTGGGCAGCTACAGGATAAAAGCGTAGATGGCGGCGCCGGCGAAGGCCAGGCGACCGTGACGTACCAAAACATTGTCCGCAACCATATTGGCGGCGGCGCTTATACTCTGCACAAACCTGTTTACGATTGGACGTTGGACTCTCCCATCGACAGTGGCGATATTCTGTTTTCACCCCGCATTGCGCCGCAGCTGACCGGCATGGGTTTGATTGACGCCATCTCCGACGCCACCCTACTCGCTTTCGCCGATCCCGATGACGCCAATGGCGACGGCATCTCCGGCAAAGCCAACTATGTGTGGGACAGGCAGTCGCAAACCATGCGCCTGGGCAAATATGGCTGGAAGGCCGGACAATCCAGCGTCTTACAACAGACCGCCAAGGCGGCCCATGAGGACATGGGAATCACCAACCCCCTCTTCGGAAACGGCGCCGAGTTTTCCATGGAAGATTTGCACAAGATCGAATCCTACGTACGTCATCTCGCCGTGCCGCCCAACCTGGAGTTTTTCGCCGACGAGGCGTCTCAAGCCAGCAAGCTAAGGGGCAAAGAGCTGTTCAAGGAAGCTAACTGCAGCGGCTGCCATATTCCCACCATGACCACTTCACCGGACTTTGAAGTCGTCTCGCTCCGCAATCAGGTTATCCAACCCTTCTCCGATTTCCTGTTGCACGACATGGGACCAGAACTCGCCGACAAGCGCCCGGAATACGCCGCTACCGGTTACGAGTGGAGAACGCCGCCGCTATGGGCCATCGGGCACTTCGCGGAAGTTAACGGCGCCGCCCGTTATCTGCATGATGGTCGCGCCACCTCCATAGAAGAAGCGATCATGTGGCATGGTGGTGAGGCCGCCGCCTCTCGCGACGCCTTCTCAGCCATGTCGCCCGCGGAGCGCGAAGACCTCCTCGCCTACACCCGCTTCCCGTTTGTTGACCCTGTCGCAGACGGCGGACCTGCCGTGAAAACGCCATCCGCGTCAATTGTCTCCCCGGCCCAGGGTAGCCAGGTAGAGAGTAATTTCGATCTGGCGTTCACACTGCGCAACTGGGAAATGAACGCTGACGGTCGTCATCTGCATTGGTTCGTGGATGGCGTCGACCAGGGTGAACGCTATGACGCCTCCCCTATCGCGATCTCGGGGCTCTCCGACGGAGAACACACTATCGCCGTGAAGCTGGCGAACGCCGACCATCAGTTTGTAGGCGGAGCGCAGGTCAATGTGAAAGTGGGCGGCGACGCGCCCGGACCAGATCCGCAGCCGCAAGGCATTACAAAGAACGCGGATGGCAGCGTCACCTACTCCATCACGCTAACCAGCAGGATGGAGCGCGTGCAGTTATTTGTGGAGAAAAACGGCGGCCCCGGCTATTTCTGGGCGCCCTTGTTGAAGGCGGATGGCGGCTTACAGAACGGCGCACAGGAAACCGCTAACAGCGATGGCTCGTACCGTTACAGCATCACTCATCCGGCATCGCATTATGCGCAAGTACAAACCTTGCGCCATCGTTTCTACGCTTACAGTCCTGCGGCGGGACAGCTGTTTCAGCCAGGTCCCGGCGACGCGCTGGGCGAGGTGTTCAACTACTGAAGCCAAGTATGAAACGCGCAGTATAAAACTGTCGCAGACATTGCAGACATTAAAGGGGCGCTAGCGCCCCTTTTTACGTTCTACGTTTTACGTTTTACGTTTTTTTATAGCCCTTAGGCCAATAAGGCGAGAATCTCCGTGACAGCCTCGTCAATTCCCGTCAAAGCTGGAGGCTTCATAGGCGGCGCAGCGCAGATCTGATTCAGCTCGTCGCCAAGCGCGCCACTGAACAGGCGCCGCTCATCGATTTCCTGGCATGGGACATGTTCCTGCAGCCATTCAATCTGATAAGGCTCTTCCGGCCAATCCCGCCGCGGCAGGTACAACACCGGCGTCTGATTCACCGCCGCTTCCGCCAGCGTGCCGTAGCCGGGTTTGGTGACGACGGCGTCGCAGCTGGCGAGAAGATCGATATGCGGAATTGGGAAATCTTTGTAGCAGATAAAGTCATCCCGGCCGTTTACCGGCTCCCCTGTCAACCAGACCAACCCCGGAGTGGTTGGCCAGTCGTGAAAAGGAATGGCGTAAGGCATGCCGCCCATAGACACCAACACGAATCTGTCCGCGTCCGGGCGCTGAAATGCCTCACGCAAATCGCTTCGGACACCGGACCGCGATATCGGCCCGATTGGCTTCACATGGGCCATGCCCGTCATCGGCATCCCAGGAGTCACCCGCAAAAACGCCTGGGCCTGATTATAGGAAGCGCATAACCACGCGTATATTTCCTGACTCCTGGGCCTGTCGCCACAGTAGGAAAGAAATATATCGGCCCAGTTCAGCGAGCAGAAGTGCATGGAAGGAATACCCAACTCTCCCGCTGCGGCGGATAATCGATAGCTGATATTGGTCAGCACCAAATCCGGCTTCTGCTCACGCAAGTGCGCGGTTTCCGTCGCCAGCGTCTCCGCCCACGTCTCATATTCATTCAGGTACGCATCATAAGTGGCCTGAACATTGACCTTGAGAGCGTCGAACATGGGCATGCCCAAATCCGTTTGCCTGATGACATGACGAAACGGACACTGCAGCCAGGTTTGCAGGATCGACAGCGGCGCTTCGCTTTGAATGATCAATTCGATATCCGACCGCTCACGCATCAGGCGATTCAGCACCGGGGCTACTTGCGCCAGATGCCCGAAACCATGAAAGGAAATCGCGCAATAGACGGTTTTCATCACGCCCCCGCTTCGCCCAAAATCAATTCAGCGCCCAATAGCCGACCGGCTTCAGGTGCTTGGTGAAAAACGCCTTGGTCAGCTCGACCACTTTTGCGTCATTGAAACGACCATGCTGCCCGCCTTTTACCGTATAAAAGGACACCGGCACTTCCGCCGCTTTCAACGCAGCCTCCAGCAGTTGGCTTTGATGATGAGGAACGATGGGATCAGCGTCGCCATGCACAATCAGGAAAGGCGCGTCGCCTTCGTTGACATAGGTGATGGGATTCGCCCGCTCAACTTTGTCTTTGTTGTCCTGTATTGCGCCGCCAATCAAACGGGATTCGGGAGAGCCCGCTTTGTCGTGAGACTCACTGGCGGGCAGACGGTTCTCGTCTATTTGAAGAAAATCAGTGGGGCCAAAGTAATCCACCACCGCCTGCACCCGGCTGGAAACATTCAGGTTTTCACCCACGTCAAAATCCTCCACGTCCCCCGTCGTTCCCAACAACGCGGCGAGATGACCGCCGGCGGAAGCGCCCCACACGCCAATGCGCTCAGGGTCAATGTCATATTGTCCTGCGTTGGCGCGCAACCAGCGCACCGCCGCCTTAACATCTTCTAACTGCGCGGGAAATTTGGCCACATTACTAAGCCGATAGTTGATGCTGGCGACGGCATAGCCTTCATCCACATAACCGATGGGAACGCCCTGGGTTTTATCGCCATTCATCCAACCTCCGCCGTGAATCCAGATAATCAGCGGGATATTTTTACCGGCGGAAGGAAGGTGCAGGTCCAACTTCTGTTGCGCATGGCCGTTACTCACGTACGCCATGTCTCGGTGCGAAATAACGCCCTGTTCCGCAGGAGGGATAAATCCGGAGTCAGGGGTCGGCGCCGACTTTTCCTGCACGGGCGACTGCGCAGGCGCGGGCGTCGCCTCAGGGGCACTCTCGGTCGCCGCCACTGAAACACTTACCATAAAAAAGGAAGCAATGAATGCTTGAAGCCGCATCTGACTATCTCCTTTCGATGCAGTGACCACGCGCCGGTTTTAAGCACATCCTTTTTCCATGCGCGCTAAAAGCATAGGTCCGCGCAGAAAAAGCGCCAGAAAATCCGACGACGCCAAATGGCGCTGAACATAACATGCGGAAGAACGCAGTGACAACCGAGCTGGTTTGTCGCCGACCAAGGAGAGAAAGAGAGGAAGCAAAGGGCCGGGTATGCGCCCGGCCCTGTTCAGCAGAATAAAGAAAATAGCGTTATTGCAGCGTTACCGTTGCGCTATCCGAAGGCGACACTGGCGCCGAACCATCGTCATCCACAACGGTTGCGGTGACGGTATTGGTATGAGTCGCACTGTTCACCCAGGCCTCGAAGCTACAGGTGTAACTGTCTCCAGGTTGCGCGGCGGGCTGCAGTTCCTGCGGCGTCACACAGGTCGTGTTGTAGAGATCGCCCTGAACCACCGTTACGTCGCCGAACATATCATCCACCAGAGCGGTGACCGTCAGCGCTTCAGCATCGGAGGTATTGGTCACTGTCACTTCAAACGTCACCAGCGCCCGCGTCGCGGTTTTGGTAAGCGTCGCCGCCGGCGGCGCATTGATGATGTCGACGGTGGCGTCGCTCATGGCGCTGAGCACCTGTCCGTCATCATCCACGCCAAGCGCCAGCACCACGTTGGTGACCGAGGTATTGCCATTGCCGCTGACAAAGGTGGTCACTGAACAGGTGAAGGATTGCGAGGAGTACAGGATTTGCGGCAGCGCGCAGTCGCCCATGCCGTTCAAATCGCCCAGCTTGTCGTCGTCCAGGTTTTCAATGGTCACTGCATCGACGGTGGACAGGTTGGTCACGGTATAGGTGTAGGTGACATTGCCTCCCGGCTCATCGACCTGCTCTGGATCGGCGGTTTTGGTCACCGAAATTTCCGAAGGCACGTTAACGATCACCACGGTTGCAGAGTCACTGGCGCTCACCATATTGCCCTCGTCATCGGCGCCGGAAGCGGTGACCGTATCCGTCTCCGATTTGCCCGCGTTGCCCATGACATTGGTGGTGAAGGAGCACAGATACTCCTGCCCCGGCGCAATGACAAGCCCGGACTGGCAGTCGCCTTGACCATTGAGGTCACCATGAATGTTGTCCACTAATGAACTCAGCGTAATGGGATCGCTGGACGCCGGACTCGTGTTTTTCACGGAGACGGTGAAAGTGACAGGACCGCCGGGCTCCAACAACTGTGTGGGCGAAGCGGTTTTGACCACTTCCAGCACCGGAGGCGAATCCAGAATGGTGACGCTCGCGCTATCCTGCCCCGACAGTGAGTAACCATTGTTATCCACGCCGCTGGCGGTGACCGTATCGGTCTCCACAGTGTTGGCGTTCGCATTGATCTGCGCGGTGAACTGACAGCTATAGGTGTCCACGCCGCCAGGATTGCGATCATCCGCCGGGATAGTCTGCGGCGTCGCGCAGGTAGTGCTGATTATGCCGTCATGTCCCGCCATGGTGATGTCGCCGTAGATATCGTCGGTCAACGTATTCATCGTCACCGAGTTAGACGGATCGACTCCCACGTTAGTGATAGAAATGGAGAACGTCACCGTCCCGCCCGGCTCCGTCAGCGTAGTCGGTGAGGCGGATTTAGACACCAGCAGTTCCGCCGGCGGCACATCGATTGGCACGTTGAACCCTTCGTCGCACTTACACTTCGAAGGCGATCCTGGGAAAGCATCCGTGGGAGTCACGCAAAGCTCATTGGCCCCCGCCTGCCGCCAGCTGGTGCAGTACGGCAGGTTCAACTTACCGTCGGCATCCGGGTCGATACACACAGCGGTAATCGTGATAGTCGGATACAGCGGATTATGCCCGGGCTTGTCGATATCGCCACAGGTATCCTGCACCCCTGACGGCCCTGATGTGCCAGGAAAAGGATCGTTAGTTCCGTCCAAGTCCAGCCAGGGAGGGTCTGGTTGAAACGGCAATGTGGAAATTGCGCATGAACCACTGACGGCTCCGTCCCCTTCCGGGTCTCCGTCAGTGACGAAGTAGATGCCGATATCGTGTCGCTCTTTCGCCGACGACACCAACTCAAACGTAGCGGTGAACTCAACCGTATCTCCCTGATAAGCGCAACCGTCATCCAGTATTTCAAGTTGCGGCGTTCCATCCGGGTTCGTGGCGACGCCGGCTATCTGAATATCGTTAGCCGAACATTGCACATTGAAACCCGCGGTTTCCTCCATACAGCCCGCTTCCACCAAGTTCTGCGCAAACCCTGGTGAGCTTATAAGCATGGCCGCGGCCAGCGCCGCCATGCCACTCACCTTTCGGCGCTCCTTTCTCGTACCTGATAATTTCGCGTTAACTGACTGCATATCCTTTTTTTCCTTTGTGATTGATTTTCACTTTGGCCCAGCGCAAACCGACAAACCACAGGGCCTCCAGCAGGATAAAGACTAGTCCATTACACATAGTTCATATTTTTAATTTAACGTCGGTATGTAACCCAACGTTTGAGGGGCGGGGAAGTTCACCGGTTATAGAGAGAGTGTGTATGCCCTCGGTGACATGCTTTTGGAGATCAGGGGCGGAAATCGAACACAAAAGACAAGAACACTGCCATTTGTCACTAGAACCAGACACATGAAAGAGTGATATATCGCATCGTTTTTCTAGTCTTATGTTCTGCTAAAAGAGGTAAAACATTGTTAGGAACGCAAGTAGCAATCATTGTCATAAAAGGCGTTCTATTTTTTGCTGTCGATGGTTTCATACAATTCGCGAGCGGCCTCGCCAAGAGCGCGAGAGAACAGGCTGAATACGGCGGAACGAGGCTCTGAGCGTTCAATCACGCCAATACGCCGATAAAAAACATCACCCTTTAATTCAAAAACACGCACTTGGCTGACATCCAATCCCGGCGAGATCGGCAACAAGGCCACACCCAATCCTTCCTCCACCATTTTGACGATCCCTGTGAGCTCATCCATCTCGGCGCAGTCATTCACATGCAGACGATGCCGGCGTAGAAAGCGTTCCACCAGTCGACCGCCAAATGCGCCGCGGTCATAGCGGATAAAACGATGCGCAGTCAGTAGCGTGCGCCAGTCACTTTCCTGCGCGTCATGGGGTGCAACCAACGCATAACGCTCATTCGCCAGGGGCGACCAGTTCAACTCACGAGGCAAGGCAAAAGGCGGCTCTACTAATATCGCCGCATCGATTTCGCCGCTATCGACCAGCGCCAGCAGCTGCAACGATGAGCCGGGGATAATCCGCAGCGATATCTCGCTTCCCGCGCGACGCAGATGAGACATCGTTACCGGCAGCAGACCAGCCTGCGCAGTGGAAACCGCCCCAAGCCGAACCTCGCCGCGCACAGGTCCTGGCTCCGCCCCCTCGCACATGCCGCCGAACAGGTCGAGAATCTGTTCCGCTCTACCAATCGCCGCCCGGCCCTCCGGCGTCAGTTGCGCCGACCTCCCTGCGCGTTCAAACAATGAGTAGCCCAATGCCTCTTCCAGACGCTGCATCTGCGCGCTGACCGCAGACTGGGTCAAACCGATGCGATCGCCGGCGGCGGCGAATGTGCCGCATTTAGTGACTTCCAGAAAGGTTTTAAGCTCTCTCAACATCGTCGATTGGCCCTCTGTAGCTATGTAGATAGACAGCGTCGGATAAACGAATTGATCAATAAAATTTGATAATAGGCTAAAAATTTATTGTTTTAAATTTCAAAAATTAATCAATAAAGTGACTCCGCTGATGTCCAGAAACATACGGAGAAATACGGTGTCCCTACCTTTAACCAACGATGGCGCGCAATGGGTGAAATCCATTCAGGACGGCGAATGCACAGCGGAAGAAGTATGTGAAACATTGATCGCTCAGGTTACTCGCTATGAGCCGGACATCCGCGCCTTTGCTGCATTCGATCCACACAGAGTTTTACAACAGGCTCAGGCGATAGACTCCCGCCCCAGCAAAGGAAAACTGAGCGGGCTCCCCATCGGCGTAAAAGACATCTTCGACACTGCCGACTTTGCCACAGAATATTTCTCTCCTATCTATCAAGATCACCGCCCTTCACGGGACTGCTCCGTGGTGGCGCGACTACGGCGAGAAGGCGCTATCGTCATGGGTAAAACGGAGACTACTGAGTTCGCCTTTATGCATACCGGACCGACCCGCAACCCACATGCGCTGGATCACACGCCAGGCAGCTCCAGCGCTGGTTCCGCCGCAGGGTTGGCGGCGGGCTTCTTCCCGGTGGCGTTGGGTTCGCAAACGGCGGGCTCCTTGCTCAAGCCCGCGTCCTATTGCGGTCTGTTCGCTTTCAAACCGACTCGCGGAATTGTCTCTCTGGAAGGAGTCAAACCCCTGGCGCCCAGCTTCGACACCGTCGGCTGGTATGGACGCAGCATGGATGATTTGCAGTTACTCGCGGAGGTCCTGCTGGAGCCTTACTTATCGCTGCAGACGCCTCCTATCAACAGACCTCTCCGACTGGCCTGCGTCATTGACGAGTTTTGGTCTACCGTGGAAACGCCGGTCAAGGAGGCATTGCTCACCAGCCTTTTAACGCTGCGCTCCCAAGGACATCACATTCAAAATACCTCCACGCCGTTCAGCCTGAAGCAGTTGGCCGACAGTCATAAAATCGTGAACGACAGGGAGGGCAGCCGCGCGCTGGCTTACGAATACGCCAGCCGCCGCAACCAGCTCAGCGCTTCCACGCTGGAAATGATTGAGAACGGCTTACGCCTGACCTTCGCCGAAGAACTCGCAGCTAAAACCACGATCACCGCCGCCGCAGACGCCCTCCCTCAATTCATGAACGGCTACGATGCCATTATCACTCTCAGCACGCCCCACACCGCCCCGGAAGGCCTTCTCAACACAGGCACATCGGATCTGATCAAAGTCTGGAACGCCCTGGGCGTCCCTCAACTCAACCTTCCTCTCACCCTTCCCGGACGCCTGCCGGTAGGACTACAAATCGTCGGGATACAAGGCGGTGATGGATGGTTGTTGGAGGTAGGCAGAGTGATCGCTGGCGCGTTAGGGGTGAGCAGGTCAATAGAGACCTTAAAGCCTTACTGACAATGTAGATTAGACCTTATACCCGAGTGACCCGTTTTAGCTGTTCCTTTTAGAATTCGATTTCTATTCGCTTACGCATACAAGGAAGTTATTCAATGTGCATAAAGAGCAGTGTGGGCCTGCGCGGGACCAACTCAAAAACAGACGTAAAAGTCATTCAAGCAGCATTAAATCTTTATACATCTGACTCTTTTCTTTTAGAGTCGAAGTTAACTATAGATGGACAGATAGGCCAAAAAACCATACAGGCCATAACGTTATTTCAAAAATCCTCGGTCCAAATATCCAAACCTGACGGAAAAGTCGATCCAAAGGGAAAAACACTTAAAACTCTAAAACAGGGCGTCACGAAAGGATTAAGCGAAGACGCTTTGACGGCAATCATGGCGCACGGGAAATCATCGACAATTAACAAGTATTTTCCCTTACTCCAAAATAATCTTTCCCGATACCAGATAAATTCACCACTTCGCACTGCGCACTTTCTCGCCCAAGTCGGCCATGAAAGTCTGTCTTTTAGATACACAGAAGAACTGGCCAGCGGAGCCAATTACGAGGGCAATCTAGCACTCGGAAATACACAATCCGGCGATGGTGTTCGATTCAAAGGACGAGGATTAATTCAGCTAACCGGTCGCAGTAATTACTCTGAGTATGCCGAGTATTCCAGAATAGACCTCATGAAAAAGGGGAATGAGGTATTAGTGGCATTAACTCCCGCCTACGCATTGGATGTAAGCCTGTGGTTTTGGAATAAGCGTCGCTTAAACATCAAAGCTGACAAAGATGATCTCCGTGGAGTTACTTATCGTGTAAACGGTGGTTACACTGGTTTACAGGACAGGCGAGACTATCTTGATCGCGCCAAATTCTTTTTCATGCCTTAGAGTCAAATTATGCGACAAGTGTACATACTATTAACCATCTTCCTAGCCGCCTGCTCGCAGGCTCAAAATCAGCCGGTGCAGAAGGCCTCGCCAGTGATTTGCGCATTTGAGTCTGAGCAGATAGATACCTGTCACTTTGAAGACGGCGGCGATGAAATATCCGCAACACTGACCACCCATCTCAGTAATGACGACGAGCTTCATATCTCTGCGATCAACATCTCTCGGGGCAAGCGTCGGCAAACTCTGACCCTGTCGCCCGATGCATTACTATTGCCGGGAGACAGAGGGTATATCTCGTTCGAAGATATTAACTTTGATAACCATGCAGATATCGCCGTCACCACCAGCCTAGGGGCCGCCAATCTTTATCTGGATTACTGGGTCTACTCGGAGGAGCAGAAGCGTTATGTGAAGGTTGGAAACTACCCTGTATTCAAACTCCATCCCGATACGCAAACGCTCACCACAGAAGTCCGCCTCAACGCCGCGCAATACGATAGAAAAGCTTACCAATGGCGCGGATTAGAACTTGTGGTGGTCGAATAGTTGATTAAACGCCAAACGCCTTAGCCCTTACAGACGAATTGCCGTTGCGGCGTCTCGCGCTTAGCATAAATGCGCCCGGGAAACGGGGAGTCATTAATGTGAGTACGGCTCCTCTATGTGACATCAGACGCTTAGGGCGTCTGACTCTTGCTTCGACGAGAAGGACTTTTTATGCGACGCGTTGCGCTTCTTCTATTTCCCATCATTACGTCATGCGGTGTTTCGCCGCTTCAATCCATATCGAAAGACGGAGACGCCTGTCTGTTTGGCGTCGGCCGCATCCCAACCTGTGAGCATGCGTCTGCGGCGCTTCAGATCAAGGCTTCGCCGATGCTCGCGCCGCTTGCGGATGATCAGGTATTGCTGCAGGCCGTGGCGGCTTCCATCAACGGTCAGGAGCAACGGCTGGAGATCGCCCCCGACACGGTGTTCTTCGCTGGCGACATTGGCCATATCGCCTTCGACGATATCAACTTCGACGGTTTCCCCGATTTGGCTATCACCACCTCGGCAGGCGCCAAGCATGTTTTTCTGGATTATTGGCTGTACTCCCAGAACGCCAAGCGCTTCGTGAGGCTGGGCAATCTGCCGGAACTGACCGCCGATCCCGCGACTCAAACTCTCAGTTTGCAAGTTCAAGTCAGCGAAACGCAGTATGAGAGAAAGCGGCTGAAGTGGAATGGCTCAAACTTGATTCCTATCGACTAGGAAATCAGATCAAAACAAGCCGATCTGTCCGCCGGCGATATCCTGAAAGGACGCATTCATAAAACGAAGGATACCGTCGGCGATAGGCTCGATCTGTCGCTCCACGTAGAGGTCATAATCCAGCGCGGAACGTCGGTACTCCAGAGGCTCCGGCCCATTTACCGTCACCACGTATTCAATCCATCCTCCGCGCTGATAACGGGGCGCCAGCTCCTGCTCTTCGCGAATGCGATCCGCCGTACGCGCCGCCTGCACATGCGGCGGCACATTGCGCTGATACTCATCGAGTCGGCGACGCAGACGCTTACGGTAGTAGAGCTGATCGTCTTTTTTGCCTGCGCGAATATCACTGACCAAGTCGCGCACGTAATCCTCATAGGGCTCGTTATGAAAAATGCGACGATAAAGTTCTTTCTGGAAAGTACGCGCCAGAGGCGTCCAATCGGTGCGCACCGTTTCCAACCCTTTGAACACCATTTCCGGCTCACCTTCGCCTCTGGCGGCCAAGCCGGCGTAACGTTTCTTGCTGCCCTTTTCGGAACCGCGAATGGTCGGCATCACAAAGCGTAAAAAGTGAGTCTCAAACTGTATTTCAAGAAAGCTCTCGATGCCGTATTCCTGCGTCAGATAATCCCGCCACCACTGATTCAGCGTTGCAGCCAGTTGCTTTCCAACGCTATCAATCTCCGCCGCCGGACTTTGCTTGTACTCTTTCAACCAGACAAACACCGAGTCGGTATCGCCATAGATCACCTGATGGCCCTGCTGTTCAATCAGTTCCTTGGTGCGGTACAGAATCCGGTGTCCGCGTAATGTGATGGAGCTGGGCAAACGATGATCGAAGAAGCGGCATCCCGGCGTGCCCAGCACGCCATAGAATGAGTTCATCAGAATTTTTATCGCCTGCGACATCGCCGCATTTTTGTGGCGTTTCGCCTCATCCCGCGCCGCCCACAGCTCACCGATAATATCCGGCAGGATATTATGCTCTTTGGAGAAAACCGCGCCGTTAAAGCCGGGAACCAGTTGCTTGCGGTCCGCTTTCGCCGTTTCCTGCTGGTCCCACAGATCTTCACGCAGCACGTCCTGCCCGCATTCAATTTCAATGCCCTTGATACGCGCCAGCGGATCAATTTTGAAGGTGCGGATGATACTGGGGTACAGGCTTTTAAAATCCAGCACCAGCACGTTGCGGTAAAAGCCCGGGATTGAATCCATCACATAACCGCCGGGACTGCCCACGCCTACAGGATTCTGCGACAGCATCGGCGCCACGTACCCTGCCCGATGTAAACGCGGCAAATAGCGGTTATCAAAAGAGGCGACCGAGCCGCCGAAACGGTCCAGCGCCAACCCGGTCAATTGCGCCCGCTCTACGGCGAACTCAATCAACAGGGCGTGCTGGAACACCTCCCACACCAGTTGACAATCTTCCAGGTTATACGCGGCTAGTTTGGGCTTATCGTGAAGAAACAAATGCGTGATCTCATCGCCCCGGTTATCCGGGTCATGAATCAGCTTGCCTCGTCCCAACAAATGCTGGGCGACATACTCCAGAGAAAAGCTTTCAAAGTTGTAGGTGGCGGATTTGAGCGTATCAATGCCATCCAGCACCACTCGGCCAGGAATGCATAAAGTGAAATGCTGGTCGTCGCTGCGCGACTGGCGCCAGTCCATGGGCGTCCCGCCTCGTCCCGGGTGAAAGGACAGGTTCAGATCATCGGCTTTCTTTTGCAGAAAACGCAGATCGAAATTGATGACATTCCAGCCAATCAGAATGTCCGGGTCAAACTCGTCAAACCACGCGATAAAGCGCCGAAAAACTTCCGTTTCGTCAGCGCAGTAAACCAGGTATTCCGGGCTGTCTTCCGCATTATTACCCACCATAAACACGCGCCGCTGCACAGCGCCTGCGCCGACATCCGCGCCATAAGAAGTCGCCACCAGACCAATGGAATATAACTGCGCCCCATCCATGGACGTCTCAATATCCAGCGACAATACCTTGAAATAAGGCGCATAGGGCGCGGGCTTGATGCGTGGATTGTGAAATTCCAGCACCCCATCCTTTTCCACCGCCTCGCCATGAACCGCCAACGAGCCGGTCACAAAGCGCTCCATCAGGAAACGGTCTGTAGGATGAATATCCGCCTCCATTGGTGAGAGGCCCGCCTGCGTCAGCAGGTCGCGCACGCGATAAAGGTTGCGTTGCTCGCGCAGATACACCCCATGCACCGGCTGCCCGCCAAAATCCTTCAGCTCAAGCTCTTTTTCATACCAGGGAGGGCGCTCGCCGCCTCTGTCGCCGAGCAAGTTGGTCAGAATGCGGCGCGCCACAGGCATCGCCGAACTTTCAAGAAAGCACACCGCGTATTGGTCACTGACAGTCAGTCGCGCCGGACCGCGATCCGTTAATATCCAGTACTGCAGCGCCAATGATTTGGTGAGTCCGCCCCGCGCCTTGTCCTGCTCAGGGACGAGATCATCCCATTGTCGGGTCAGCAGAAACCCTCTCAGCGGCGCGGACATCGATATTATTCAGCCTCAGTTTTGCGATCGCGACAGGCGAACAACGCCACACAACCGACTATTTCCATTTCGACGCGATTAAAATACCGTCGTAAAACGTCATGAAGCGCCGTTGCGCAATCCTCTTCGTTACAGAAAACGCCGGCTTTGTTCAGGCTGCTCATACAGAGTCGGGTGAACATATCTTTCTCTACCCCGACGCTCAGCACCGTGGAGCCGAACAGGACGCCGTCATCATTCAACAATTGACTCAAATGCCCAAACGCCTCGCCTTTGCGTTCGAAATGCCCTGGCACACAATGCATGACATAGTTCACTGCGATGGAATCAAAGCCCGGGGCGTCAATCTCGATAGGTTGCAATATATTGCGACGATAGCATTGTGGGTGATAACGGGTGAGCCTGCGTGAGGTTTTCTGGAGACAGCTTTCACTCAGATCCATCAACGCCAACCTCGGCTCCTTGGCGGGGAAAGTTGAGTGATCCAGCAAATAGCCCGAGCCAACGCCGACTTCCAGGTGATTAGCGCTGAGATGATCGCGATAATGGCGCAATACCCGCTCAGTTGGACAACCCCAGGCGTACTTATCGATGAAACCAAACAGCGCCAAGTCATAGACCGCCAATGTCAGCGGGTTAAAGTAGCGTTGCGACAGCTTTACTCTGCTGTCTACAGGTCGGGAAACTGTTTCCATCTATAACATCTCCTGGAGGCCGACCGTCGTTTCATCCCTTTCCCTGCGCGGGCATCCACAAAACCCGGGCGCGCCCGGCAAGACAAAACAACATGTCTGAATTGAGTTTTAGGGCATCCTAACACCGAAACTCTGTTTTCGCCGCTACTATTTGTTTTATAACAGATAGGTTGTTTTATAACAGACAGGTTGTTTTATAACAGTCAGGCGGATGAATGACAGACAGATTGACTTATACATCCAACAGATCAAACAGGTAACGAGATCCTCCATGTCTCTTCGAACACTGCAGTTTTCCAATATCATTGACTTAAGCCACCCCATTGACGCCAATATCCCCCTGTGGCCGGGAGACCCGGCGGTTCATTTCACCGACGAGGCCAGCATCGCAAAAGACGGTTACTTCCTGCGCAGTTTCCAGATCGGCGAGCACAGCGGCACTCACATGAATGCTCCCGCCAGTTTTTTTGAGAATGGGATGACCATCGACGAATACTCCCCTCAGCAACTAACGCCGGAGGCGGTGGTGATTGATGTCAGCGCCCAGGCGCAGGAGCAACCGGACTACGCCGTCACCATGCAGGATTTATATCACTGGGAACAAAACCATGGCGTCATACCCGCCGGGTGCGTAGTTCTGTTCTATACCGGCTACCAGCATTACTGGAACACGCCAGAGCGCTTTTTCAATATGGACGCGCAGGGCGTCATGCGCTTTCCCGGCCTGGCGGCGGAGACGGCCAGGTTTTTGCTGGAAGAAAGACAGGTCGGAGGATTTGGGATAGACACCCACGGCGTCGATCCCGGGGCCAGTGTGGAACACCAGGTCAATCACCTGACGCTGGCGCAATCCGGCATTGTGCTGGAGTGCCTGACCAACCTGAACCGCCTGCCGCCCAAAGGCGTCGCATTGGTGATCGGCCTGCTGCGACTACGGGGCGGCTCAGGATCGCCAGTCTCTGTTCTGGCGCTCATACCCTGAGCGCCGTAAGCGTTACCACATCAGGTCGTCGGGAATCTGATAAGCGGCGTAAGGATCATCTTCGTCGGGCTCAGCGTTTTTGTTATCGTTGAGCACCACAACAAACTCAGGCGCGCGCTCGCGGATTTTCTCCGCCACTTTCCTGCTGATCACTTCGTAAGCGTCCCCCATTCTCGCGATGGCGAAACGTCCAGAAGCCAAACCATCCTGCAGCTCTTGAGTGACGTAGATTTTCTTGACCTTGCCTTCATCCGCAAACTGATAGCCAACCTCGCCTTTATTGCGGTTGATGCGATTCATCTCGATCAACTGCTTAACCTGCGCCTTCAGCGCTTTACGGTCGGCCTCTTCCTGGCGCTGACGGTTCATCTCACGATCCCGCTGCGCTTTTTCCTCACGCGCCTGCTGCGCGCGCACCTTGGCCTCGTCCTCGACCTGATGACCTTTCGGCGTCTGTTTCGCCTGCTTGCGCTTTTCCTGCTTTATCTGTTTCGCTTTTTTCTGATCAACCAGCCCCGCCTTGAGGAGCTGCTCTTGAAGAGACTTAGCCATTATTCGCGTTCCAAACCATTAGTTAACTGAAATGGATTTTAACAAATCCCGCGCCAAGGTTTCAGCGCTCTTTTGCGCCCGTCTGCGCGTTCTCAATCCTGGCGATCGCCGCCGCCAGATCCTGTTGCCCCTCGTAAACCGGCCGCTCAGGATCAGGAGATACTTTGCGTATATACACTGCCGCAATCCTATCAGCAAAACGCGCCTGAATATCCCGGTAAATCTCCGGGTCGCGCTCGCCGTCATCACCGAGCAAAACAAAATTCACCACCGGAAAACGCTGCAGCAAATCTTCAATATGAGCGGTTTTGTAGGCCGTCTGATCCAGCCAGGGCTCGCTGTCGGACTCATTCGACACTTTCTTGGCGACCACCACGCCGCGAGGAAAACCATTGTGCTCCAAGAACAGCGTAATATTACCGTACAACTGCCGTGGCGACGCGGACAAATAGAAGACCGGCGACGCATCCCATAGCGCATTATCGGCGATAACACTGGCGATAAATGCGGAAGCGCCCGGAACCGCCTCACGCTGAAGCGGATTCTTCAAAAATGTATTTTTCAACAATGAGGCCTTCGCCGTCACCTCACTGATCATGAGTGTATCGTCCAGGTCGGAAATCACCCCCAGGCGATTTTCAGAAGGCGCCATATAAACCCCGCCTTCGACAGCTTTCGCGCTTTCCGCATGCGCTGTCACCGTCAGCCAGCCCGACTGTTTTGCGTCCGCCAGTTCACCGTCGAGCCGAAAGTAGCCTTCCTCGTCCGTCTTCACTCGCCAATGCTGGGCGTCAAGCTGAACGCGCACCTCAACATTTTCCTGCTCGGCGTTGAACAGTTGCGCCAGATTGCGGCGTAGATTGGTCGCACCGCCGTCTTCCGGCGCTGCGCCCGCCGTATCTTCGTCCAGCTCAATGACGCGCCCCTCCAGAGTGAATTTACCTGCGGAGCCGTAGCCAGCGTAGAGGATCACCGCCAGCGAATCCTCTTCTTCCGCGCTGGCGAAGCCACAAAAACATAGCCATCCCAAAAAAACGACAGTCCAACGCATAAAAAGCTCCAAAGCCTCACATATCACACCGGAGGTATCGTCAAACAATACTCCCCGCAAAAAAGTTCAATACGTTTAACGCCTGAGTGAGCATGCCTCCAGGCAGCCGCCGAAATCTAACAACTCATCATTTTTATCTTCGGCGGCGTTCTCCCCAATAGCAAAGGTGATTGCATATGTTAAATGGAAAGGCCGGACTAGCATCTCTCTCCGCCTGCGTCTTAATGTTATCCCTATCCAATCCTGACGCGGCGCAAGCGGCGGGATTACTCAAACCCCAAAGCGGCAGTTTACCAGACCTGGATTTACGCTCCCAAGACGTCAACGTCACCATCGAAGGCGAATACGCCATCACCACCGTCGATCAGGTTTTCTATAATCCCAACGCCCAGCCTCTGGAAGCCATCTACTCATTTCCAGTACCGGAAAAAGCCGCCGTCTCCCAGTTCACTTATTGGATCAACGGCGCGCCGGTTCATGGCGAAGTCGTCGCGAAAAAACAGGCCCGGGAAATCTATGAGCAGGAAAAATCGGAAGGTCGCAACGCAGGTCTGACCGAACAGGACGCCTATAAAACGTTCGACATCTCCATCAGCCAGGTCTTACCGCAACAGGAAACCAAAATACGCCTGGTGTATTTGCAGCCAGTGCATGTGGACACCGGAATCGGCCGTTACGTCTACCCACTGGAAGAAGGCGGTGTGGATGAGGAAAAACTGGCTTTCTGGACCGCCAACGAGACAGTGAAAGAACGCTTCAGCTTCAATCTTGATTTACGCAGCGGCTATCCGGTGGAAGCCTTGCGTTTACCCGAGCATCCACAGGCGCAGATCTCGCGAATGGACGAGCAGCGCTGGACAGTTTCCCTGCAGTCAGACGCTCAAAGCCAAGCAGCCGTTCAGGAAGGCGCCGCCAATGCGCCCGCTTCCGCTCCCAGCGCTTACAGGCTGGATAAGGACATCGTGGTCTACTGGCGGCAACAACAGAATCTGCCAGGCTCCGTCGACTTGATCACCTATAAAGAACCCGGCAAAGAAAAAGGGACCTTCATGCTCACCGTGACGCCCGGAGACGACCTGCCGGCCATTACCGAAGGGCGCGACTGGACGCTGGTGCTGGACCGCTCCGGCTCCATGTCAGGCAAGTTCTCCACCTTGCTGGAAGGGCTGCGTAAAGGGTTCGCCAAGTTCAACAGCAATGATCGCGTTCGCATCATCATGTTCAATGACAACGCGACTGACATCACCAACGGATGGGTGCAGGCGACACAGGAGAATCTGCAGCAGGTAGTCAGCGCCGTCGAGAATGCGGGTCCCAGCGGCGGCACCAACCTCATGTCAGCCATTCAAGGCGCGCTCACCGGACTTGATGCAGACCGCACCAACGCTATCTGGCTAGTCACCGACGGCGAAGCCAATGTCGGCGAAACCAAACAAAAGGCGTTTATTGAACTATTGGAGAAAAAGGATATTCGCCTGTTCACGTTCATTATGGGCAATTCCGCCAACCGTCCTCTGCTGGAAGCGATCACCAAGCATAGTAACGGCTTCGCCATCAGCGTCAGCAATAGCGACGACATTATCGGTCAGCTCATGCTGGCCGCCAGTAAAGTCGACCACGCCGCCCTGCATGGCGCCAACTTGAAGATTTCCGGCATCAAAACCGCAGACGTCTTCCCCAAACAAATCGGCAGCGTTTACCGCGGCCAGCAATTGGTGATGTTCGGTCATTACTACGGTTCCGGGCAGGCGAAAGTGGAGCTGACAGGCAAAGTCTCAGGGTCGCCTATCCGCTATCAGACTCAGTTTGAAGTCAAAGACGGAACCCTGCATCCTGAACTGGAGCGTCTCTGGGCCTTCGCACAGATCGAAGATCTGATGGATCAGCAGCAGGATTATGGCGAGGATGCAGACCGTAAACAGGCTGTCACGGATTTAGCCGTCGAGTACGGTCTGGTGACCGACTACACCTCGATGCTGGTGCTGGATGAGGGACGCTTTGAACATTACGGGGTGGAACGCCGCATCGGAGATCGCATCCAACGTGAAGAGTCCGCCCGCGAAGTACGAGCGCAACAACCTGCGCAATCTCACCGGGTGGACTCGCAACAGCCGATGTACACCAAGAGCCGCCCATCATTTGGCGGAGGCGGCGGTGGCGGGGCCATCGACGGATTCATGCTGGCGCTGCTGGGCGCACTGGCCATCGCCGGACGTTGTTTCCGACCTCGTAAGCGCTAACTTCGGGAAACAGCAAAGAGACGGAACCTTCCGTCTCTTTTTCTTTTTAAGACAATGACATAAATGTCTACTGCCCAGCTTGATCGGCTCAACGGCGCTGGTATAGCATGGCCGGCCAATCGCGCCATATCCCATATAAGGAAAACCGACGCTAAATGGCTAATTTTAATACACATCTGCTCGGCGGAGCCGCCGCATCCGGCGTACTGACCTCTACCCTGCTGTTGACCGGTTTATTCACCCCCGGGCAAGGCATGGCGCTGTGGGTAGCAGGGACCTTGGCGGGCCTGGCGCCAGACCTGGATGCAGACACCACCGCCATATTAAAAGGACTGTTCAGCGCTCTGGGCGTCATGGCTTCCTTTGTCGTACTGTTTACGTTCCCCGACCTGCCTCTGTTGCCGCTATGGGGCGCCATGCTGGTGGCGTTTCTCACCGTTCGTATAGCCGTGCTGCAGGTGTTCGCTCACCTCACTGAGCATCGCGGCTCTTTCCACTCACTGTTGGCCGCCGCCAGCTTTGGGTTGGGTTCCGCGTTTTTATGCTGGCGCTTCATCGATCAAGGCGTGGACTTCGCCTGGGCATTGGGAGCCATGGTGTTCGCCGGCTATATCGTCCATCTTATTCTTGACGAGTGTTACGCGGTTAATCTGGCGGATATGGAGTTCAAGCGCTCATTTGGAACCGCGTTGAAGCCGGTGAGCATCGATAACTGGTGGGCCAGCGGACTCTTTCTCGCCATCGCCATCTATTGCGCCATACAACTGCCACCGCCGCACAAGTTGCATCTTGAGGTGGTCAGGCTGGCCACTCTGGATCATATCTGGCTATCACGCTCCTAGAGGCCGTTTAAAATTTATGCCAGTAAGAGTCGGCAATAGCTTTGACCTTATCGCTTAGATAGGGGTTATCGACATAGAAGGTGTGTCGCTGTTCAGGATGGATAGCGGCGATCATCTCTTTGATGGCCGGATGGGAGTTAAAATTCTTCATAAAAGCGCCGTTCTCATAGGCTCGCCGCAGCCCCAGAGTAAGGATGCGATAACGCTCGACATCGTCTTTCCCCAAATAAAGGAAATAATCGAACTTGTACGCGACCATCAAGCGCGGCTCGATCATCAATCCTTCCCCCGCATGCTCACCGAGTTCAATAACCGCCTCGTGAACGCCGCGATTAAAGCCGTCAAAACGCCCCCGTTTTAACATCAACCAGAGGCTGGCGTAAGTGGACTCAGTCACCGTAAAGCCTGCGGAGCGCAATATGTCCGTATCCGGCCAGTTCACACCCGAGCCTATCGTCAGCGTCTGTAGATCCGCCAGTGAGCTGACTTGGGAGAACTTTTCCGCATGATCTTCACGGATCATGAACACCCGATGCCCCAACAGTCCTCTCGTCAGGGGCACATCGACCTGTAAGAAGCGCTCTTCCCGAGTGCGGCTATATCCAGTGAAGAACACATTGAGAATGTCCGAGCGCCGGTGCAGTAGATTTAAGATGCGTTCCTGAGTGGCGTCCCCCATAGACACCACTTCCAGGGTATGCTCGCCCGGCGCATAGTTAAGCGCCAACTGCACGACACTGATTTCGTAGCTGAAAATTTCAGCGTCGCCATGCAGCAGGCCCAGCTTGAAATCCGCCGCCTCTGATCGGCTGCATAGGGTGACAAATATAAAAAGCAAAAAGATACGAATCGCCATAACGCGGGCTGTCCCAGCATGGGGGCGGATATCTGCAACCTATTCACAAACGGCTTTATAAATAGTAGACCAGTTCGGACTTGATATAGCTTCAGTTCAAACTGCTTCACGCGGCGCCCTATTGCGCCACGGATTTTAACGTGACCAGGGAAATTTCTGGAGGAACCCGAAAACGCACAGGAAGAATACTGGTCCCAACTCCCGGGGTTACAAACATCTGGCGACCGTCCTCATCAATATGCCCAATGGCGAATCGCTCGCCATATTGAGACGGCACAATGGGCCGACCAATCAATGGCAGGTTAACCTGACCGCCATGGGTATGACCGGCGAAAGTCAGGGATACGTGGCGAGGAATGTCGTAGAACACATCAGGGTTGTGAGTGAACGCCAGTACAGGCGCCTCCGCGGGAATGTCGCCAAGGGCTTTGCCGATATCATGCGCGCCTTCCCAATAATCGCTGATTCCAGCCAACCAGAACTGGCAATCCCCCTGGGTCAGCTCTTTGGACGTGTCTTCCAAAAACTCGATATGGGTTCCCGTAAAGGCGTCGAGGATCAATTGTGGGCCATGCCACCAGTCATGATTGCCCATGACGGCGTACACGCCCAGGCTGACTTGCAGCCGGTCCAGCTCAGTGGCGATGTCGCGCGGCTCCGCAAACTCGCCGCCAATCACGCCCTGAATTACAAAATCTCCCGCCAGCAACACCAGGTCCGGCTTCAACGCATTGGTTGCGTCAACTAGCTCCCTCAGCCGGGATAAGCTATTGTGCGGCGATCCTACATGCAGATCGGCCATCACCGCCACCTGTAACCCATCGCAGGACTGCGGCCAGGGATGAATGGCGATACTGACTTCATTTTCAACCAACGACGCAGGCTCGATCCAAAACGCCCAGACGCCGAGCGCGATGCTCAACACAGCCAGGCCCATCATAATACGACGAAAAATTATCACTGCTTTGGGCTCCCGACCGCCTCTCGTTTATTCAACTTTCCACACTGGATTTTTTGCGCAAGTGGTAGGTCAACGTCATTGCGATACAATGACGCAACGCCTCCACGGGAATATCGTCCGCCATATCAAACAGAATGCTGCGATTTCCCTCAAACCGAAACTCATCGCCATAGATGCGCCGAAACGTCTCCACCAGATTTGTCTGACAGTGGAAATAAACCGCATATCCAGAGGACGGGGACTTTAAGCGATCGATTCTGAGGGTACTGCCGCTTTTCGTCTTTGCAGTCAGATAGCTGGGCTGTCCCCATTTGAGCGTTTCCTCCAGCTCGCCCACGCCTTCAGTGTTTCTCGCCACGTCAAAAATCAAATCACGCAGGAACAACAACTTTGCTCTCACTTCATCCGGGTACGCGGCGAATGTCGCCTGTACGCGCGCATCAGCGAATTCAACACTGGCGTCGCTCATTTGGCTTCCTTCAATCAGAACCGGCGAGATAAGAAAACTCGCCATATTTAAGTTGGGGGTCAGCGTCTCAGCGTAGGGCGCTTGCAACGCCCTGACAACGCACCGTTAACAATTTATTGCAACACAGCCTTTAAAGCGCGCTGCACGGGCAGTTTATAATCGGTCTTTTGGCTCTCCAGCGCACTTTACGAGGATGTAATTTTTAGATGAAAAGATGGTTGCTGCAATTATTGGTGGTTGTCGCGCTGGTTCCCGCAGTCTGGTTTATCTCTACGCCGGATCAACGCAGAACCTATCTGAACGCGCTGAGCCTGCCGCAAGATCCCTCATGGCTGCACGAAGCTAATTTACTTGCCCTGCTGGGTAAAACACCTCAGCAACCGCCCGAAGCAGAATCGTTGACGGACAGGACACCCATGCCTGACGCGCCAGCATCATCGCCTACTTCATCAAAAGACGCAGCGCCCAATGTCATGAGCGCTTTGCGGCAAATGGCGCACAGCGCTCTGCCTCAAACCATGTGCGGAAAGACCGCCACTCGCGACATCCGGGACGTGGAAACCCCACAGATTTACAAATGGACTGACGCCAATGGACGCGTCCATTTTTCTGACAGCGCCCAGAACAAAAGCGCGCAATTCGTGGGCGAAAGCTACGCCTCACAGAAGAAGTATTTCGATTTCAAGCTGACCAGCAAAGGCATGCCACGCAACGGCCTGGTGGAAGACAAGATCCGAGCCGCCGCCCAACAGGTTTATACACAACTGGAAGCGTATCTCGCGCCGGAACGCCGTAGACAGATCATTCTTAACCTGGAGCTTTACGGTGATCGCGCTGAGTACGAAGCCCTGCGTAAAAAAGTGTTCCCCGGTTTCAACGCCGCCGCGTTCTTCTCCCACGGGGCCAACACCATTTATATGGTTAACGAGGACCAGATGGAGACCACGGTCGCTATCGCCAAGCACGAAGTGGTTCACGCTGTTCTGGCGGGCCTGGTCGGCCCCATGCCTACATGGCTCAACGAAGGCATGGCGGAGTACCTGGAACACGGCGGACTGCCCTACAAGGCGCTCCCCATTGATTTGAGCGAAAACGCCATTAACCAGCTGCTCGCTACGGAGCATCAGGACTTTTATAACGCCAGCGCGGAAAGCAACTATATGGCGTCACATAAATTGGTGGCGTACCTGAACAGCTCCGGCGAAGGTCGTCGTGTGATTGCAGACATTTTTAATGGCCTTGCCGAATCGCCCTGCAGCCAGGTCGATAGTCTCGGAGTCGTCACGGGGGCGATGGGGGATGTGGGGCACCTGGCCAAATTGCTCTGATCTCAGGCTCGTCGCTATTGTGCGCCGCTCCCATCCAGCGACCATTGCCAGAACCGCTCCCTGGCGTTGCCGGGGCGGCTATTAGTCATAAATAAGCCGACAGTCCGGTATCGCGGCTCCACCTCAATATTCCCATGCAGACAGGCGGCGGAGCGTGGCGGATTGACCAGCGCAGAGGCCGCCTGCATCCAGACAGGATTCTTTGCTTCACCAGCCTTCTGACTGAAACGAAGCATGTTATAGGGCGTCGGGAATGGCAGCGTCAGACTGCCCTGCTCTTCGTCCAGCCTGTAGTCGCTGGACAGGGAAGCGTCCGTGTCGACGCGAATGGCGCTTTCATTGCTGCTGTATGGGTCAGAACTCCAGATATAACCGATGGCGACCTCCGACTCCACTGGAGTGACGATATGCAGCTCGTCATCCAACCAGCATGCATAGGTCACCGCCAGATGCTCAATATCCTCATAGCGCTTGCCATCCAACTCCAGGTTCAAGCGCAGCACCTCTGTTCCAGCAGGCTTTTGTAAAACAGCATGCCTGATCATCTCGCCATCAGGCATGCGCCAGACTTCATTTCCCACCAATTCTATAACGCCGTCAGCCGCCTTGGGCGAAGCGGTCAAACTTCGTCTCGCATCCCACTCTCCCTGAATAAAAATACCGGACGTCCCCTCCACTAACCAGACTGGCGTCGCCCCCAATATCAGCATACGAAACAGTAACAAAGCAATATGCGCCATGGAAACGCGATAAGCGGCGGAGAGGCCCCATACAAACAGGGTCAATATGGCGGGCGCCAGCACCAACACGCACAGATAGAAGACACCCAATCCCTCCATACCGGAAACAGTGGAAGGAAGTAGAATCGTCGCACCGACGGCGCCCGCGACGCCAATAGCCAGGATCAGGTGCACGCCAATGGCGCTGAACCAGTCCAGAGGATAGTCTGGCCTACGACGAAGCCCGTTGCGACAGGCGAACAAAAGAAGGACGGCTAAAGCCAATACAAAAAGGATTTTCAGGCTGGGCAGGATATATAAGTAAAAAATCGCCGTCACGGTACGTCTCCAGAAAGGAAAAGGTATCTGAAAGCCTAGCTTTCACAGTAACCCATAACCACATCAGCGATAAAAGTATCGCATAGCGAGACGACAAGACGTAACGACGCCCATGCACGCCCAGACAAACACCCCGGCTCAGTTAACGCTGCGATAGGCTCTCACAGCGTTAACTGCAGTCCGCTGGCGTCACTGCCGAGAGGCTTCGTACTCTTGAATCGCCCACAGAATTCTACGCGCCCCTTTCATCACTGTTTCTTCATCAGGATGAATGCCATCGCCGCGATGTTCGAACGTACGCCAGGGATTCACCAGCAGTGCGCCTTCAAGCTCATCATGAATCCGGCGCGCATATAAGCGGCCGAAGAATTTAAAATCATCATTGCTCATCGCCCAGGTCAGTCCGGATAAATTGGCGAAAAGAGACAGATCGAGATCATCCGGATTCGGATAAAGGGGATATACGGGGGTGAGGCCCAGGTCCAGTACTTGTTGGCCAATAGCAATCAGGCGATCCACCGCCGCATTCATTTCCGCATTGCTGCACAGGACAGTTTTAGACTGTTCGATACCGAATGAATCGGAATGCAGGCAGTCGTTGCCAATACTGATAATCACATAATCCGCGTTGTATCCAGCAAAACCAGATGGGTCATATTGCGCCACCCGCATTAACGCTTTTTTCAGTTGCGTCTCGTAACTGTCCCAACGCGCAGAGCCGCACTCCGGATTACAACTGATACGGCTGAATGTGGTGGCCCCCGCCTGCGCCTCGCTTTTGACTTTCACCCCATATCGCATCAATGCGTTACCCAGGTCGACATAATCTCCTGAACCAACCGATATCCCCGACAATGGTCCCTGCAGGTCGGAGTTTAGAGGCGTATCGCCACTGGCGTAGGAAGCGCCTATCAGCAACACGGGCTTATCGATCGCTGCGACGGAAGTGGTCAGGAAAATTCCTGTGGCGAGCAGTAGTCTCACAATCAGTTGTAATGCGTTCACTATTCTTGATCTCCATGTGGTTTAACCAGTACCTCACCCTCTAGCCATCCGGGACACCTGCCGCCGGGACAAACTTGGCGACAGTTCGCTATCAGGATGTAACGCATTTATAACAACTCCGAGCACATTGAAAAACGCACGATTGTTACATGGCGGAACGTAACAAAGCATATATGCTGAATAATGTTTGTTTTCAGAACATTTCAAAAAGCAGAGCGGTAGAATCATGAATGCGGAATTTTTCCACCAGCCCCGCCAATTTCGAAAAAGCGACTTTGCCCTGCGCCTGAAAGAGCTGCGCAGTCATTTCGGCTACACCCAGCAAAAGGTGGTGGATGGCGTCAATGAGCTTCTGCCCTTAATACAGCACCGCCCCCACCCGCTTTGTCGCAGCCGATACGCCAAGTGGGAATTGAACAACCGCACAGAAATGCCAGACTATCCAGAGCTGCTCGCCTTGTGTCACTACTTCGAGCAGGAACCTTACTACCTGCTCACTGGCGTCAACGGGCCTCGCAAGTCCCGCAATAGTCAGCATGCGCTGGACACCCTTTATAGCCGCTGGGAAGAAGACATTCACTTCAAGTACGTCGTAAAAATGTTGCTGGAGCGCACTCCCGAAGCCACTCGAAGATTAGCGGAATTAATCGACGTGCTGACGTTAGGCGACCGCAGCCTGCTCAATAATCACAAAAACAGGGCGAACTGATATCCCGCAGAGCGAAGCAACTTTTTCCTAACTTCCAACCTTAGGGTAAACCCCATATTGCCCCTCTGCTGCATAGCCTGCACACTGCTTACTACCCTAAGCATCAGAAACAAAAGGATATTTTATGAAGTCCGCACTAGGAGCCCTGTTTGGGTGCGCGCTCTCTGGAGCCTGTTTCGCCACCAACTTGAACATCGTCGACTACGGCGCCACGCCGGATGACTACAACGATGATGACGCCATCGCTATCAACGCCGCCATCAACGCCGCCCGCGAAGGGGACGTCGTCATCGTTCCTGAAGGGACATTCCATATTCGCGAAACGATCAACCTGAAAAGTAACGTCAGCCTGAAAGGAGAGGGCTACGCCAAGTCAGGCATTGCAGCGTTATTTGAGGGGGATGATCCAGAAGATATCGCCCTTAAAGGTAAGAACGTCACTAAAGTCACCATTTCCGGCTTGCGGCTTAAAACCAACTTGAGCGGCGGCGTTAAAGCGCTGGTTTATATCAAGAACTCTTCCGACGTCACTATCGACGACGCCAGCTTCCACCGATTCAAACGCCACGGTGTTTACTTCAGTAACACCGTGAACGGAAAGGTTCTGAACTCCAAGTTTCAGGAAGCCACCGAAATTAATACTGGCGGTTATGGCTATGGCGTGGTTTACACCGATGGATGTGAAGGCGGCCGAGTAGAAAACAGCGACTTTAATGGCCCGGATATCCGTCATGGCGTCGTCGTGCAAGGCGGAGACGCCAACGGTCCCAGCCACGGCGTCGTGATCAGGGACAACCGCTTTGTGCATACCGCTCAAGACGCCATCGACCTGCATGGTTACGGCGAGTACGGCAACTATGTCATGTACAACACCATCCAAGGCGACCCGGACAGTGACACTATTGGACGCGGAATTGGCGTCGGCGAAGACGTTCACGGCCCCTCAGGAAGCGGTAACGTCATCAAATACAACGTTATCCGCGATACCCGTTACGGCATTCATGTACTGACCGGCTCCCCCAGCGTCACCATCCGATACAACGAAATTTACGACTGCAAGCGCTACGGTATTTACATCCAGAATGGTCCCGATGCGGATATTCGCGACAATAAAGTCGAGGGCTGTGAAAAATGGGGCATTTACGTAGAAAAAGGAGACAACACCGTCATTCGTAAAGCGGAGACAGGCAACCAGGTCCATAACAACGGACTGGGCGGCTCAAGCTTTGGGGGCGTGCGCGTTGATGCAGACAATTCAGGTCTGGATATTCAGGACAACGATTTCTGCAACAACGAAAGCAAAGGCGGCGTAAACCTCTCATTCGCAGGCCAGGGCACGGTTAAAAACAACCTTTGCCAATAACTTCGTTGGGTCCTTGAAATTGCGGGACTACAGCCTGCCGCCCCACCAAGGTCAGGCAGGCTGAACTCGCGTCAACTTGGACCGTCATATGCCTGGCGTCAAACCCCAGGCTTCCATATTGCGCTTCCGCTCTGCGGAGTTAGACGCACCAACCACCCTAAACATCAGAAACAAAGGATATTTTATGAAATCAGCACTAGGAGCCCTGTTTGGGTGCGCGCTCTCCAGCGCCTGTTTCGCCACCAACTTGAACATCATCGACTACGGCGCCACGCCAGACGACCACAGCGACGATGACTCCATCGCCATCAACGCCGCCATTAACGCCGCTCGTGATGGCGATACGGTCATCATCCCTGAAGGAACCTTTCACACCCGCGAGGAAATCATACTGAAGAGTCGTGTTAACTTGAAAGGCGCGGGGTACGCCAAATCGACGATTACTGCGGTATACACCAGTAAGGACAATGACGACGAACATAAAACCTTAATTAAAGGCAGGTACCTGTTTTCGGTCACCATATCCGGGCTGAGACTGAAAACCATCCATCCAGAGGGAGTCAATAAGCTGATTTCCATCATAGATTCTGAAAACGTCAGCGTTAATGAAAGCAGTTTTCACCGATTTGAAGAGCATGCCGTTTATTTTTATAACACCGTCAACGGCAGAGTCGCCAACTCCCGGTTTCAGGATGCAACGAATACGAGCGATGGAGGACATGGCTATGGCGTGGTCTACACAAGCGGGTGTAATGGAGGCAGAGTGGATAACAGCTACTTCTATGGCCCCGATATTCGTCACGGCGTAGTGATTCAAGGGGACAAAAAAATAAACCGCCCCAGCCACGGTATCACTGTAAACAGCAATTACTTCAAAGACACAAAACAAGACGCCATTGATCTACATGGGTCAGGCGAGTACGACAACCTCGTCATAAACAATACCATCGTGGGCAATCCCAACGACAAGACGTTAGGCCGAGGAATTGGCGTCGGCGAAGATGTGCACGGCCCTTCTGGTAGCGGAAATATCATTAAAAACAACGTTATCCGTAATACTCTTTACGGCATACATGTCCTGGCGGGTTCGCCCGACGTCAAGATCTCGGGGAATAAAATATATAATTGCGATCGCATGGGTATATTCATTGAGAAAGGGCAAAACGTAGATGTACGAGCCAACACAATAGAAGGCTGCAGATGGTGGGGTATTTATGTGGAAGACGGCGACAATACCACCATTTCTTCAGGAAGCGAGGCTACAAACGAAGTGCACGGCAACGGCTGGGGCTCCAGTGGAACTTGGCGTGAACCCAAAGTCTATGGCAACGGCGGCGTACGCGTAATGAGCCAAAACTCTGGGATGAATGTGCGAAATAACAACTTTTGCGACAACGAGAGCAATGGCGGCCCCAACTTCCAGTTTGAAGGGCAAGGTACAGTCCTGAATAATCAATGTCAGTGAGGAGAACTAACTCCTCTCACATGTGATTAATGCGTCGCCAGGGCAGCCGCAAACTGCCCTGGCAGCGTCCCTCTTCTTCAGTCCTAGCCCAAACATCGCTAATACTCCGTCTTGGGAAACTCATTTTTCGACAACCAATAATAGAAGATCGAGTAAATGGTGTCGTAAAAATCCTGTATCCCATATTCCATTCTTTTGCTGATCAGGCTGGAAGCGCCCGATTTGTAACACTCAATCGCTGTGCGTTCATGGGTGGATTCCGTTAGAACGACAATGGGCGTAAAACGATTATGATCCGATTTACGGATCGCCTGCATGACTTCATAGCCGCTGGCGATTGGCAGCCCCAAATCCACCAGAATGAGGTCGAAGTGGGCGTTGTGAACCTTGAACATCGCCTTGGCGCCGTTATCCACAAACTCGCACTGGCATCGAACTTCCCGACGCTCCAGAACCCTGCGCATGAGGTCCACCGTGTCCTGATCGTCCTCAATCACCAGAACCCTGCGATTGTGCGATGTGCTGCTTTCCATTAAACGGTAATCTGCATAAGACACGTTTTTCCGCTCCTTATGAAACCTGTTATTCAACGGTTCGCTCAGGGATTGACGGCGGGAAGGTCACATTTCTGCGAGACGCGGACAATGAGAAGACGTAAACGGACATCGGGCTGATCATAACCCGCCAGATGGACCGCTCCCTGGCGATTAGTCGATTTAAGCATAGTTTAAATCGAGGGCTAAGGCCGAGCTTGCCCCTGAAACGAAAAAAGCCAGCCTTCTGAGGCTGGCTTTTTCAGCAAATGCAGCTGGCGATTAGCCTTGCATTGGCACCAGTTTCAGCTCAACGCGACGGTTGGCTGCGCGGCCTTCAGTCGTGCTGTTGGTGGCCACAGGATAACGCGGACCGTAACCGATAGTTTGCACACGTGAACTCGCCACGCCTTGGGAGATCAGGTAACGACCAACGCTGCCGGCGCGCTGCTCGCTCAGACGCTGGTTCAGGTCCAGGCTGCCGGTAGAGTCAGTGTGGCCGCTAACCTGAATAATAGTTTTATCGAACTCTTTCAAGACCAGACCAACTGAATCCAGTGTATCGTAGAAGTTGGCTTTGACATCAGAACGGCCAGTATCGAAAGTGATGTTGCCAGGCATAACCAGGGTAATCTCGTCGCCGTTACGCACTACGCGTACGCCAGTGCCTTCCAGACGGTGACGCAGCTCAGACTCTTGCTTGTCCATGTAGTAGCCGATGCCGCCGCCTACAGCGCCACCCGCAGCTGCGCCGATCAGAGCGCCCTTGCCGCGATCTTTCTTGCTGGAAGTGGCCGCGCCAATTGCTGCTCCAGCAACCGCGCCGATCACAGCGCCGGTAGTTGCGTTAGCGGTTTTCTTTTCCCCAGTGTAGGGATCGTAGGTTTGGCATCCAGCGGCCAGGGAACCCGCTACTACAAGAGCACAAAGCTTAAATTTCATTCTCTATCTCCAGATTTATCAGAGTTGGCGGTAATTGTAGTTTCATTTTTCTTAACAGAAGCTGAACGCTGACCAGCGATAGCTCTGTCAAAAGCTTCACTGATCCAGCCAAAGACCCTTGCCCGGATCTCTGGCGACTCGTTTACCAGTTGATGACGTCCCGTCTCCAGATATTGCACTTCCGCATTCGGCAACAGGCGCTGTAATTGCGGAATATTATGGCGCCAGTCCACGGTAGTGTCTTCCTTACCTTGCACAATGGTGACAGGTTGCTCCAGCGGGTCCGTGCTTTCAATACGTTTTACCCACCGTCGCAACGCGCCCACCCAGTCAATGGACACCGCCCTCGACTGCAAAGGATCTTTGTCTTTGAGAAACTTAATAAATTCGGGGTCGTTGGAATTGACCATAAATACCCGACGCCAAGTACGGATAAAAGGTCCAAACAAGGTATGCAGCATCACCACGGAGCGCCACCCCTGCGGACGCACCAACGGCGCCAAAAACGCCCAATGCAGGAACGGGCTGCTTTCAGGCGTGAACCGGTTACTGAACAGATACTCTATTAAAACCGCCCCGCCCGTGCTTTGCCCCACGGACATCCAGGGTTTCGGCATATGGCCGTCGCACAGCATCAGACAGGCTTCCAAAATAGACTGATATTGAGCGAAGTTCTTGATCGAAACGGTCTCTCCGCTGGACAGTCCGTGACCGGGCAAGTCATATGCGACCACCGCGTAGCCATCGCGCAACAAATGCTCAACCAAATGCCCAAACAGTCCCACATGGTCAAAGTAGCCATGAAACACAAATACCGTACCGCGCGGCCGGGGAGGCGTATACATATGACAGGCCAGTCGATAACCAATAGCCTCAAAGTATCCCAGTCGATGCGCTACGCCAGTAATGCGGGTTTCTTTATCGATGCGATAGTAACTGCAGTAGTGTTTTTCTATCTCAGTCAGATGGGGCGCGTCTTTAAATGAAATAGGACGCAGTTGCTTGCGCAGGAGTTCTCTGTCCCAGAATGGCGTCATGAAAAAATCAAACCTTAATTTCAGGTCGGGCCGGCCCGCCCCAGATTCCTTTTGGCGAAGCACTCATTGCCGCCGCTATCTTCGCGCCGGATATCACACCGACGTCTGTTCAGCATAGACCAATCACGGGCTCGCGGTCGGGGCTAATTTAGCATGATCCGACTTGCGCCAAGATTAACAATAAAAAAGGGAACACCCGTCGCATTATCGCGGCGGGTCATTCCCTTCCTTAAGGTCTTAAGCGATCAGCGGATCAATTGATCTTCTGATCAAGTTCACCACGAGAGTAGCGCTGGAACATGGCTTCCAACGACATCGTCTTGATTTTGCTGGCCTGACCGGCGGCATTGAACGCTTCATAACGCGCCACGCAGATTTCCTTCATAGCCTTGGTGGCTACAGCCAAGTATTTGCGAGGATCGAATTCAGACTTGTTCTGCCCCATGAAACGACGGATCGCGCCGGTGCTGGCCAGACGCAAATCGGTGTCGATGTTCACTTTACGCACACCGTACTTGATGCCTTCCTGAATTTCTTCAACCGGCACGCCATAGGTTTCCGCAATTTCACCGCCGAACTCGTTGATGATCGCCAGCCAGTCCTGAGGAACGGAGGAAGAGCCGTGCATAACCAAGTGCGTGGTGGGAATACGTTCGTGAATCGCTTTGATGCGATCAATCGCCAGAATGTCGCCTGTAGGCGGACGGCTGAATTTGTAGGCGCCATGGCTGGTGCCGATAGCAATCGCCAGCGCGTCCACCTGGGTCTTCTTGACGAAGTCAGCCGCTTCATCCGGATCAGTCAGCATCTGATCGTGGCTGAGAACGCCCTCAGCGCCAATGCCGTCTTCTTCGCCTGCCGTGCCGGTCTCCAAAGAGCCCAGACAACCCAACTCGCCTTCCACGGAAACGCCGCAAGCATGGGCCATTTCCACAGTGCGACGAGTGACGTCGACGTTGTATTCATAGGTAGTCGGGGTCTTGCCGTCTTCCCCGAGGGAGCCGTCCATCATGACGGAGGAAAAGCCCAGCTGAATGGAACGCTGGCATACTGCCGGCGAAGTGCCGTGATCCTGGTGCATCACTACCGGAATATGAGGAAACTCCTCAATCGCCGCCAGAATCAAGTGACGCAGGAACGGAGCCCCGGCGTATTTGCGGGCGCCCGCAGACGCCTGCACGATCACAGGGCTGTCGGTTTGGTCCGCAGCTTCCATAATGGCCCGCATCTGCTCCAGGTTATTGACGTTAAATGCAGGAACGCCGTAACCGTGTTCAGCCGCATGGTCCAGAAGCTGGCGCATGGTAATCAGTGCCATTTCTCTTCCCCTTAGTGTTCAATTTTTAGTTAATTAATCTCTCGCATCGACCATCGCGACGGATACTTGGCCCGTCGCGTTTTCTGAGCCGACAATCTGACTACAGTCTGTCCCCAAAACTTACTCGGCGGCCCGCTTTTGCAGCATGGCCACAGCCGGCAGGGTCTTGCCTTCCACAAATTCGAGGAACGCGCCGCCGCCGGTGGAAATGTACGAAATCTTATCAGATACGCCATATTTATCGATCGCCGCCAGGGTGTCCCCGCCGCCAGCGATGGAAAACGCATCCGATTCAGCAATGGCTTTGGCCAGGGTTTTGGTGCCTTCGCCAAACTGGTCGAATTCAAACACGCCGACCGGACCATTCCACAGAATCGTCTTAGCTGACTTAAGCAGCTCCGCCAAGGCGGCCGCAGACTGAGGTCCGATATCCAGAATCATATCATCGTCCGCCACCTCGGCAATCGGCTTAACGGATGCTTCGGCGCTCTCGCTGAACGCTTTCGCCGTGACAACATCGGTCGGCAACGGAATTTGCACCTTGGCCGCAATGCTGCGAGCGGTGTCCAGCAGATCCATTTCGCACAGAGATTTGCCGACTTTGTGATCGGCCGCCGCCAGGAAGGTATTGGCGATGCCGCCGCCAACGATCAATTGATCGCAGACATCCGACAAAGAGTTCAACACGTCCAGCTTAGTCGATACTTTGGAGCCCGCCACGATAGCGACCATGGGTCTTTGTGGTTTATCCAAAGCCTGACCCAGCGCTTCCAGCTCCGCCGCCAGCAAAGGCCCGGCGCAGGCGACTGGCGCGAATTGGGCGACGCCATGGGTGGAAGCCTGCGCACGATGCGCGGTGCCGAAGGCGTCCATGACAAAAATATCGCACAGCGCCGCGTACTTCTTGGACAACTCTTCGTTATCCTTGCCTTCGCCGACGTTGAAGCGCACGTTCTCAAACAGAACCAGACCGCCCTCTTCCACCTCAAAATCGCCGTCCAGATAATCACGCAAGACTGGCGTTTCGCGTCCTAACAGGCTGGAAAGATGAGCGCCCACGGGCTGCATGGAGTTTTCTTCGGAGAACTGTCCTTCTTCCGGACGCCCCAGGTGAGACATCACCATCACTTTGGCGCCCTGCTCCATCGCCAGTTTGATAGTGGGAAGCGCCGCCTGAATACGCGCGTCGGACGTCACTTTGCCGTTTTTGACGGGTACGTTCAGGTCTTCACGGATCAACACTCGCTTGCCGCGCAAATCCAGATCCGTCATTTTAATCACAGACATAACAGTTCCTCATTTCAACAAAACAGTTGTTATCGTTTAAAACCCTTCCCTATGGCGTCGGCAGGAAAATCCCGGCGAGCGCCGCGGCGGCCGGGATCTGGCGCTAAAGACTCAACCAATGCGCGGACGTATCCAGCATGCGATTGGCGAAGCCCCATTCGTTATCGAACCAGGCCATTATTTTTATCAGTCGTCCGCCGCTGACTTTGGTTTGATTGGCGTCCACCACCCCACTGCGGGGATCGTGGTTGAAATCACAGGAAGCCAGCGGCTCTTCGGAAAAGCCAAGGATTCCAGTGTAAGCGTTCTGTGAGGCGGCCTTGAGCAAGCCGTTAACTTCCTCCATATCCGTCTCACGGGATACGCACACCGTGAGGTCCATCATGGATACGTTGATAATCGGCACCCGCACCGCGTTCGCTTCAAACTTACCGACCATGGACGGCAACAGTCTTTCGATGCCTTTCGCCAAACCGGTGTTCACCGGAATGATGGACGCCATCGCGCTGCGCGTGCGGCGAAGATCATGATGGTGGTAGGCGTCAATGACCGGCTGGTCGTTCATGGCGGAATGGATAGTGGTGATCACCCCACGCTCCACGCCAAGATTGTCGTCCAGCACCTTGATGATGGGGACGATGCAATTGGTGGTGCAGGAGGCGTTGGAAACGATGCGATGACTTTGCCGCAGTCCGTCGTGATTGATGCCGTATACCACGGTGTAATCCACGTCGGCTTCGGCCGGTTGAGAAAACAGCACGCGGCTGGAGCCGCTGCGCAGATGTTTTTCTGCGGTCATGCGGTCGGAAAAGGCCCCGGTGCATTCCAACACCAGGTCCACTCCGATATCCGCCCAGGGAGCCCTGGCCGGATCTTCTTCACGCAGGATGCGGATTCTGTCGCCATTGACCATCAGTTGTCCGTCCCGTAAAGACACCTCCCCACGGAAACGACCGTGGGTGGTGTCATAACGCGTCAGATAAGCGATGGTTTCCGCGTCCGCCAGTTCATTGACGGCGACAATTTCCATGGATTGGCGATAGCCGGACTCGTACAACGCGCGCAACACGCTTTGCCCGATCCGGCCATACCCATTAATGGCAATACGATGGGTCATACCGCTAAGGCGTTCTTCTGTTAGTAAGTGGATTTATGCATCCAGCGAGTCTAACAGATCTTGCGCCTGGGCCACCACGTTATCCACGGTGAAGCCGAACTCTTCGAACAGCAGGTTCGCAGGCGCGGACTCGCCGAAAGTGCTCATGCCCACGATGCGTCCGTCCAGGCCAACGTACTTGTACCAGAAGTCCTGGTGCGCTGCTTCGATCGCGATGCGAGCGCTTACTTCCAACGGCAGCACTTGCTGGCGGTAATGGAAATCCTGCTTGTCGAAAACGTCAGTGGCCGGCATGGACACAACGCGCACCTTGTGACCCTGCGCTGTCAACGCTTCAGCAGAAGCGACAGCGAGACCGACTTCAGAACCGGTTGCGATTAGAATCAGGTCAGGCTGGCCCGCGCAATCCTTCAGGATGTAGCCGCCTTTCTCGATATTCGCTACCTGCTCAGCGTCGCGGGGCTGATGAGGCAGATTCTGACGCGAGAAAATCAACGCGCTTGGGCCGTCTTCACGGGTGATCGCGCTCTTCCAGGCGACAGCAGATTCAACCGCGTCACAAGGACGCCATGTGCTCATGTTTGGCGTGGTGCGCAGGTTGGCCAGCTGCTCGATCGGCTGGTGAGTCGGACCGTCTTCGCCCAGACCGATGGAGTCGTGGGTGTAAACCAGGATGGAGCGTTGCTTCATCAGCGCAGCCATACGCACCGCATTGCGCGCGTATTCCATGAACACAAGGAAGGTGGCGCCGTAAGGAATGAAGCCGCCGTGCAACGCCACGCCGTTCATGATGGCGGACATGCCGAACTCGCGTACGCCGTAATAAATGTAATTGCCGTCAGCGTCTTCTTTGCTAACGCCTTTGCTGCCTTTCCAGATAGTCAGGTTAGAGCCCGCCAGGTCAGCGGAGCCGCCCAACAGTTCCGGCAACAGCGGAGCGTATGCGTTGATGCTGTTCTGAGAGGCTTTGCGGCTGGCGATGGTTTCGCCTTTGGCCTGACACTCAGCGATATAAGCGTCCGCGTTGGCGGCGAAGTCTTCCGGCAGTTTGCCGGCGCTACGACGCAGCAGTTCTCCCGCCAATTCAGAATGCGCCTGCTGGTATGCAGCGAATTTCTCGGACCAGGCTTGTTGCAGCGCTGCGCCTTTTTCTTTCGCGCTCCAGGCCGCGTAAATATCTTCGGGAACCACGAAAGGCTCGTGGGTCCAGCCCAGCGCCTGACGCGCGCCGGTGATTTCATCGTCGCCCAGAGGCGCGCCGTGACACTCTTCTTTACCTTGCTTGTTGGGAGCGCCGTAACCAATGATGGTTTTGCAGCAGATCAGCGTCGGCTGTGAGGTATTGCCGCGCGCTTGCTCAATCGCTTGCTTGATGGCGTCGGAGTTGTGTCCGTCCACGCCTGGAATCACTTGCCAGCCGTAGGCTTCGAAACGCTTGGGCGTATTGTCGGTGAACCAGCCTTCCACTTCGCCATCGATGGAGATGCCGTTGTCATCGTAGAAACAGATCAGTTTGCCCAGCCCCAGGGTGCCCGCCAAAGAACACACTTCGTGGGAGATGCCTTCCATCAGACAGCCGTCGCCCAGGAATACATAAGTGTAGTGGTCGATAACATCATGGCCGTCGCGATTGAACTGGCCCGCCAGCGCTTTTTCCGCCAGAGCCATACCCACGGCGTTGGCGATGCCCTGACCCAGAGGACCGGTGGTGGTTTCTACGCCAGGGGCGTAGCCGTATTCAGGGTGACCTGGCGTTCTGGAGTGCAGCTGACGGAAGTTTTTCAGGTCTTCGATGCCCAGATCGTATCCGGACAGGTGCAGAAGGGAGTACAACAACATGGAGCCGTGACCGTTGGACAGAACAAAGCGGTCGCGGTTAATCCAGGAGGGATCGGTCGGGTTGTGGTTCAGATAATCGCGCCACAGCACTTCCGCAATGTCCGCCATACCCATCGGGGCTCCGGGATGTCCTGACTTGGCTTTTTGCACAGCATCCATACTCAACGCGCGAATCGCGTTGGCGAGTTCTTTACGAGATGGCATTCAGCTCACTCCCTCTCAGATCGAGTTTTGGTTTGTGATTAGGGGGTCAAAAACGAGAGCGTATTTTCATACATTAAAGAGGTAGGAGCAAATTTCATCGCCCCAATCCCCATGTTTACCGCCCGTTCACCCCTCAAGCCCGTCTCCAAGGCGGTGACGCCGCCTTGTCCTACTGTCATTCACTGCAAAAAACAGCCCATTTTTTGCGCCAGAGAAACTATATCAAAATTTTTTGATATAGTTCTTGTGCGCATTTTTTGATGTTGCTAAACTTTCGGCCTATGAATGATTCCATGCTCTCACACAGCGACGGCGCGGATACTGAAGCCGCTGCGGACTACGCAGAACTGGCTGGCGTTTATAAGGCCTGCGGCGATGCGTTGCGTCTGGAGATATTGCGTGTCCTGGAACGGAACGCCTACGGGGTGCTGGAATTGTGTTCGATATTCGACGTCAAGCAATCCGCCATGAGCCATCACCTGAAAGTGTTGGCCAAGGCCAGGATGGTGGAAGCCCAGCGGGAGGGCAACAGTATTTTCTACCGACGTCCTATTCTGGCCGGCGACGACAGCGCCGAGCTGGCGCGGCTGCAGTTGTTCAGCAATCTGGACCTGATGCCGTTGACCACGGACACCCGCGACCGTATTGGCAATGTAGGAGAGCAACGCGCGCAGCAAAGTCAGGCGTTTTTCTCCCGGTACGCCGAGCATTTCCAGGCGCACCAGGAGTTGATTGCGGAATATCCGTTATACGCCACGCCTGTGCGGGATATGTTGCAACAACAGTTGGCCGGCGAGAAGGTCAACACGCTTCTGGAAATCGGCCCCGGCGAAGGCGCCTTTCTGGAAGATCTGTCGACGATGGCGGATTCCGTCATCGCCTTGGATAACTCCGAGGAAATGTTGCAAAAAGCACGCGATTTTGCGGACGCCAGACAGTTGTCGAACGTGCGCTTTATCGTAGGAGATACGCGAGGCGCCCTCGAACAGGGCGTCAGCGTTGATGTGATTGTGATGAACATGGTGTTGCACCATGTGGCGTCGCCGGCGGACATGATTCGCGATTGCGCGGCCTTGTTGCGCCCCGGCGGCATGTTGATTTTGAGCGACTTGAGCCGCCACGATCAGTCCTGGGCCAGAGAGTCCTGCGGCGATTTGTGGCTGGGCTTCGACAGCACTGAAATCTCCCGTTGGGGAGCGCAGTCGGGCCTGGCGGAAGGCGAAAGCATTTATATAGGCGTGCGCAATGGGTTTCAGATCCAGGTGCGCCAATTTTTATTGCCCAAAAACGGGAGCCAAACGCTGACCGGCGCAACCGCATGTCAGTCCGAAGGTTCCGCAACATCAACCCACCCCAGTCATTGTAATCTTTAACCATAAGGACGCATGCGATGAGCGAATATTCCATTTTTACTTCCGAGTCAGTATCTGAGGGCCATCCAGACAAGATGGCGGATCAGATTTCTGACGCTATCCTTGACGCCATCATTAAAGATGATCCGAACGCGCGAGTGGCGGTTGAAACTTTAGTGAAGACGGGCATGGCGGTTATCGCCGGCGAAGTGCGCACCAACACTTACGTGGACCTGGAAGACATCGTCCGCGGCGTCATTCTGGATATCGGTTACAACAGCTCAGACGTTGGCTTTGACGGCGCGTCCTGCGCAGTACTGAACGCCATCGGCAAGCAGTCTGGCGACATCGCCATGGGCGTGGACGAAGCCAGCGAAAAAGATTTGGGCGCCGGGGACCAAGGGTTGATGTTCGGTTACGCGACCAATGAAACTGACGTGCTGATGCCCGCTCCGATTTATTACTCCCACCGTCTGGTGGAAAGACAGGCTTACCTGCGCAAAAACAGCATCCTGCCCTGGCTGCGTCCAGACGCCAAGAGCCAGGTGACTCTGCGTTACGAAAACGGCAAGCCGGTAGCGGTAGAAGCGGTGGTGCTGTCCACTCAGCATACCCCTGGCGTGAAGCAGTCCGACATTCGCGAAGCGGTGATGGAAGAGATCATCAAGCACGTGTTGCCGGAAGAATGGCTGCACAGCGACACCCAATACCACATCAACCCAACTGGCCAGTTCATCATCGGCGGTCCAGTGGGCGACTGCGGTCTGACCGGTCGTAAGATCATCGTCGACACCTACGGCGGCATGGCTCGTCACGGCGGCGGCGCGTTCTCAGGTAAAGATCCGTCCAAGGTTGACCGTTCCGCAGCCTACGCAGGCCGCTACGTAGCCAAAAACATCGTCGCTTCCGGTCTGGCGGCCAAGTGTGAAATTCAGGTGTCCTACGCAATCGGCGTATCGGAGCCCACCTCTATTTCCGTGAACACGTTCGGCACTGGCAAGATCAGCGACGACAAAATCGCCACTTTGGTGCGCGAGCACTTCGATCTGCGTCCACGCGGCCTGATCGACATGCTGGACCTGAAACGTCCGATCTATCGTCCGACTGCGTCTTACGGACACTTCGGCCGCACTGGCGACAGCTTCAGCTGGGAAAGAACCGACAAAGCCGACGCACTGCGCGCCGCAGCCGGTATCTGATTCCCATAGCAAAGAGCCTCCCCTGAGGCTCTTTTTGCAACAGACCGAGACTTCCGGCGGGTTCGCCCCGCCCCCCCCTCATTAGGATCAGCAATAGGACACCAAACATGGCTCAGTTACAATCTGTAGATAACTTCAGCGACTACAAGGTCAAGGACATCAGCCTGGCGGCATGGGGACGTAAAGAAATCAACATCGCCGAAGGCGAAATGCCTGCGCTGATGACGCTGCGTGAAAAATACCGCGCGCAACAGCCCCTGGCCGGCGCCCGCATCCTGGGATGCATTCACATGACCATCCAGACTGCGGTTTTGATCGAAACCCTGGTGGCGTTGGGCGCAGAGGTGCGCTGGTCCTCCTGTAATATCTTCTCCACTCAGGATCACGCGGCGGCGGCGATCGCTGCGGCGGGCATTCCCGTATTCGCCTGGAAAGGAGAAACCGAAGAAGAGTACGTCTGGTGCATCAAGCAGACCATCACCAAAGACGGTCAGCCCTGGAACGCCAATATGGTGTTGGATGACGGCGGCGACCTGACTGAAATTCTGCACAACGAATTCCCGCAAATGCTGGATCACATCCACGGCATTTCCGAAGAGACCACTACTGGCGTTCACCGTCTGCTCGACATGATGAAAAAAGGCGAGCTGAAGGTGCCTGCGGTCAACGTTAACGACTCCGTCACCAAGAGCAAGAACGACAACAAATACGGTTGCCGTCACTCATTGAACGACGCGATCAAGCGCGCCACCGACCACCTGCTGGCGGGCAAAAAAGCCCTGGTCATCGGCTACGGAGATGTAGGCAAGGGCTCCGCAGCGTCCCTGCGTCAGGAAGGCATGATCGTCAAGATCAGCGAAGTCGACCCGATCTGCGCCATGCAGGCCTGCATGGACGGCTATGAAGTCGTGTCCCCCTACATCGATGGCGTCAACACCGGCAGCGCAGAAGGCGTTAACCGTGACCTGCTGGGCCACACCGACCTGCTGGTCACCACCACCGGCAACGTCAATGTGTGCGACAAGTATATGCTGCAAGCGCTGAAATCCGGCGCGGTCGTGTGCAACATCGGTCACTTCGACAACGAAATCGACACCCGTTTCATGCGCGACAACTGGGAATGGGAAGAAGTGAAGCCACAGGTGCATATCGTGCACCGCAACAAAGATCAAAACGATCACCTGTTGCTGCTTTCCGAAGGTCGTCTGGTGAACCTGGGCAACGCCACGGGCCACCCTTCCCGCATCATGGACGGCTCTTTCGCCAACCAGGTGCTGGCGCAGATGTACCTGTTCGAACGCAAGTTCGCAGAGTTGCCTGCGGATGAGAAGCCCAAGAACCTGTACGTACGCGTTCTGCCCAAGCAATTGGACGAAGAAGTCGCGCGCTACATGGTGCAAGGCTTCGGCGGCGTCATCACCAAGCTGACGCAACCGCAAGCCGAATACATCGGCGTGGAAGTGGAAGGTCCGTACAAACCAGCGGACTACAAGTACTGATCGACCGCCGGTCTGGCGCGGTTCGCCGCGCCGCCGGTTGTCCAGAGAGATTCCCTAAACCGGAGGCAATACGCTAATGGAATCCCAAACTCAGTTTAAACGGCGTTTCAGTTTTGAATTCTTCCCTCCCAAAACCCCTGAGGGAATGGAAAAACTGCAGGCTGTGCGAGACAAGCTGGCCAAGCGCAAGCCGGATTTCTTTTCCGTGACCTACGGCGCAGGCGGCTCCACCCGCGAGCGCACTATCGACACCGTGCTGACGCTGCACAGACAGGGCATTTCCACCGCGCCCCACTTATCCTGTATCGGCGCCACCAAGGAATCCATCGGCGAATTGCTGGACCTGTACCGCTCCAACGGCATTCAACGCATCGTTGCGCTGCGTGGCGACCTGCCTTCCGGCATGGGCGCGCCCGGCGAACTGCGCTACGCCAACGAGCTGGTCAGCTATATTCGCGAGCGCACCGGTGATCACTTCTCCATCGAAGTAGCGGCTTATCCTGAGTTTCATCCCCAGGCGCAAAGCGCCGAAGCGGACCTGAACAACTTCCGCCGTAAGGTCGAAGCCGGCGCCACCAGCGCCATCACTCAGTATTTCTTCAACGCCGACTCCTATTTCTATTTCGTGGAGCGGTGCGAAAAAGCAGGCCTGAACCTGCCCATCGTGCCCGGCATCATGCCGATCACCAACTACAGCAATCTGGCTCGCTTCAGCGATATGTGCGGCGCGGAAATTCCGCGTTGGGTGCGCAAGCAGTTGGAAGCCTACGGCGACGACTCAGCCAGCATTCGCAAGTTCGGCGAGGAAGTGGTCACGCGTCTGTGCGAAAGTTTGCTCGCCGCAGGCGCTCCCGGCATCCACTTCTACACATTGAATCAGGCCGAGCCAAGTCTGGCGGTCTGGGACAACCTGAATCTGGGCGACAAGATTTCTTTCTGACCCGGACTCAAACGTCGACTCAATAACAGGGCCTGCCTGAACTATCCGGCAGGCCCTTCGTTTATCCTGCCGCGTTCCCGTTCCCGTTCCCGTACTAATTTTCAACGCATCTTCCTGCTCTCCAGCATTTTCCACGTCGATAAGCCTTAGCGTTTTTAGTTATTCTCTTATCTGCTTCGCAGGTGTTGCGCCGCAACGCCTGGCGCTTCGCCAAATACCCGGCCATTACCTATACTGAATCCATAAACCAGGGGGCAGGCTAATAATGAAGTTGGGGGCTACCGCGGGCAGACTCGCAGCGCTGCTGATTATTTTCATAGCCTGCGTTGTACTGATCCTGCTTGATTACCGCGAACGCACGCGCAATTACTACCAATCCATGCAAGTGGAGCTGCAGCAGACGCAAAAGAACGTCAGCGCCTCCACCCGTCGCATCATGGAGCATATCGCCATTCTTCGCCGCGCAGCGGAAAGTTATTTTCTGAACCATCACGAGGATCATCTATACAGCGAGCTGTCCGCCAATATCGCCTATGACTCCACGCGCAGTCTCTTCGCCATGGATACCCTGCAACCGCCATTCACTACAGATCAGGTAGGCAACCTCACCGGGCTGGGAGACATACAGGGACGCCAACCAGACTACTACCGCGAGATGGAAATGGCGTTGTCGTTGACGCCGATCTTCCGCGCCACCAAAGAGAATCTGCCGGAGTCCAACTGGGTCTACTACATCTCCCAGAATCGCTTTCTTTATATCGCGCCCTGGATTGGTTCCGATAAGTTCGCTTACACCAATGAATCCCTGTCGCTGGAATTCTTTACCATGGCCCTGCCCTATCACAATCCCGAACGCACGCCTTTCTGGACCCGGGTGTACGTAGATGAGTTTGGGGAGGGACTGATGGTCACCGCCGCCGCCCCCATCTACGCCAACGAGGTTTTTCACGGAGCGGTGGCCATTGATATTACTCTTGATGTGCTCAAAGGGTTTGTGCGCAGTCCCAACTTGTCAGCGGGAGAGTTGTTTATCGTCAATCAGTCGCACCAGTTGCTGGCGCATCCGACTTTGACCTCATCCCATGCGAAAACCGCGGCCACTTTTCCTGAGGCATTACCCAAAGGCGTCGACAATTTTATTTCTCATCCCAAGGACATCCCCACCGATACCTTCCTGGAGATAAAAGGCTACGCTCTCATTCGCACCAATATAGATGAAACGCCCTGGTATTTGCTGCTAAGCGTGGAGCAGTCCGCCATCCGCAGCGCCATCATTGAGCAAATGACGCCGGAAATGGCGCTGGCGGCGCTAATCGTTCTTTTTGCCGCACTCATACAACGTTATTTTCTCACCGCCGGACAACTGGAAAGCAGCCAGCGCCGCTATCGGCAAATGTTTGAGCACTGTGACGCCGTGCAGATCATTCTCGACCCTCTGAACAACAAGGTCATCGACGCCAATCCCGCCGCCTGCGACTTCTTCGGTTTTTCCAGCGAAATGATGGGCAATATCTCCGCCTCGCGTTTATTTCTCTCTGAGAACAATGAAATGCTGGATGAGAGCTGGCTGCCGTCTCTGCAAACCGGCAAGACGGTCATCGCCGCCCGCCGCGGCGATAATCGCTCCAGCCTGGTGGAAATGTACGTTTCCGAAATCAAAGACAGGGCCAGTTCCTATCTGTATCTGATCGTCCACGACATCACTGACCGCAAACGCAGCGAGGAACAGATCCGCCTGCAGGCCTATTACGATCCTCTCACCCGACTGCCCAACCGCAGCTATCTGTTTGAGCACCTCAATTCCCTGATCGCCAGTCATAAACGGGAACATGCGCGTCTGGCGGTGCTGTTCATCGACCTGGATCGCTTCAAACAAGTGAACGACAACCTGGGACATGGCGTGGGAGACAAGCTGTTGCAGCAGGTGTCCAACCGGCTCAAGTCGCGGCTCAGAGAAAGCGACATGCTGGCGCGCCTGGGGGGAGACGAGTTCACCGTCGTCCTGCCTCACTTACGGGAAGAAACCGACGCTATCCATGTCGCCAAGATATTGCTGCAGCAACTGGCGGAATCCTTCAGCGTCGGCGACTACGAATTAAACATCGGCGCCAGCATCGGCGTGACCCTGTTCCCCAAAGACGGCGAAGACGCCTCCACTCTGATCAAAAACGCCGACATCGCCATGTACAAGGCCAAGGACAACGGCCGCAATCAGTATCGTTTCTTTGAAGAACGCATGAACGAAGCGGCCGCCAGTCGTCTGATGCTGGAGGGCGATATCCGCGAAGCCACGCAAAATGAACAATTCCATTTAGAGTTCCAGCCCATCATCGACCTGAAGAACATGCGCCTGGCCGGCGCGGAAGCGCTGTTACGCTGGCTGCACCCCCGCTTCGGCGAACTGCATCCAAGGGAGTTCATGTCCATCGCGGAAGAAACCGGCAATATCGTCCAGATCAGCGAATGGCTGCTGCAAAATGCGCTCAACCTGGCGGCGGAGTGGCAGTACTCCCGCCCCGCCGATCAACAGCCGTTCATCGCCGTCAATATGTCCCGTCGCCAGTTGATCAACTCGCAACATATCAAACGCTGGCGCGACATCATCCGTCAAAGCGAAGTGCCCCCGAATTCGCTGGTGCTGGAGTTGACCGAGCATAACCTGCTCAATGAATTTGAAGAGAGCCGCCGCAGTTTGATGGAATTGCATCAGATGGGCGTCCGATTGTCTCTCGACGACTACGGCCACGGCGCGTCGTCCCTCACCTTGCTTAAAGAGCTGCCCATCTCCATGCTGAAGCTGGACGGCTTGCTGATCCGCAATCTCGGCCGCAAAACCAAGGAAGAAGTGTTGATGGACGCTCTGGTTAAAATGGGACGCGCCATGGATATGAAAATCGTCGCCGAGGGCGTGGAAACCCCACAGCAACTCGCCGTACTCAGGGAGTCCGGCTGCGATTACGGCCAGGGATATTTGTTCAGCCCTCCGGCGCAGCCCCGCGAACTTTCCATGATGCTGGAAAAAGTGTTCAGCGTGCAGACCCAGGACGATTAAGCCTTTGGTCGACCTGCCGCCGGGCTCCACCCGGGCGCCGCCCTATGTCACAATAGGCGGCGAATTTACCGGACATAATTAGGAGCCTGGAATTGACTACCAACGCAGAACTGCGGGAACGCGATCTCAAGCGTGTGTGGCACCCCTGCACCCAGATGAAGGACCATGAGTTTCTCCCCCTGATTCCGATCAAAAGCGGCAAGGGCGTCTGGCTGGAGGATTTCGATGGCAATCGCTACATCGACGCCGTCAGTTCCTGGTGGGTGAACCTTTTCGGCCACAGTCATCCCTATATCAATGACGCCATCAAGTCCCAGTTGGAGCAATTGGAGCACGTCATTCTGGCCGGCTTTACCCATGAACCCGTGGTGAGACTGTCAGAACGTCTGGCGGAAGTGACGCCCGCCGGCCTCAACAAATGTTTCTATGCCGACAACGGCTCCTCCGCGGTGGAAGTGGCGCTGAAAATGAGCTTCCACTACTGGCGCAACAGCGGCAAGCCGAACAAAACCCGCTTCATCAATCTTAGCAACAGCTACCATGGCGAAACCCTGGGCGCGCTCGCTGTCGGCGACGTCGCCTTGTACAAAGAAACCTACAACGAGCTTCTCAATCCCGTCATCAATGTTCCCGGCCCGGATTGCTTTCACCGCGAAGCTGGCGAATCCTGGGAAGCGTATTGCCGTCGCCAGTTCGCGCATATGGAGGAGACGCTGCAGAAGCACGCCCATGAAACCGCAGCGGTGATCATCGAGCCGTTGGTGCAGTGCGCCGGCTCCATGCGCATGCATCACCCGGTGTATCTGAAGTTATTGCGGGAGGCCTGCGACCGCCATGGCGTGCATTTGATCGCGGATGAGATTGCCGTTGGCTTCGGCCGCACCGGCACGATGTTCGCCTGTGAGCAGGCGGATATCTCGCCCGACTTCCTGTGTCTGTCGAAAGGCCTGACCGCCGGTTATCTGCCCTTGTCCGTAGTTATGACTCACGACTTCATTTATGACGCTTTTTACGACGACTACGCCACCATGCGCGCCTTCCTGCACTCGCACAGTTACACCGGCAACCCGATCGGCTGCAGTGTGGCGCTGGCGACCCTGGACATCTTCCAAAATCAGCCCGTGATCGAGCAAAATAAGCGCCTTGCCGCATGCATGCGCGAGCATACCGCGCATTTTGAGGACCACCCCAACGTGGCGGAAGTCCGCCAGACTGGAATGATCCTGGCGATTGAAATGGTGCAGGACAAGACCTCGCGCACGCCCTTCCCCTGGCAGGAACGGCGCGGCATACGGGTCTATGAGCATGCGCTGAAGAATCAGGCGCTGCTGCGTCCTCTGGGCAATGTTATCTACTTCATGCCGCCTTATGTGATCAGCGAAGACGAGATCGCTCATCTGGCCAAAGTGGCCTGGGATGGGCTGCATCTGGCGGTTAAGGACTGAACTTGAGAAACAATCGAATCTTTATCGACCAGCCTCTCGATGGCCTCAGCCAACTGACGCTGACCGGCGATCAGGCCAATTACGTCGGGCGCGTGTTGCGCATGCGCCCCGGCGACGCTTTTCATCTATTCAGTGGAGACGGCCGCGACTTTCCCGCCAAAGTCCTGGCGGTGGGTCGCAGGGATGTGGAAGTGGCGCTGTCAGAACCGCTGGCGATCGACGCGGAGTCTTCCCTTAATGTGCATCTGGGGCAAGTCGTGTCCCGGGGCGAACGCATGGACTACGCCGTGCAAAAAGCCACGGAAATGGGCGTTACGGCGCTCACGCCGCTGCTGAGCGAGCGTTGCGAAGTGCGTCTGGATGGAGAACGCCAGGACAAACGCTGGCGTCACTGGCGACAAGTGTCGATCAGCGCCTGCGAGCAATGCGGACGCGCCCGCGTTCCCGACATCGGCGACGTAACGCCATTGGAAAGCTGGCTGCAAAACGTGACGGCGGACCTGAAGCTGATCCTGCATCCCGGCGATGCGCGCGCCTGGAGTCCGGCGCAGCGTCCCGCCAGCGTCTGCCTGCTGATTGGCCCCGAAGGCGGCTTTACGGATGAGGAAGTGGCTCTGGCGGAGCGTCATGGCTTTGTGCATGCGCCGCTCGGTCCACGCATTCTACGCACCGAAACCGCTCCCGTGGCGGCGCTGGCGTTGATGCAATGGCTATGGGGCGACTTTGGCGATTCTACGCCAACGTAAATCCAACTCCCTTTACAGCAAAACGCTAAAGAGAAAGCGGGCGCTTACATACACTTCTTCGAGCGCCCCTGAGCACGCCGATATTTCGTCCTAAAACGCCGCACAAAAAATGGGCGCCCTGTGGATAACTTTGTGGAAAAGCGGCTTGACCGAGCCGCTTTTCGCCGCCATTTCCACAAATGTGCAGCGGTCCGTATTTTAGGGCTTTCTTTTTCTTTTATTTTTCAGTCTATTATTGACTGCCTCCGAAAACGGCGGGCATGTTTCAAAACTTTGACGCTTCAACGCCACGTTCAATTAGTGTGCATAACCTATGACATTTTAATGACAATAGCGCGCCCACCTTTGCAGAGAGAGTGAAACGATGGATTGGCAGTGGTTACAGAACCCCGAGTTTTGGAAGTACCTGAGCATCCCCCTGGTCGCCGCGCTGATCGGTTGGAGCACCAACTGGCTGGCGATCAAACTGACCTTTTATCCCCTTGAATTCATTGGCTTTCGCCCCTTCCTCGGATGGCAGGGCATCATTCCTTCGAAAGCCGAAAAAATGGCGGTTATCAGCGTGGATTCCACCATATCCAAATTGGGCGCGGTGGATGAGCTGTTCGAGCAGATCGACCCGCAAGCGCTGGCCGGCCACATTGTCGCCGGCATATTGCCCCGGGTGGAGGAATACGTTGACGAAATCATGCTGTCGGAGCACCGCACGCTGTGGGAAAACCTGCCGCAAGCCGTAAAGAACAAGGTTTACGAGCGCGTACGTAAGAATGCGCCGCGCCTGATCGACAATCTGGTGAGCGACATTGGCCGTCAGATTGAGGAACTGCTGGACCTCAAGCACATGGTGACGGAGCGGCTGGTGGCGGATAAAGAGCTGCTGAATCGCATCTTTCTGGAATGCGGGGCCGCCGAGTTTCGCTTTCTGATCTACAGCGGCCTCTGGCTGGGGTTCGGCTTCGGCGTCCTGCAAATGGCGCTGTGGTACTTCTATTCCGTTGACTGGGTGTTGCCGGTTTGCGGCTTTCTGGTGGGCTGGGCCACCAACTGGATCGCACTCAACCTTATCTTCCGCCCTCTCAACCCCGCCAAAGTCGGTCCGGTGACCATTCAGGGCCTGTTCCTGAAAAGACAGCCACAGGTGGCGGCGACCTTCTGTCGTATCGTCACCCACGATATTCTGACCGTCGGCAACATCGTCAACGCCATGCTCAACGGCCCCAACGGCGCACGCACCCGCGCCCTGGTGAAGAAACACGTCAAACCTCTCGTAGACGTGACGACCGGCGTCGCCAAACCCATTACTCAAATCGCTTTCGGGCCTACCGCGTTCGCTGAACTGAAAAAGAAAGTCGGCGAAAAGGCCCTAGAGATATCCAAAACGGCTTTCAAAGACCCGCTTTTCAACGAAGAGCGCGCCATCGTGGTGGAAAACATCATGCGCACCCGCATGGAGGCGTTATCCCCGGAAGAGTTTCAGGACCTCTTGCGTCCCTGCTTCCAGGAAGATGAGATCAAATTAATCGCCATTGGCGGCGTATTAGGAGCGTTAGCCGGGCTGGCGCAGGTATTTTTTGTGTTCACTTGATCAAATTAACGCCAAAAACGAGAGGCGCGCCACAAATTTATTAATACTTTTGGCCTATTACTTTTGACAAGTAATGTTATTTATCTACAATTACGCAAAAAGTAACAGAGTGTGACATTCATGGCGATCAATAACATTCCAACAAAGTTATCGCACAACGCCAGCTCAAAGGATCGACTGGAAAGACAGCTGTTCAGAGACGTACAGCGACTCATCCGGTACCTGGACAGCCGGAAGTCGTGCGGCTCCAGCAACCCTGCAATGGTCGAATCCTATGAAAGGATGATCCTTGAGCGTTGCGACGTGCTGGGCCAAATCTCGCGCATGTAAGCGCGCAAAAGGCTCAATGCCAACGGATGGCGTATTTCCCCTTGGATAGCCGCGCAGGACTGGCTAAACTTTCCGTAACCTTCTGACACGACTCGGCTTTCGGCGTTTGTTCGCCTGCAGGTCGAAGACGGCGGGCGACGATTAAGAAAGACTCCGCTATTGCGCGGGAAGCCACGAAAAAACACCAAGGGCGCCGATATGCAGCGAATCATCCGCAGAACGTTAATTGCTCTGTTGAGCATTCTTTGTCTGTTGATTCTGGGGATATGGGGGCTCGGCCCCTACGTCGCCAAAGACGCGCTCACCAAATACTTCGCTGAGCACAACGCAGAGTTTTCTGCGGAATCCCTCTCCATCAATCCCTTCACTTCCGAAATCAACGGCCGCGGCGTCAAAGTTACGACCCCACGAGGATTAGAACTCAAGTTCGAAGCCCTGCAGGTCTCCGCGCAGTTGACGCCTTTGTTTGAAAACACCGTGGTCGTCGACAAAATTGCTCTGGACGGCCTGCATCTGAATATCGCTCAGGAACAGGAAGGCTGGCGCGTCGCCGGAGTGCTGTTCCCAACGGGAGCCGAAGAGTCTCCGGCCCCTGCTCAGGAATCAGCCGGGGAAGACTGGACGATCAGCCTGCCCTCTATTCAGTTGCGCAATTGCACACTCAATATCAGCCGACTGCCGCCAGCGGACGCCGCCGATCAAGCCCCCTTACAAGACGAGATTCGCCTGTTCAGCCTCAACCTGAAGAACATAAAAGGCAAAGGCGCGGAGTGGAACGGTTTCGCGGATGTGATGACTCAGGTGAACGGCGCCGATATCGTTCTCGCCACCGAGTTTCGCGTCGGCCCGGACAAGTTCGTGCAGTGGCTGGACATCAGTTCGCTCAAGGCCAGAATGCAGCAGTTCGCCCATTATCTCCCCGCCGATCTGCGCGACAGCAACGCCAGCCTGGACCTGAATGCGGAAATCGTGGTGGATTGGCGCAACGGCGCTCTGACCCTGACCACAACCACCAAAAAGCTGGATATATCTCAGATCGACGTGAAGCTTAAAGATATGACCATCGAAAGCGACATCACCAGCATCGATCTGAACCCACTACAAATCAGCATCGCGCCGGAAGGCGAACCGGAAATCGCCTTCAACGGTAAGATCCACAGCGGTAAAACCCGCGTCAACGACAGCGCCGGACGCTATATCCTGGCGGGCTGGGACAAACTGGATCTGACGCCGGTCTCCTTCAGCATGGACGAGGCGCTTAACGTCAAGGTGGATCAGATCAGCTCACAGAATCTGGTACTGTCGCGCTCCGCCCTCGACAACGAAGAGCTGCCGCCGCTATTGCAAGCGGGCACCCTGTTTGTGTCGAATGTGGAAGCCAGCGACAAACGGGCGTTTATCGAAATGGTGGAGTTGAGCGACATACGCTCCAATGTGCATCTGGATAAAGAACGCAATCTGATTACCCTGGCGCCGCTTTCGGCGAACGCTCCGGCAGAAGAAGAGGCGTCGCAAACGCCGCAAACCGAGGCACAAGCCACCGCTGAAGCGCCCCCTGCCCCTGCGGACGATACACCGGAAAGTTCGCCATTCAATCTGGTGATCAATCAAATCTCCGTCAAAGGAGACTCCTTGCTCAGCTTCACCGATGAAGGCGTGAAGCCGCCTTTTCAGCAGGATATCCGCATCAACTCTCTGGTCGCTGAAAGCCTGACCACCGAGAACCCGGAACAGGCGTTCCATATCACCATGGAGGCGCAGACTGACCAATACTCCAAAATTCAGTCCGACACGCGCATCTGGCCATTCGCGCCCAAGCTGTCACTCGACACCCGCACCAATATTGCGGAAATAAACCTGCCGCCGGTATCGCCTTACCTGAGCGACGCCTTGGGTTATGACATCAACAACGGACAGTTTGATATGAACCTCGCCATGACCATTGATGAGGGACGCATCAGCGGCGACACCAAAATCATGCTGCGCGGCATGGATCTGGGGGCGGACAAAAGCCCTGACGCCAGCACCGTTCAACAAGGCGGAGCGATACCCTTAAACGTGGCGCTGGGAATGCTGAAGGATGGCGCCGGCAATGTGGAGCTCGCCATGCCGCTGTCCGGGGACGTCGACAGCCCCAGCTTCGGCTGGAGCGGATTTGTCGCTCTGATTGCGCAGAAAGCGATATTCGAAGCCGCCAGCGGCTATCTCATCAAAACGTTCGTGCCCTACGCCAATGTCGTCACGGTAGTGAAGTTCGCAGGCGAACAGGCGCTGAAAGTCCGTATTGAGCCACTGCCCTATCAGGCTGGCCAGTCTGACGTCGGCCCAGAGCAACAGGCGTTCGTCAACGAATTCCGCCAACTGCTGCTGGACAAAGAGGACATGCAAGTGAAAACCTGCGCCATCGTCGCCCCCGCAGAACTGAACTATCCGTCCGACACGAAAGCCCTGACGGTAGAACAACTGAAGACGTTAAAACAGTTGGCGGAGGATCGAGGCCAGAAGTTCAAAGCGAAGGTGCTGGAAGGCGGAAAGATCGCCTCCTCCCGCATCCTGCTGTGTAATCCTGAAGTGGAAAAAGACAGCGACGGCAAAGGCCGCATCGAATTCGAAATCTAAGGGGGCCTCAGGTAGTTTTCAGAGATTCCCTAAGGTAAGGGCGCTGCCGCGCCCTGGCTTAACTCGCCGCTCTCTCCGGCGGCGTCGCCTCCCTGACGACAGTTTCCTCTCCCCGCACCCAGGACGCCAGGGTCATCTGTCCAAGCGATGCTTCCATCGCAGCCGTCACGCCCTTGGCGATAGCGTCCACGGATTTATCCGAATAAAGTGAAGCAGGCAGGCTGTGCTCCGGCGAACGCAGCACGTGCATCAATTCCGCCAGGGTAATGCGGTCCAAAGGCCGGGCGGGAATCAGAGAATCCGCTTCGTCTCCCATAATGGCCAATACGCCCTTCTTCAACAGTTTATCGATGATGCGCTGAATAGTCTCAGGGCCTACCGATAAGGTGTCCTCCAGGTCAGAGATGCTCTCGCCTCCTCCCTGCTGATCGAACTTTTTCGCCACCTTATAAACCAGCGCCAGTCCCGTACGCTCGTCAATCACCGCACAGGGACGCACCCTGCGCTGCCGGGTAATCTGATGAGAATGCTGGGCGTAAAACGCCACCGCCGCCCCCATCAACAGGATCAGCCAGGAGATGTACAGCCAGATCAGGACCAGAATCCCCACCGCAAATCCCGAGTAGATCGCTTCATAGTTGGACGTGCCGACTACAAACTTGGCGAACACATAGCCCGTCGTCTGCCAGGCGATCCCCGCGCCTAACCCGCCAATAAACGCATACCGGGTGCGCACTTTGGTATTGGGGATAAAGCGGTACATAAAAGTGAACAGCGCCACGATGATGACATAAGGCGCCATCCGGGTGGCGAGAGAGAACAAACGCCCAAAAGGTTCGATGCTCAGGACGGTTTGCGCCACGTCCGTGCCCACCAAAGTCGCCGTGGCGCCCATGGCGGAAAACGCCAGCAACGGACCGACGACGATGACGCTGAGGTAAGAACTGAAGCGCTGCGCCAAAGAGCGGATCTGCGACACTCGCCAGATTTCGTTAAAGGAACGCTCCACTTTCTGCACCAGAGAGATGACCGTGTAGATCAACAACCCCAGGCCTACCGACCCCAGCACGCCGACTTTGACGTTATCGACAAACGCGAGCACGTTCTGCACCAGTTCCGGGCCTTTTTCCCCAAACGCCTGGAAAACATTCTCCAGCAACGGCTCCAGCTGATTATGGACGCCAAATCCTTTCAATACGGAAAAGCTCAGCGCCAGCAACGGCACAATGGAGAGCAACGTCGTGTAAACCAGCCCCATGGCGTGCAGCGTGATATGGCCGAATAACACATCGCGCACCACCGCAAACAAGACGCGCGCACTGTGCCATAACACTCGCATCATGCCGCCTGCGGCGCCGCCGGTTTCATTTTCCCAAAGCCAGCGATCCAATCGCGACACCCAGGTTTCTATCGTCGCTTTACTCATAGTTGTTCTCGTTTTGCGCCGAATTCAGACATATCAGGTTGTTCAAAAGCAGCCATCCCGCGTTGTTCTCTCTAAATTGTAGCCGCCGCCCCGCGCACGCCGCCATGCAGGCGGAGCTCGCCATTGCATGGCGTACGTATGACATAAAAATGGACGTCTTGAAAGGCTTGTCGGAAAAGCCAGGTAAAAACATTGTATATCAAGGAGCTGGTTCGTATGTACGCCAAATGTCCTGCTTTCAATGCCAGGATGTTCGCGACTTGATAGGGATGGGATAAGGTTGAATAGCTCAGGCTAAAACAGGAAAACGGGCGCTTTCAGGTAGCGCCCGTTTTTCAGACCACAGTTGCGGATGAAACGGCCGGATTAAAACTGTTTCGCAGCCTCCGCTTCGATTTCCACCCGCCAACGTTCATCGAACAGCCCTTGCACAAACAACAGGGTGGTCGGTAAACCGCCGACATCGAAAGGCAGTCTTTGCTTGGCCTTCTGATAGTCCGCCAGGTCCTCGCGGCTGATCAGATAGAGTCTCACGCTCACCAGATCCTCCATATCCATGTGGTTGGCCTGCAAAACACCCCGCAGATTTCGCCACGCCAACACAATCTGCTCCTCCGCGCTCTCAGGGACCTCTCCCTTGGCGTCAATGCCCAACTGCCCCGCGATATGCAGATGCGTCGAGCCTCGGGGAACTACCGCGCATTGGTGATAGTTGGCGGCGGGAGGAGGAACCGTATCCGGGCTCCAGATAATGTTCATCAGACTTCCCTCGTCAGCATGGTTATGGCGGGGGATTCCGTCAGCATGGCGTTCAGACGACCAAAGTCGCCGATGTCCTTACGCCACAAAATGTAGGCGTCAAAACGTTCTGGGTGCGTCCACTCCTCCAATAGAATCAACGTAGTCTGAGCCTGATCTTTTTCATACAGATGCGCGGACAAGTTACCTGCAAACGTACGCGTAGCGGGAAGAATCTCTGCAAAGAAGTCCTTTACCTTCCGGGCATTTCCGTCTGCTGGCCGCAATTCAAACTGCACTAATATCGCCATGTTTTTCTCCTCGTTTTATGCACTCACACTGGTTGGGAGAAAAGTTTAATTACTTTATATAATCGATAAATAAACTAATATTTCAAAGATAGTCTTATAAAAAAGAACAATTAAGTCATGAAAACAGAATTTCACCGCATGCAGGTCTTCGCTCAAATTGTTGAATCTGGCTCCATCACCAAAGCCGCAGAGCAACTGGATGTTTCAAAATCTGTGATCAGTCACCACCTGCTGGGATTGGAGCAACATCTGGGCGTCAAACTACTGACCCGAACCACCCGCAGGCAGTCTCTTACGGAGGCGGGAAAGCGCTTCTACCAACGCTGCCTGGAAATGAAAAAGCTGATGTCCCTCGCCGAGGAAGAAGTGCGCGACTCCAGCGCAGACCTTGCGGGAGTGATCACCGTTACGTCGCCCCACACTCTTATGACTCACTTAATTGGGCCCGCCATGTGCGAGTTCATGCAACGCCATCCGCGCATCGAACCCCACTTGCTGGCCAGCGATATGCGTCTCAACCTGATCGAGAAATATATCGACTTGTCAGTGACTGTCGGCGAATTACCCGACTCCAGCGCCAGAGCCGTAAAAATCGGCGAACTGGAGCAAGTGCTATGCTGCGCGCCGGCGTATATGCAACGCCAACAAATATCTCCTCCAATTGCGTCAATGGAGTTTCAAAATTTCGACTACATCGCCAATCAATGGGAGGGCGTCAATGTAGAGCGCAGATTCTTTGTCGGTAAAGAACAGAACCTGACTTATCGTTTCCGCTCTACTCGGGTCGGCGACAGCGTTCCCACTATTCGCATGATGACGCTGGCCGGACTTGGCGTCGCCTGCCTGCCCAGGCTGGCTATTGAGGAGGAATTAAAAAGCGGACGACTGACTCGCCTGACGCCGGAAGGTATGACATTGAAAGCTCCGCTGTGGATTGTTCATAACTATGGTTTGCAGATGCCGACGCGGATCAGGGCTTTCATTGATTTCGTGAAAGCCAAAGCGGAGACGCAGACTTTCTGACATGAAGAATACGCCAGTTATATAAAGCAGGCGCACTCAATAAAGCGACTATTGTCTATTACGCTCTATTCACCCCAAATAGTCGCCACCACTCTTCTCACTCCGCCATGATTACGGTGTTCACATAGATATATACCTTGCCATGTTCCGAGATTAAAACGTCCATCGGTGATCGGCAAACTAACGCTGCACCCCAACAGGCTGGATTTAAGATGAGCCGGCATATCATCGGAACCTTCATCGAGATGGCGATAATAGGGTTCATTTTCTGGAACTGCGTGATTGAAGTAGCTTTCAAAGTCCTGGCGAACGGTTGGGTCCGCATTTTCATTTATCGTCAATGACGCGGATGTATGCTTTATAAAGAGCTGCATCATCCCAACTCTGAATGTCTTGAGTTCTGGAAGTTCCCGCGCTATTTCATCAGTGATCAAATGAAATCCCCGTTGTCTGGGCTTCAAGCGTATTTCTTTCTGCAGCCACATATATTCGCCATCTCAACTCAAATTGCTTCAAATGGGAACTTTACCACAGGCCAACAGCGAACGCCTGAGGTTCCTTGAGCGTTACCGCATTGCGTTTTTTACAAGCTCCAGTTCTGCTACATATACGGTTCCTTCTATATCAGAAGCAGTCTTCAGCGGTATGCTGGTTGGATTCAGGATCAAGATATTGGAGGGAAACAAGCTTTCCGGTTTTCAACTTGGATAGATTAATCCAATTCGCCTTTTTCTACGTAAGCTGACGCCAGGTGTAAATGGCGTATTGCAACACCCAGACATAAATTTGAAATCTCATTGAAGGCTTCTCTCAACAATACAGTCCATATAAATCTCAGAGATTATCTGCGCACACCGTCCTTCGCCACCTGCGCTATCATCCGACACAATGACGCGTCTAACCTAATGCCACGCCTGAATTTTTTAGCGCCGCAATAGAGAGATCGCTCTAATTTAAAACCACCTGAACATGAAAATCAGAGCCCCGACAGCAGCGCTTTGCGACCCAAGAATGAGACAGTGGTCATGTACTTTTATATTTACGACGAAAGTTATTTGCCTCTTATTAACATTCGATAATAATATTTCTTATAATTTTCTGGAAATTTAAACTGTTAACGACTATAAAAACCAGAACGCCGTTGTTGCATTAACCAGAGGAGATAAGAATGAAAAAACTAAACGCTTATAATTCCGCAAAAGCTGAGCTCGAGGCGCTGCAAAAAAGGATCGAAAGTCTGGAAAAAGACGAAGGCCTTAAGAAAGAGCTGGAGTTTAAAAAGAAGCTTGAAGATCTGATGGCCAAATACGACGTCAACCTGGACGATGTATTGAAGATGTACGGCAAAGAAAAGACTTCGCCGAAGCAAGACAAGCGTCGCGGCAGCCGTCCTTTAAAAGTGTATAAAAACCCAAAAACCGGTGAAGTTGTTGAAACCAGAGGCGGCAATCACAAGTTGCTGAACGAGTGGAAACAAAAGTTCGGTAAAGAGAAAGTTGAAAGCTGGCTGGTCGCATAATTAACGCCAGTTATATTGCCGACCCTAAGCGTCGCGCAACAGCGTAATAACAATAAGGACGTACTATTTACCGCTAATCAGAATGATTGAAGTCGCCAGCCCGGAATGCGCTGGCGATTTCTGACGTCGCAACTTTTATAAAGTTGCGACGTATCCTTCCAGCACTGTATCTCTACTTGCTATAAACGCACTTGCCGTTCTTCCCGATGGGCGAATGCCGCAATATTGTCTCCCGTTTTATCCACCAGTCGTTGTCTCGCTTCCCGACTGGACCAGGCGCAATGCGGCGTAATAATTAGATTGGGAATATCCTGCGCCAGTAATAGATTGCCATTTACCGGCGGTTCTTCCGTCAGCACATCAAACCCGGCGCCGCCAAGACGACCGTTACGCAGCGCATCCGCCAGCGCCGCCTCGTCCACCAGGCCACCACGCGCCGTGTTAATCAACAGAGCGTCAGACTTCATCAAAGCCAACTCCACAGCGCCAATCATATTGCGCGTATCTTCGGACAACAGGCAGTGAAGGCTGAGCACATCCGCCTGAGCCAACAGTTCCTCCAGCGGCAGGTAATTCACGCCATCCCTGACACCCGGCTCAGTTCCCGGACGGGCGCCGACTTTGACTTCCATGCCGAAGGCCTGCGCCACCGCGCCGGCGGCCCGCCCCAGGTCGCCATATCCGACAACGCCGAATACTTTGCCGCTTAGCTCGCGAATAGGGTAATCCATCAGACAAAATTGTCGGGCTCGCCCCCAGTCTCCCCGCTCCACTGCAGCAGTGTAGCGCAGCAGGTTATTCGACAGCGCCAGCACCATGGAGAACACATGTTGAACAATAGTGGCGGTTCCATAATGAGCGACATTCCTGACTTCCACGCCATGCTTCTTCGCCGCCGCCATGTCTATATTGTTCACGCCAGTGGCGGTGACGGCGATCAGCTTTAATTCAGGGCTGCCAACCATGTGCGCTTCATTCAAAACCACTTTGTTGACAATAACGATATCCTTGCCGGCAATGCGTTCAGCCACTTGCTCCGAGGTGGTCGCCGCGTAGCTGTCAAAGGTGGTCACATGTTCTTTTAATGAGTCCAGACTGACGTCCGCGCCCAGACTTTCGGCATCCAATATCACAGCTTTCATGAAGATAAGTCTCCCCTTTCCGTATTCCGGCTCTACAGGATTCGATAACATCGGCTATAAATTGTAAGAACAATGACAACAATACCCATCGAGCGCGGGAACTTTTCAAAATCGTGAACTTTATACGCTCTTTTCGGGGGCTTATTCAATGCGCCCGCCAGCGCCGCCAGCATGGAGCGGCCTCACTCCTTTTTCGCAGCGCAGCCATGTGCGGATTATTCCTGCTGTGCACGCAGGCTTTCGCTTCGACCTATAACTCCATTCAACTCACTTCCCGCCAGGAACGTCTGGAGGTCGCCCCTTATCTCTGGTGGGTGGCGGAAACCCATGGAGAAATTAAAATCCAGGATATTCTGGAGCGCAAAACCGCCCCGATGGGATGGCGGCAAAACAGCCGCTTCGATCCTAACTTCGGTCTCGATGTATCGCCGCACTGGTTTCGCTTCAGCGTCACCAACGCCGGCGCCGAGCCCGTGGAGCGCTGGCTGGAAATCAGTTATCCGGTATTGGACGACATCAAGGTCTATTTGACGGAAGAGGAAAAAATCGTCGAAGCCTATCACAGCGGCGACACGCTTAATTTCAGCGAGCGTCCCGTGTTTCACCGCAACTTTATTTTCCCGTTCAAGTTCAAACCGCACAGCAAGTCGACGGTTTATATCCGCATCGAGACTCAGGGCGCACTGGAATTACCGGCGGATCTCTGGTCTCCCACCGCCTTTGTGCAGGCGGATCAGTGGAAGCTCGCCGCCCAGTTCCTCTTTAGCGGCATCATGCTGGCTATGGCTGCTTACAATCTCGCCCTGGGGTTCGTTATACGCGATCTGACCTTCGTCCATTACGTGGGTTATGTGGTGTCCATCGCGATTGTGCAACTGGCGCTGCATGGCACGCCGTTTCAATTTATCTGGCCGCATTCGCCGCAATGGAATCAGATCAGTCTGGTATTTTTCATAGGCTGTAGCGTCACCTTCGCTTCATTGTTCGGCTATCGATTTCTCAATCTCAACGTGCGCGGGGGAGTCCTGCCGTACATCGGCATCAGTTGCGCCTTTTTCGGCCTGGTCTGCTGCGCGCTTGCGTTCTCCGCCAGCTACGCCACCGGCATCAAAATAGCTGTGCTGGCCACCGGGGTGGTGTCGATAACCTGGCTGGTCATCGGCCTTCTGCAATGGTCGCGCCGCGAGCCCACCGCCGCCTACTTCACCCTGGCCTGGGCTGTCTTCCTGTTTGGCAATATCGCTATTTCTCTGGAGAAAATCGGGCTGATTCCGAATCTGACGATTATTGGATTCATGCCACAGATAGGCGCCTGCCTGGAAGTGATGATTTTCTCCCTGGCTTTGGCGCAACGCATCAATATTGAGCGCCGCCGCCACATCTCCATGCGTGAGCTGGCGCTGCATCGCGAACGCAGCGCCCGGGAGGCGGAGCAGTCAATGCTGATGGCGCAGCAGCAAGCCAACGACGAGCTGGAGCGCCGCGTCGCCATCCGCACGGAAGAACTCAATGAGGCGATGAAAAAGCTGTCTGTCGCTCATGAGCAGCTCAATGAAATCGCCACGTTCGATCAGCTCACCCAATTGAAGAACAAGGCCAGTTTCGAACGCGTGCTGATGCAGGAGTGGAGCCGCTGCTCCCGCTCTATCTCCGCGCTGTCACTGGTATTTATAGATATCGATCGCTTTCAGAGAGTTAATCAGCAGTTCGGGCAATTCGCCGCCGACACCTGCCTGCAGGTTCTCGCCAAGTTGATCAGTTCGATGGCGCGCCGCGCCGGAGACAGCATTTTCCGTTATGAAGGGGATTGTTACGTGCTGGTGCTGGCGCATTGCTCCGCTGAGGGCGCCCTGCAACTGGCGGAGTTGATTCGCTCACGCACGGAAGCCACCTTGATACAGGTGGATGAAGCCCGCTTCAGCGTCACTATCAGTATTGGCCTGTCCAGTGACATTCCCAGCCAGGGCTGGGAGCCGCAGGATCTGATGGAGCGCGCCCGGGAAGCTTTGGCCGAAGCAAAAATGAACGGCGGCAACGGCGTCAGCTTCCGCATGTGACTAACGCAGGCGGATCAGCGCTCCTGTAACGCCTGCAACAACAACTCGCCAACATCAATGCCGTTGGTGGCGTGAATCACGGTATTACAACTGACCGTCCGTTCGATAGGCGCCGCCTGGATCGCATGATAAGCGTCGTCCGCGAACACGGCGTGCACGCCAATGCAGACAGGGCGATGCAGACCCGCCGCCACCAGTTCCGCAGCGGCTTCAATCATAGTGCGGCCGGTAGAAATGATATCGTCCACCATCACCGGAGAATACTCCCGGTACTTCTCCGCATTCGTAGCGTCGATAATGACGTCTTTGTCGCCCAGGCGGGTTTTGCTGAACACCAGACGGTCGCACCCCGCCAACTCCGCCACATGGCTGACCCACTGATCGCTTTCGCTGTCCGGCCCGACAATGACCGGCTTGTCCAGATGCGTGCGAATCCAGTCCGCAATCGCCGGCGCCGCCGCCAATGAGCGGGCGGGAATCGTGTAAAGCTCGTCCAGCGAGTGATAACGATGCAGATGAGGGTCGATCGTCAGCAGGCGATCAAAGTGGGCGGAAATCATGCGGGCGAAATAGCGCGAGGTCACGCCCTCGCCGGGATGAAAGCGAATGTCCTGACGCATGTAGGGCAAATAAGGCGCCACCAGGGTGATATGCTCCACGCCCAGATCCCTCAGGGTGGCGGCGAATAACAAAACGGGCAAAATTTTCTGATCCGGGTTGGAAAGATCAGCGCACACAATCGCTTTTTTCGGTGTTTCCCCTTCGATGCGAATATAGGTTTCGCCATCGGGAAACTGCCGCATTTGGTAGTTACCGACGTCCATCCCGGGGGCGGCGGCGAGCTTCTCAGCCACCGGATGCCCCGGCGCCAGGTTGTAAAGCAACATTATAGACTTTCCTCTTCTATACGGATTTCATTGGGGTGATCGCGCAAAAAGTCCAGTGCGTACGCCAGTTCGCCAGGCGCTTCCGCATAGATGCTGAACAGCGGGTCTCCCACCCTCACCTTTTGCCCCAATTTAACATGGAAGTCCACACCCGCAGACGGGTTTGAGGGCGCTCCCGCAAGTTTCGCCAACTTGGACACGAAACGGTTATTTACGAAGGAAACCACTCCAACCCGATCGGCGGTGGCTTCATAACAGTGCGGCGCCAGCGCTGGCTCATGGAATCCCCCCTGCGCTTCGCAAATAGCCATGAATTTGTTTAACGCTGCGCCGGACTCCAGTGTTTCTCTGGCGCGAGCGACGCCGGCGCCATGGCTGGCGACGCCGCCTATCTCCAGCAAACGTCCGGCCAGCGTCAACGCCCGTTCGCGCAGATCAGACGGCGCTTCCGCCTGATTACGCAGCACCGCCAATATGTCCCGCGCCTCCAGGGCCGGCCCAATGCCTCGGCCGACCGGCTGCGCGCCGTCAGTGAACATCGCCTCTACCTGAATGCCCAGCTTCTCTCCGGTATAACGCATATGGGAGGCAAGACGCTCCGCATATTCCGGGCTGCGCACTTTGGCGGTCATGCCGATAGGAATATCTATCAGCACATGGGTGGAGCCCGCCGCCACTTTTTTGGAAATAACCGAGGCCACCAGCTGCCCTTCGCTATCCAGATCCAGCGCCCGTTCGATGCGAATCAGCACGTCGTCCGCCGGACTCAGACTCACTGATCCGCCCCAGGCGATGCAGCCGCCTTCCTGCTCCACCACTTTCTTCATTTGCGCCAGAGAAAGGTTCACCGGCGCCATCGTCTCCATGGTGTCGGCGGTGCCCGCAGGCGACGTAATGGCGCGGGAAGATGTCTTCGGCATGCGCAGGCCGCAGGCGGTGACAATGGCGACCACAATCGGCGTGGTGCGGTTGCCCGGCAGACCGCCGACGCAATGCTTGTCCATGATCGGCGAGGTTCCCCAGTCGATGCGCTGGCCTACCTTCACCATGGCGCTGGTGAGCGCCGCCACTTCATCCTGGTTCAAACGACTACCCGCGCAGGCGGTGACGAACGCCGCCAACTGAACGTCTGAATACAGTCCGCCGGCGATATCCCTCACCACCTCGTCAGCGCTTTCCTGAGTCAGCGAGGCGCCATACAGCTTTCCGCGCACATGGCTCATCGAGTCCACCGCTTTGGTGTGACTGAAATAAGCCACCTCGCCGTCTTCCGCATCCAAAAGGCACCAGGCGGCGTCGGACAAACCCGCCTCCTGGTGCGACAACCAGCCGTCGGTGACCTGATTAACCGTCGCAATGATGCTGCGCTTGTTAGTGGTCACCCGCACCCGCGAGTGCGCGTTGAAGCCTTCCGACCGACATACGTGGCAATCCTGCCGCATATACACCACCGGCTCCTGATGGGTGTTAATGCCGATCCGCTTAAGAAATAAATAATTAAGTTCGCGTTGCTGCATAGTGTTTTCCGCAAGTTGTTCGAACTTCACCCCGACAGCTCCGCGCTGGCTCCGCCAACTGTTTCATTGTCGTTGGACTAAGATAATAACAGGCTACATCAGGGCGCATGTAAGACCAGTGTAATAAACACGAGTACGGCTTATCTGCGTTAAGTCAAAAACCCAAGCTCACTCCGCCATTACAGTAGACGGAATGCTTCTTTAATTCCTCAGGGAGTCTCACTATGCATCTGAAATTTCTCGGCGCGGCGGGTACGGTGACAGGGTCTAAATATTTACTTAGTGAGGGCTCCGGGAAATTTTTGCTGGACTGTGGTCTGTATCAGGGGGTGAAAGCCCTGCGTGAACGCAACTGGAAACCCTTTCCCGCCAAGGCGTCGGAGATCAAGTCCGTGGTGCTGAGCCACGCCCATCTGGATCACAGCGGCTACATCCCCGCACTGATGAAACACGGCTTCAAAGGCAAAGTCTTTTGCACTCCCGCCACCTACGCGCTGGCGAAGGTACTGCTGCCGGACTCCGGCTTTCTACAAGAAGAAGACGCCCGTTACGCCAACAAACGCAAGTTTTCCAAGCACAGTCCCGCATTACCTTTGTACACAGAGAAAGACGCTTGGGAAGCGCTGAAGCATTTTGAAACCGTGGACTTCCATGAGAAGTTTTCCCCTATCCACGGCGTTACTGCGGAAATACATCGAGCAGGACATATCCTGGGCGCGGGCAGCGTACAACTGAGCGGAACCAAAGGCTCTATCGTATTTTCCGGCGATCTGGGCCGGCAGGAAGACCGCATCATGTATCCGCCGGAAACCATTGCGGCGGCGGACTATCTGGTGGTGGAATCGACGTACGGCGACCGTCTGCATGATAACGTCGATGTACGCGCGCAACTCAGCGAGGCGATCAACGCCACCGCCAAACGCGGCGGCATCGTCTTGATTCCCTCCTTCGCCGTGGGCCGCGCCCAGCACCTGCTTTACTTAATCCAGTTACTCAAGGCCGACAACAGCATTCCCGACCTGCCGGTGTTCCTCAACAGCCCGATGGCGATCAGCGCCACCGAGATTTTCTGCCACTACCACAAAGAACACCGCCTTACTGCGGAGGACTGCGCCTTGATCGACCAAGGCACGCACTTTGTCCGCAGCGTAGAGGAATCGATAGAACTCAATCGCAAGAAGTTTCCCTGCATCATCGTGTCAGCCAGCGGCATGGCCAGCGGCGGTCGCGTGCTGCACCACCTCAAAACCTTATTGCCCGACCATCGCAACACGATTGTGTTCGCCGGATTCCAGGCGCCGGGCACACGGGGAGACGCCCTCACCCATGGCGCAGAAAGAGTCAAAATTCATGGTGAATATTTCCCGGTGAAAGCGGAGGTGATCAACCTGGAAAGTCTGTCCGCGCATGCGGACTATGCGGAGATTCTGAGTTGGCTGAGAGGCTTCAAGCAGCCTCCCCGCCACACCTATGTCACCCATGGCGAAAGCGTGGCGTCGGATGCATTACGCTTACGCATCGCCGATGAGTTGGGCTGGCGCGCCTCAGCCCCGGAATATCTGGATGAGGCGCAACTGGAGATCTAGTCTTCAATCGCCCATGCGTCGCTTTACTCGCGTGGGCCTTCCGGCAGCGGCAGCAGTTTCGCCTCTTCCGAGGACACTACAGCGACGGCGACAACGTCATTGCTTTGCTCAGGGTGAAAACGACTCCAGTTATCCTGCGCCCTGGCGATGGCGATAATCTGCGACGGCGGCGTCTCTCGCGCATATTTGCGATTGAAGCTTTTCAGCGAATCGCAAAAGTAGCCGTTACAGATATCCGAACGCATTTCCCGTGGGAGACTGCAGCCTTTGTTTGTGTGATTGATGCATGAGCCGCGTATGGACTTGCCGGATAGTTTTTCCAGATAAAGCTGTAGCACATGGCGAGGTCGCAGCTCGGGATTTTCCCGCATAAAACGCCGAATAACGCTGGCCGACAGATAAGCGTGCTCACGCCCACTGGTGCAGCAACCGCCTTTGCACATGGTGCACAGATGCATGTTCATATTGGCCAGAGTTTCAGAGTGCTCCAAAGGCTTATTGTTGGCTTTAGAGCGCGCGCGGCTGGCGAGATCGTCGTCCGTATCCTTAAAGCCGTGCATGCAGGCTTCACTGATGATTTGCGTCAGGAAATCGCGGTACTGCCGAATACGATGTTTCGGCAACGTAGTGAGACGGGTCGGCGCAGTGGGAATAGTGACCGGAGTTCCTTCGGGGTCCAGGCCTTCCGACTTGGCGAGCTGGGCGTATAACGCCTGATTCTGCTTCGCTTCCTCCGCGCTTTGCGTTTCTATCCGGCGTTGCTCAGCTTCCGCGATGACCTTTCTTTCTTGCATCCGCTGACGATGAAATTTCACTTGTGCGTCAAACAAAGCTGGTGGGGTGGCCGCCCGGCGCTCCGCCAGACGTCGACATTCCGGGTTATCGCAAGTGAGTTCCGATGACGCCGCCGCGCCTATCACAACGCGCTGCACAGTCAGACCGCAAATAAAGCAACTCTTAGCGCCATGGCTATTTACGACGCCATGACTGTTGACGACGCCATAATTGGTGGCGCCACCAGGCTTGTTGGCGCCGCCATGCGTATTTACAAACGCAGCGCTGGGCAATGAAGACACGAACCACCTCCTACCGTCACACCGGGCGAATGCGACACCGGCCTGACATGATTATTGTGAAAATCCTCTAACAGTTTCGCGTTCAAATGCTGACGTCGCCGACAGCCGCGTCGATGCAAAACTGCACATTTGCGAAAACGCCTGAACTACATCTATACGCGGCAAAATAATGAATATCCAGTCACGGGCACAGCATTAAATCCGCGTTAGAGTCACCTTTATCGATATAGCGCCCCAGAGTACGCCTCCCTCAGAAAGTTATTGACCCGGGTCATACACACAAACACGGCATAAGTTATGCTCGGAAAGACAGGGATAGATACAGCGGAGTATGGAACATGAAGCTCATGATATGCAGCGCACGCCAACTATTGCGCGCACTGGTTAACTATCGCCAGGGGACGGATATTGCGCTGGAGCAAATTGACGCAGACGAAGGCGCAGTCAATAACGCAATCGCCACATCACTAAAAAGTGCTCAAGGCCAAAGTCGCCTTTACCAATCCGCTGAACCCACCGCCGACCTCCTGTGCAAACGTAAACGGCGTCCACCCGGGCTGCGGTTAAAAATCAGGCTGGTTCGCTTCAGTTTATGCAGTGGCGTATCCCGCGCCGAGCAAGGCGTCAATGAGCTGTCTCGCGCCCAAAACACCCTCTCCGATTACCTCAGCGGGCTATAAAATGAAATGCAAACCCTGTCACAAAAAATTAATGGGAGCGTTTCCATGACAGGTTGGTGACAGCTTAGCTCTCTATATTCGGGAAGAAGCATCGCCCCTGCTTTTTTGCTGATCAAAAAACAGGCGAAAAAGCGAGTTCGTGTTTACAGAAATCTCGTTTTTTCTCAGGCGCTTATACGTTATGCTCGATAAAAATAACAGGAGCAGACCATGAAAGCAGTATCTTCAAAATCTTCCACTCCCTGCGTATTTCCGCACGTTGCAAACAAGCGTAACGGACAATACTCGCCACCGCGCGACTTACTCCTGTAATCCAGTTCAAATCTTACCTAGAATTTCAAGCACAGGAGGTAGACGCATATGCCAATATTTTTCAGGAATGTGAAAACGTTTTTACAAGCCGCCGCCCTTACGCTGGCGCTGGCTCCGACCGCTCATGCAGACGTGCAGAAGTTTCTCATCCCCGCTGGCGAAGGCGGCGGCTGGGACACCACCGCCAGAGAGACCGGCGCAGCGCTCACTAAAATGGGGCTCATCGGCGGCGCCAAGTATGTGAATTATTCCGGCGAAGGCGGCGGACGCGCATTGAACGCGCTGGCGACATCCAAAGATTATAAGGACGCCCTGATGGTGCAGTCGCTGCCGCTGATTCTGCGCAGCCTGTCAGGCGTTTACGAACGCTCGTTCCGGGACGTCACGCCCGTCGCCATGCTGATCGCTGAATATCAGGTCGTCGTGGTGAACAAAGACTCTCCCTATCAAAACATGAATGACCTGCTGGCGGCCATCAAAGAAATTGGCAAGCGCAAGCCTATCGTAGGCGGCTCCGCCAAAGGCAGCCTGGACCACATTACCGCGCTGGCGGTACTGGAAGCGGCCAACATGTCCTCTAAAAAACTGCGTTACTCCGCCAGCGACGGCGGTGGCGACGCCATGCGTAAATTCTCCAACGGTTACGCCCTTGCGATGGTGACCGGCATGGGGGAGGTCGTAAAACAGATCAAGTCCGGCGAGCTGCGCGCACTGGGCGTCACCAGCGCCGAGCGTCTGGAAGGGTTTGATATTCCAACCATGAAAGAACAAGGTCTGGACGTTGTTCTCGCCAACTGGCGCGGTTTCTTCGTCGCTCCCGGCACCCCGGACAAAACCGTCACCAAATATGCGGACATGCTCGCCGCGCTGGACAAGTCTCCAGACTGGAAAACCGTCAGACTGAAATACGGCTGGGAATCTCTATACATTCCGACGCAGGACGCCAGAGGTTTCCTGGAAGAGCAAGAAGTCACCATCCGCAGACTGCTTAACAGCATCTAAGCGCACTCAAGCAGATTTCAAACATCCGCACTTAACAAGGGGCCCCAATTTGGCGGCCCTTTTTTATTTCTACTCCCCACTTCTTTATTTCAAATCAAAGTTCCCAGACTCCAGCGCTGCGCCTCCTCTTAGAGCAAGTTAGCGCCATACCCTGACGTTATTTTCATTCGGCGCCAGCCTGATCATATTTCAACCTCATCGCCCGCAACGCTTATGAACACCGGCGTCCAAGTATTCAGGCGATCCACATTATTACTTTTTACTGTAACTTATTTTTAATATTAAACATCTAAAACACCCACTAAACGGCGCAAAAATGCTGACGAGATTGAAATATGCAAGAAATATTTAGTTTGTATTCTAAGTATCAACTGTATAGAATCCTCCACCCCATGAGAAACGAAATTACTGCTATGCACATTCCAGACAGGCGTCAGTCAGAGATTATTCTGCGTACGCCCACCGCCGAAGACGGCCCTTCCGTTCACCAACTCATCTCACGCTGTCCGCCACTGGACGAAAATTCGGTTTACTGCAACCTGCTGCAATGCACGCATTGGGCGAACACCTGCGTCATAGCGACAAGCGTTGATGAAAGTGAAAAGCAAAAGCCAGGAGGATTTATTTCCGGATACCTCCTGCCGGAAGACGCCAACACCCTTTTCATCTGGCAGGTGGCGGTTGATAGAACCATGCGCGGAAAAGGGCTGGCGGGACAGATGTTGCGCGCCATTCTGGCGCGGGACGCCTGCCGAAACGTATCGCACCTGCAAACAACCATTAATCCCAGCAACCAGGCCTCCTGGAAACTGTTCGAAAAACTGGCCCAGTACTTGGGAGCGGACATGCAGCGACGCACTCTGTTCGATGCGTCGCAGTTTACTGACGATCACGAAGAAGAAGTTTTATTGACCATAGGCCCGTTCGACCCATCCTGTCTGCGCGATTGACGCGGACTTAAGCGATCCGGTCGCAGGACCTGTATCCAGAGCAAAGGAGTGCATCCGGATACAAATCAGACGGCGGAGCATTTCGCTGTCGCGGGCTCACCGCACCATGTTTGACATTCATCCGCTACGACAAGGAGAAACCATGAATATTTTCCAAGAAGTAGAATCCGGCGTACAAAGTTACGCCCGCTCATTCCCCAAAATCTTCAACAAGGCCAAAGGCGTGCACCTGTATGACGTTGACGGCGAAAAGCACCTCGATTTTCTGGCTGGCGCCGGTACTTTGAACTACGGCCATAACAACCCTGCGCTGAAAGAAGCGTTGCTTGAATACATCAGCCAGGACGGCGTCGCCCACGGTCTCGATATGCATACCGACGCCAAAGCGCGTTTCCTGACTGAATTCAAAGAGCGCATCCTGGACCCACGCAAGCTGGAATATGTGGTTCAGTTCACCGGCCCCACCGGCGCCAACGCCGTGGAAGCCGCACTCAAGGTCGCCCGCAACGTCACCGGAAGGCACAATGTTGTGGCCTTTACCAATGGCTTTCACGGAGTCACTCTGGGCTCTCTGGCGGCCACTGGTAACAGCCACCACCGCGATGCTGCGGGCGTGCCGTTGAACAGTGTCACTCACCTACCCTACGACGGCTATCTGGGCAAGGACGTGGACACCAGCAAACTCCTCGACAAGATGATCGCCGATAACAGCAGCGGCCTGGACCTGCCTGCGGCGGTCATTCTGGAAACGGTGCAGGGCGAAGGCGGCCTGAACGTGGCCAGTGAGCGCTGGTTGCGCAATGTTGAGGCGATCTGCCGCAAGCACGACATTCTGTTGATCGTGGATGACATCCAGGCAGGCTGTGGACGCACGGGGACCTTTTTCAGTTTCGAGAAAGCTGGCATCAAACCGGATATTGTGACCCTGTCGAAATCCCTCAGCGGATTCGGTCTTCCTTTCGCCGTCACCCTGATCAAGCCCGAGTATGATCAGTGGAAACCCGGCGAACATAACGGCACTTTCCGCGGCAACAACCACGCTTTCATTACCGCCGCCGCCGCGATTCGTCACTACTGGTCAAGCCCGGACTTCGCCGCAGAGATCGAACGCAAAAGCGAAATTCTGCGCACCGAGTTGAACAAAATTGCCGATAAACACGGCAAGATGCTCATGCAGGCGAGAGGTCGCGGCATGATGCGCGGCCTGAATTGTCGCGACGGAGAACTGGCCGCCGCTATCTGTAAGCGCGCGTTCCAGAAAGGCCTGATCATCGAGACCAGCGGCTCTGAATCCCAGGTAGTGAAATGCCTGTGTCCGCTGGTGATCTCAGAGCAGGAACTCAAAGAGGGACTGGCGACGCTGGCGCAGTGCGTGGAAGACGCATTGGTCCATGAAATCAGCAAGGCCAGCTGATAGCCCTCTTGCGCCTTTTATCTTTGTACACAAGTACATCTTTGTACACAGGTACATCTTTGTGAACAGGAACGCCTTTATACACAGGTATACCTTTATACATCCGTCACGAATTCAGACTTATTGCAGGAGTCAATTGCAATGATCGTTAGAACACTGGAACAAGCCCGCCAATCCGATCGCAGAGTGAAAGCGGACAACTGGGAAAGCGTCCGTATGCTGTTGAAAGACGACAACATGGGCTTTTCCTTCCATATCACCACTTTATACGCCAACAAGGAAACGCCGATTCATTATCAAAATCATCTCGAATCGGTGTATTGCATCTCCGGTGAAGGCGAGGTGGAAACCGTCGCCGATGGCGAAGTCTACGCCATCAAACCCGGTACCCTTTACGTGTTGGATAAACACGACAAACACCTGCTGCGCGCCTTTAGCGAAATGACCGTCGCCTGCGTCTTCAATCCGCCGCTTAACGGCAAAGAGACTCACGACGAGAATGGCGTGTACCCCCTGGAAGCAGAAACCATAATGGAGTAGAGCAAAACCATGAACATGATTCTTGATAAAGCCCACCTCACCCCACCGGACCCCTATCCTTCGCGCAAAAGTTCGGAAGTCTGCATTCTCAAGCGCTGCGACCCGGTGGTTTACAGTGAGTACGACGCCGACTGCCCTCTGACTCAAGAGCAGGTGGAAAGCTACGACAAAAACGGCTTCCTGATGCTGCCCGAACTGTTCACTCAGGAAGAAGTCGCGCTGCTGACTGAAGAAATGGAGAGAATGCGCCGCAATCCCATGATCGCCAAGCGCAAGGAAACCATTACAGAGCCGGAAAGCCAGTCGGTGCGCTCCATATTCAGCGTACACCAGCTTAGCCCGCTGTTTTCCAGACTCGCCACCGACCAGAGACTGATGAACATCATTCGTTTCATCCTCGGCGACGACCTGTATATTCACCAGTCCCGTCTGAACTACAAGCCCGGATTCCGCGGCAAGGAGTTCAACTGGCACTCGGATTTCGAAACCTGGCACGTGGAAGACGGCATGCCCCGCATGCGCGCCCTCAGCGCTTCCATTACCTTGACCGAAAACTTCGAGTACAACGGTCCATTGATGCTGGTGCCCGGCTCGCATCAATACTACATCGCCTGCGTCGACGGCACGCCGGAGGATAACTACAAGACATCGCTGAAGCGCCAGGAGTATGGCGTTCCCGACGAGATCGCCCTGAGCACGCTGGTCAACGAAGGCGGCATCGCCACCGCCACCGGCAAACCCGGCTCCGTGATATTGTTCGACTGCAACACCATGCATGGCTCCAACAGCAATATCTCGCCCTTCCCGCGCTCCAACGCCTTCTTTGTTTATAACGCCTGGAGCAATCGCCTGGAGACGCCTTTCAGCGATCATCGGCCGCGCCCGGAATATATCGCTTCCCGGCAAGCGACTGCGCCGCTTAAGGCCGGATCACTGACCGATCCCTCTTGAGCCAGATCAGGTCTCGGCGCCCGACGACGGGCGCCGACCTTATCCTTCAGACATTTCGCGCATCGCCCCGCGCAGCTCCGCCATCACCCTGTCCACCAGCTTCGCCTTTACCGGTCGCTCACACAAACCAACGCCAAGCCTTAACAAGGTTCCCCGCCATCCAGCGGAAACGCCGCGCATTTCCGCCAGCGCCTGCGGCCACATTGCGTCGAGGCGATCCCGAATCCATCCTTCCGCCAGCGTCATTTCAGCGCGACTTAACGCGCCAGGCCACCTGGGCATGGCGCTTTCCATCGCCTCTCCTTCAAAATGCTTATCTACGCTCGCCATTAAAGGCGCGATTTGGTAATGCCCCGGTCGAGCACGGGAGGCGAAACGTTCCCGCTCCACATCGCTGAGCGAAGCGTATCCATGCTGGATGATGGGGTTGGCGGCGGGTAAAACAAACCAGTCACGCAGGAACTTATAGCCGTTCAGCCGCCCCAGAAAGAAGTCATGGTGACGATAGGACTCTGAAAAGAAACCAAGAAAACCCTGTAATCCGCCGGCGGCGATATCTAACCCTCCCTTTTTACCGGAACGCCGAGGGGCCACCAGAAAACGGGAATAAATATCGCCAGCGTCCGCCAGCCGAATGTCCTGACAGTCAAACCGGGTTTGGTTCTTGAGGCCGCTCAGCAACCCCAGCAGGATGTGAGCCAGAGAGTCCTGACCCGCCAGTCCCGGCGCGGGCGCTTCAGGGAACGGGTCCAGCATGATAACCGCCCGATTCGCCGCAACGCCGGAGCGGGGATTACGCCCGTCCAAGCCCGATAATGTCCGCCGCGCCAACTGAAACGGCTCATTGTTCATCACGCCGCCATCCACATTGAGAAAGCAGTAGGTCTCCTCTTGCTCCTCTTCCCGCCCCCACGCCGGCGTGACAAACCGATATACCCCTTCGTCATCGCAGCGAATAAAACGCCAGTCGTAATCACGACGCGGCCTTCGCAAGGTTCTCGCCTGTAACGCAACGGGAAAGGCTCCCGCCGCCAGCGCTCCCTGAATCAGGTCACGCCAGGATTCATTTAAGAAATCCAACGGCAATGCGCGGTGATCCGGTGGAAAGTCCAACACCTGAACAGCTGCGCCCACCGGGACGGCGAAGCTCAGATGATCCTGATGCAGCCGCGAAAGGTGCCCGGTCAGGTCACGCGCCCCCGGCCCCTCTCCCTTTGGCGTGGAGAAAGCGAATGCGTAAGGAACGCCACGTAAGTTGGATACCGTAAAGTGCAGACTGAAGGCGTCTCCCATCCAGGGCCGTTGATATCCATCAGACGACTCAGCGGTGGCGTCCAGGCGTCGTAGCAGCGATTCCGCCACTTGATCCAGATGCGCGGAATTCAAAAGCGATCGTAACGCAGAGTCCTTGCCCAGATCGTCAGGACGCAGCAGGCGTTGGGCGTCAATATCTCGAACCCAAACCTGGTAAAAAGGATTGTTGAATAGATAGCCGGGCTCCTCCCTGGGGTGACGCCCATGTTTGAAATCCCGTCTGGCGAACAACGCCGCCAAGGCGCCGTTCATCGCTCCTGCGGAAGCGCCGGATACCGTTTTTAAGCTCACGCGATGGACGGGAACGCCAGTCTGTCCCCTCGTCGCCTCCCATGCATCCAGAGCCTCAAACAATACATCCATGAAACCCGCTGCGTAGGCGCCGCCAGACACCGCGCCCGCCAACGCCAGGGCGAATTCAAATGTATGGGGAGGCACGGGATTTTCCTGGGAAACGGAGCGGTCTTGCGGAAACCAGCGTTTCAATTCGCTGACGTAGTCCGAATATTCATGGCGCTGAGATATTGATTGCATAACAGACCTCCTTATCATCCGATGAAAAAGCGCGCATGGCGTCCGTCGGGAAGAGCGAAGACGTCATGCGCGAACTTAAATCAGGCCTTACTGCGCTATCCAGATTACTCATCAAAACGACCAACTTGGGCTCCATTTCCTCGCTGCGGCGCATCACTGCGCGCCCCATTTGAGGGCATATATGTACTTCAGGAAAGTAAAGGTTCAATATCGGTGCTTGAGTGAATCGCCGGTGACGCAGCCCGTCGCGGAATACGGCGGAAGTTTCCGAAACCTGTCCGGCTGGTCATAAAATTGCTTCTGCATCAGCGGCGGCCGCTGAGCATGAGGCTACCCGCCGCCAATAAACAAAAAAACACGATCCGGGAGCATACATTACGATGTTGAATGTCAGCATGACTGCGTTACTCAAAAAAGCCCGTCAACCTCTGATCGCCCTACTCGGCGCCGTGGCGCTGCTGGCGTCGTTCATCAGCCACGCGGAGGCGCCCTTTAAGGTCGGGTTTGTCTATGTCGGCCCTATCGGCGATCACGGCTGGTCCTATCAACACGATCAGGGACGCCAGGCGCTGGAGAAGCATTTCGGCGACAAAGTCAAAACCACCTATGTAGAAAATGTGCCGGAAGGCGCCGACGCGGAGCGGGTCATCCGTAATCTGGCCAAGTCCGGCCACAAGGTGATCTTCACCACCTCCTTCGGTTTCATGAACCCCACCTTAAAAGTGGCGGCCCAGTTCCCCAACGTTGTGTTCGAACACGCCACCGGCTACAAACGCACCAAAAACGTCAGCACCTATATCTCCAACACTTATGAAGGACGCTACGTATCTGGCTATGTGGCGGCGAAAATGAGCAAGACCGGCAAGCTCGGTTACATCGCCTCCTTTCCCATTCCTGAAGTCATTCGTGACATCAACGCCGTGCGTCTCGCCATGAACAAGGTCAATCCGGATTATGAGCTGAAGATTCTCTGGGTCAGCAGCTGGTTCGACCCGGCGAAAGAAGCGGAGGCGGCTAATGTCATGATTGATCAGGGCGTCGACGTCATTCTGCAGCACACAGACAGCCCCGCCGCCATGCAAGTGGCGGAGCAGCGCGGCGTGTACGCCGTCGGGCAATCTTCCGATATGTCCCGTTTCGGCCCCAAAGCGCACTTGGTGTCGGTCGTGGATGACTGGTCCTATCACTACATTCACACCGTGCAAAACGTCATGGACGGGACCTGGAAACCCCGCGATTACTGGGGCGGCATGGCGGAAGACATGATCCTGTTGCCAGAGTTCAACCAAGCCATTCCCGCTGACGTGGTGAAAGAAGCGGAATCCATGATCGCCGACATCAAGTCCGGCAAACTGAAACCCTTCACCGGTCCTATCTTCAACCAGAAAGGCGAGTTAAAAGTCCCCGCCGGTGAAGAGCTCGCTCACGAAGAAGTCGCCGGCATGAATTGGTATGTACAGGGAATCAAAGGCGAAATTCCCCATTAAGAGATCGCATCAGATAAGCGCGACGGGCCGCAAAATGCTATGTTTAAGGCATTAGCGGCCTACGGCCGAATCTCAAAAAAGATCGCAGGAATTTGATATGCAAGACTTTCTGAAAGGACTTCCCAAGGCGGAGCTACATTTGCACATTGAGGGCTCGCTGGAGCCGGAATTGATGTTCGAAATCGGACGCCGCAACAGCGTCGCCTTGCCTTTCGCCAATGTGGAAGAAGTCCGTGCGGCTTATGAGTTCAACAACCTGCAGGAGTTCCTGGATATCTATTACCAGGGCGCCCAGGTGTTGCTGCATGAGCAGGACTTTTACGATATGACATTCGCCTATCTGCAGCGGTGTCGTGAGCAGAACGTTATCCATACGGAAATGTTTTTTGATCCGCAAACCCATACGGATCGCGGCGTGGACATTGGCGTGGTGATACGCGGCCTGATCCGCGCCATGGAGGATGCGGAAGCGCAGTGGGGACAGTCCAGCAAACTGATTCTCTGTTTCCTGCGCCATCTGAGTGAAGAAGCGGCGATGGAAACACTGCGCCAGGCGTTACCTTATAAGCAGCACTTTGTCGGCGTTGGGCTCGACAGCTCTGAAGTCGGTCATCCGCCAGAAAAGTTCCAGCGCGTGTTCGAGCAAGCGCTGAACGCCGGCTTATTGAGCGTGGCTCATGCCGGTGAAGAAGGGCCGCCTGAGTATATCTGGCAAGCGCTGGATCTGTTGAAGGTCAAACGCATCGACCATGGCGTGCGTTGCATTGAAGACGCGGCGCTGATGCAGAGATTGATCGACGAACAAATTCCGCTGACCGTCTGCCCGCTCTCTAATATCAAGCTATGCGTATTCGACTCCATGTCAGAACACAACATTCTGCGCCTGCTGGAAAAAGGTCTGAAGGTGACGGTGAACTCGGATGACCCGGCGTATTTCGGCGGCTATATGAATGAGAACTTCATCGCCATGCAGGAAGCGCTACCCATGAGCAAAGAGCAGGCGGCTCAGCTGGCGAGAAACAGCTTTGAGGCCAGCTTCCTGACCCCAGAGGAGAAAGCGCGTTTACTGGCCCGCCTGGACCAGTATCTGCAAAATCACTGAGACAGGGCTCACTCGCAGCATTTTTTATTTTTCTTACCGCTGCCGCAGGGGCATGGATCGTTCCTGCCGACGCTTAATGCCGTCCAGGTGGCGTCCCCATCCACATACAACCAGCGCCCCTGCTCTTTAGTGAAACGGGAGCGTTCCTGCAACTGCATCCATTTGTCCCCTTCCTGAAACGTGGCCCGAAAATTTACCCAGCCTTGATTGCCTTCCGAGCCGCTATCCAGCACTTCCAAACGCTTCCACTGGATGCTTTCGTTCGGCTGTAAATCCGCCGGGCGATGCTGCGCGCACCACGTCTGCTGCAGGTACTCCATCAGCCCCATCGCAAAGGCGGCATACCGGGATCTCATCAGCTGTTCCGGCGTCTCCGCCGCCTTACCGGAATGCAGCGGCTGGCAGCATTCTTCATAAGGCGAACCGGAATTACAGGGGCACAGGTTATTCATAACTACTCTCATTCAGTCAACAAAGGTTCGGATGCCCGCCCTTTTTTAGCGGAGCGCGCCTGAATCGCCAGACCGGCGACAATAAAACCAAGACCCACCAGGGTCAGCATGTGAATTTTCTCGCCCAAGATAAAGTGGATCAGCAGCAGAGAAATAAACGGCGATATAAATATTAGATTACTGATGCGACTGGCGTGGCGCGTATATTTCATCGCCATCAGCCACAACATAAAAGTCACGCCCATTTCAAACAGACCGACATAGACCGCACCGCCCAACGCGGCGGGCGCCAGATTCAAAGGCCAGGCCAGCACGGCGGCGCAGGGCGTGGCGAATAAGAAGTTTTGAAACAACCCGATCACAGGATCGCGCTTGTCTCTGGAGTTCAAAATCCAATAGGCCGCCCAGACCAGGGTGCTGACCAAAGCCAGCGCAATCCCTATAAGATTTAAAGATTGTCCGCTGTCATCGCCGCCAAAGGAAATCACCACCACGCCGCTGTAACTCACCAACATGGCGATCACATCCATACGCGTGAGCTTGTGGCCGAGAAAAGGCACAGCAAGAAACGCCAGCATCAACGCCCAGGTGTAGTTAATGGGCTGCGCTACCTGGGCAGGAAGCAGATCGTAGGCATAAAACAGAATGTGGTAGTACAGCAGCGGATTCAGTAGACCGAAACACAGCGCCCGCCAGCCGTTTTCCCGCAAAGAACGCATCGCCTCCGCCAGACGCCCCTGCCAGAGCAACGCCGCCCCCAGGGCCAATACGGATGTCAGACTGGCGAAAAACACCAGCTGACTGACGCTTTGCTGCGCCAGCGCCAATTTGAATGCGGTGGCCACGGTGGACCACAGCAAGACGGCGGACAAACCATAGCGCAACGCCAGCGACTCGTTAGTATTGCGCGAAACTTCCTGAGACATAGCTGCGTCCTGTACTTCTATCCTGACGACAAATATTGAAGATTTCGCCAATCCGCAATATTTGGACTATGTTTAAATTATGCCGCTGACGATGTCGTTAAAGCGACCCAACCCACATATCGCCACATCTCAGCGGCATTCCTTCATGCACTGCTGACGGGCGACCACAATGCGAGTCCATCCTCCGACTCTATTAATCCTTAGCATAGCCGCCCTGGCGCTGATGACGGAACGGGGCGCTGCGACGGAGCTGTCCGCCTGTGAATCCGAAAGGGAAAAAATGACGCAAACATTAGGCGCCGTTTTCAAACCTTATCTAAGAAAGCACGAATCCCTGGCCAGCCAACGCGGCAATATAATCGACTTGAAAGTCAGCCTCAACGGCTGGGTGGAAGACATCGCGCAATGTTATCGCAATGTCTACGCAGAACGAGGCGCCCCGGAAGACGACAATGTTCTGAATAATGGTTTGCACTGGTCGGGAACCCTGACCGAATTTCATGAACTGGTGAAAATCCTGAACCGCCAGATTCAAACCGAAGCCCAGAAAAAAGCCGAATCTCTAAGCGAAAAAGATCCCGCCTTCCGCCACCTCCTGCAACAAGTCCTCCTCCCCAACTTCCCGCTACAAGCGGAAAGATCGGGGGGAGAGTTTATTTGAGCCTAAAGCGCGTTGTCGCAGGATCTGGGCGCATCAAAACGATCCAACTCAAGCTCCTCTTTAATTCTCTCGATTTGCGCACAGGAAATAGAATTACTGTCGTACAATGTCAGCGTTTTAAGATTAGGCAGGCCAAATACAACATCAATGTCATTTAACGGCGTTCTAGCTAACGTCAACGATATAATTTCCAGATTATTCTCCATAAATCCCACGGAAGTAACTGGGTTACCTGCAATGTACAATGTTTCTATCCAAGGCATCAGTCCAATTACAGAGAAGTCCTGAATCTCATTATTCGCAAAATTGAGTGACTTCACAGACTCAAGTTCATAAAGCCTATCCAAATCCGTCACACTCAATCCATCAAAGTACAAATAATCCAACCCCTTCAATTGCGTCAAGGGAGCCATACTGACTTTGCCTTTGGCCTCAACCATGAGAGATCTCAGATTCGTGAGCTTCGCCACAAAAGAGAGGTTATCAATGGACGAATATGTCGCTATGCTCAAGTAAGTCAACCGAGTCATATCTTCTAGAAAGGAAAAATCGTAAACCGCCGCCTCCTTCAAAGCTAGCTGTTCCAGATCCTTAAGGTTGGCGAGGTATTCCGCTTCATTCTGTTTTAAGCCGTATATATTCAAATAATTGTACGCCGGGAAATCAGACAGCTGCTCAATGGAGTTCAGCTGTCCTGCACTGATGGTGAGATTAGCGACGCCTGGGTGCGAAATAACCGGCTTTAGAGATCGAATAGTACTGCCATGAACATCCACGTTATTCAATTTGGTCAACTTGGACCATATATCAAGCTCCTCCAAGTTGAGACCCACTAACTTCAATGTGGTCAAATCAGTCATTTTTTCAATGATATGCATATCATCTAAAGTGATTTTTTTCAGACTTAATAACCGAAGTTTGGTTAGTTTTAAAAGCTCCTCAGAACCAGTAACTGTTTGCGGGCTATAGCTCTGAAGATCAAGCGACTCCAGATTTACAAACTCTGCTACGCCTTGGATGTTGTAGACTTTGACATCAGGGCAGTAAATTTCGCGTACATAACCGATGTCTTTTTTCTTGTCCTCATGAAAAGTCTCTTTGATGCAGGACTTAAATTCCGGAGTCAGGTCGACTCCATCCAGCATGGGATAGGCTTTTAACACGATCTTGATATCGCGAGTTCTCTTCTCCCCTGAAGCGCCCTTGGCGGACTCCTCAATTATGACTTCCGCATCCGCGTCAACCTCTGGCATCCTGTAGGAGATATGATTTAGATCTATATCAGTTTTCTCTACAGTCGGCCCACTTACCTGAACCCAGGTATAAACTTCGCTCAGGCTGTCTCTGGAGAGTTCTACGCTACCTCTCTCATAAGCACTAATTACCAGTTTCTCTACTGGATCTGTTGGATCTGTTGGATCTGTTGGATCTGTTGGATCTGTTGGATCTGTTGGATCTGTTGGATCTGTTGGATCATTATTTCCATCGCCATTTCCGTCGTCCACTTGACCATCATTACCGCCGTCTATCTGGCCATCGCTTCCGCCATCCGCTTGCCCATTATTGCCACCGCCAGCGTTCCCGCCATCGCTATCAGTTACAGGAGTGCTTGTTACGGGCGCTTTATCCTCGCTTCCAGAGCCTCCACCGCCACCACAAGCGGCCATCATCATGGTTAAAAGCAAAACGGAGGAGTAACGAAGGCCCTGATTGATTTTTCTAAAGGTAAGAACGCTAGAACTGCCCATATCCAAGTTATGGCTCCCTGTAATGATGTCAAAAGGGCGGAATTATAGTTAAAAGCCAATCCACATAACACATTTAAAACAAGGTGTTACCTTTTTGGGCTCATCCCGAAATTACCACGGAAAGATAAATTGACAGCCTGCGTTTATACTTAACGCCATGGCCAGGGATATGCGATTAAGCTCGTTTGCAATCCGGCGTAGGACGCCGACCGCTTCGGGGTTGTGTTTTTGCATGCAGCTTCCCGCAAGATTGTTTTGGCTGCTCTATTTCGCTTTCTCCGTGTCGTTCTTCTTTTCGTCTTTCACCACAGAAACTTTTGCCGCAGAAACAAGCGGTGTGAATGTTTCTTCCAAACATCCGCCACAGGTATGGACCCTTGATATACGGGGAGCTATCGGACCCGCCAGTGCGGATTTGTTCATGCGCGCGTTAGAGGAAGCGAATGAAGCCGGGGCGTCTCTTTTTCTATTGCGACTGGATACTCCTGGCGGCTTGGACAAGTCCATGCGCGACATGATTCAGGCGATTCTGGCTTCCTCCACTCCAGTCGCCGCCTACGTTTACCCCAAAGGAGCCAGAGCGGCCAGCGCCGGCACATATATTCTGTACAGCTCTCATGTCGCCGCCATGTCGCACGCCACCAATCTGGGAGCCGCCTCGCCGATATCAATCGCCGCTCCTTCATCCTCGCCAACAAAGCCTGACGACGACGCAGAAAACAACGAGAAAGGACTAAGCACACTGGAGCGCAAGCAGATCAATGACGCTGTCGCTTATATTCAGGGCTTGGCGAAACTGCGAGGCCGAAACGCAGACTGGGCGGAACGGGCCGTGCGCGACGCCGCCAGCTTGAGCGCGGAAGAGGCGTTGCAAATGAACGTCATTGATATGATGGCGGACTCAACAGAGCAACTACTGACCCAGCTGGAAGGGAGGCAGGTCAACCTTGATAACGGGGCGGTAACCTTAAAACTGTCTGGATATGAGTTGCATCCTGTCCAACCGGATTGGCGCAACCGCTTTCTGGCTGTCATCACCGATCCCAGCGTCGCTTACATCCTGCTGCTGATCGGCATCTATGGACTGCTGCTGGAAGCCTACAATCCCGGCGCCACCCTGCCTGGCATCCTCGGCGCCATATGCCTGTTGATCGGCCTGTATGCATTACAGCTGCTGCCTATCAGCTACGCGGGATTGGGGCTCTTGTTGCTGGGCGTCGCACTGATGACGGCGGAAAGCTTTGCTCCCAGCTTCGGCGCGTTGGGTCTGGGGGGCGTGGCCGCGTTTATTCTTGGCTCCGTCATGCTGATGGACACGAAATCGCCCGCTTACCAGATCGCTCTGCCCGTTATCATCGCCATCGCCGCCCTGTCCGTACTGGTGCTCAGCGTGCTGCTGCATTTCGCCTTGAAATCACGAAAACAGGTGGTGGTGTCCGGTGTGGAAACCCTTATCGGCTCACAGGCGGAAGCAATCGCCGATTTTGAAGGGAGCGGCCGGGTCGCCGCCCAAGGACAACTATGGATGGCCTATTGCGATACGCCGGTAACGCAAGGCCAAAAGCTCAGAATCACAGGAATACAGGGACTGACCCTGCAAGTGGAGGCTATCCCATGATCGCTTACGTTGTTTTGGCGCTGGTTATTATTGCGCTCGCCCTGCTGCTGACGATGTTTCGCGTCATGCGCGAGTATGAGCGCGCCGTGGTTTTCCTGCTTGGCCGCTTCTACAAGGTGAAAGGGCCCGGACTGATCGTTATTGTTCCCATCATTCAACAAATGGTGCGCGTCGACTTGAGGATCGTAGTCATGGATGTGCCGACGCAGGACGTAATATCCCGGGACAACGTCTCGGTTAAGGTCAACGCCGTGGTGTACTACCGGGTGCTGGACCCGCAAAAAAGCGTGATTAACGTGGAGAACTACAACGAGGCCACCAGTCAACTGGCGCAAACCACGCTGCGTTCGGTGCTTGGTCAGCATGAGCTGGATGAAATGCTGGCGTCGCGGGAGGAGCTGAATGAGGATATCCAGCGCATCCTTGACGTCCAGACAGACGGCTGGGGCATCAAAGTCTCCAACGTGGAAATCAAACATGTGGATCTGGATGAGCGCATGATTCGCGCCATCGCCAAACAGGCGGAAGCGGAGCGTATCCGGCGCGCCAAGGTGATTCACGCCACTGGGGAGCTGGAAGCATCGGAAAAATTGCGCGAGGCCGCCTCGATTCTCGCCAAACAGCCGCAAGCGATTCAGCTCCGCTACCTGCAAACGCTCACGGAAATCGCCAGCGACAAAACCAACACCATCGCGTTTCCACTGCCGCTGGAAATTCTCAAGGCCTTCGGCATCCAGGAGAGTGAGTCCAGCTGACCTTACCATCAAGCTTAACTCGCCCCGGAAAACCGACTCAGGGCATAGATTCCGCACAGGGGTAGTCGGACAACTTCTGCAATACGCTGAATTGCGCCGCTGTAGCGGTTTTTATCTGATAAGTCACTTGCAGTCCGCCAAAGTCAAACTGGGCTTGGCCGGAGGTGTCCGACTCGGGCGTAATCCGCGCTTGCTCAAGGAACCGAAACAACGCCCACTCTCCAAAGAAGTCATACCGTTTACGGTCGCCGTTCAACGTTTCTACTTCCACGTATGCGTCCGGGTGGCTCGCCGGCCAGGCGAACTCGGACCAAAATCTCGGTCCGGGCGCGGAAGCCGGCTCAACCTCGCCGATTACCATACGAATCCGTCGAACTGATGGAGACATCGTCAAAGGCTTAAGATTCACTCTGAAACCAGCTTTTGGTGCGGTCTCCGAAGAATGGGCCGCTGGGCTCGCTATCGGGGATGTGGACAACGCCGCTATGACGTCGGCTCGATAGCATTCAACCTCCGCCGCCATCGTGTTCAAACAGTTTCCTGTAAGCAAAGCAGCCCACACAAACGCCTTCAACAGGAACCTCATTGACGCCCGCTTCTCACGCCCAAAAAGAGACAAAAGATCACCTATAAACCTCCCCATTGCCAAGCCCACCGCAGGATAGCATTATTAGCAAATCGATTTCAGAAGCGGCGAAAGTCGCCTCAAACAAAAAGCAGGGAAGCCCGTCACCACCACCTTCCCTGCCGCCATCCCTACAAAAATTTATAACGAGAAAATTGCAATAATGACTACGAAAAAAACGGTTCTACTAAGCATGAGATTGCTTGTGGATATCGATAACAACGCTAAAGAAGAACAGGCGCTCAACGCTATTGAAGAAAAAGCTCGAGAGCTGTTTGGTGAAGCCAATTTCGAATTATTATTTAAGAACTCAAGCACATTGAACGAGAGAATCGATTGCGATAAATGCTGTGTCTGCGGCATTTGGGTTTATGACAAAAATGTACAATGGTCCGCCGGGGACCTTTATGATCTTTCTCCTGGCATCAAAATTCACTCGGATATGTTCTGCTCATTTTGTGAACCGCCACGCCCCCCGATGATTTCCGATGAAGGCGCCAATGAATGGACCTCAGAGCCTATAAACATAGAGTGGGAAAATAGCTGGGGAAGACCCGTAAGAAATTCGCACAGCAGAGGCTGGGACAACGATGCAGACGGCGGGGGCTGGTAGAAAGTTGGCATAGTGTGACGCTGAGGGGCGACTCGCCCTCTCAGCGCTCAAACTTCGTCGATAACACAATCGACGACATGGTTTTTTCGATGCCTTCTATTTCACCGATGTGATCCAGCACTTCATCGATCTGTTCCGTGGTTTCCGCGCGGATCAGGGCGATGAAGTCGTACTGTCCATTGATCGTGTACAGCGACCGCACTTCATCTATGCGTCGCAGCGCCGTTTCCACCTGTTTGTTCAGCTTCGGATTGATTTCGATCATCACCTGGGCGCTGATGCGCTTTTTCTCATATTCCTTGTCCAGACGGATGGTATAGCCGCGAATGACGCCTTCCGCCTCCAGCTTGGCGATGCGTTCATGCACTGCAGTGCGGGACAGGTTGAGTTTTCTCGCCAGTGACGAAGTGGCTTCTCGCGCGTTCGCCTGCAACAGATCGAGCAAACGTTGATTTTTTTCATCCATATGACGATTTCACTACAAATGTAGATATTTCGTCTAAATTTATCAGTAAATTCGTCACTATGACAGTTACAATCCGACATCTGCGCCTCCTATTATAGATTTATTCATCCAATAACAATTAGGAGAGGCACATATGAAACCCATCGTTGTTGTAGGCGCTGGTAAAATCGGCTCAATGATCACGGATTTCCTGAACAGCACTGGCGACTACAAAGTCACGCTGGTGGATCAGAATCAGGACGCGCTGGACCGCATCGCCGAAGAAATCCCAGGCATCTCAACTGTGAAGGCGAACGCCTCTAACCAGCAGGAAATGGAAGCCGCCTTCAAAGGCCACTTCGCCGTTATCAACTCCTGCCCTTTCGATATCAGCGCCTCCATTGCGCACGCCGCCGCAGCGCAAGAAGTGCACTACCTGGATCTGACTGAAGACGTCGCCAGCACTCGTTTGATCAAGTCCCTGGCGAAAGACGCAAAATCCGCCTTCATTCCTCAGTGCGGTCTGGCTCCTGGTTTCATTTCCATCGTGGCTTATGATCTGGCGCGCAAATTCGACTCCCTGCACAATGTTCACATGCGTGTCGGCGCACTGCCCAAGTTCCCCTCCAATGCGTTGAAATACAACCTGACCTGGAGCACCGACGGCCTGATTAACGAATACCTGAACCCTTGCGAAGCCATCGTTAACGGTCAATTGCGTGAAGTGCCTCCCATGGAAGAGCTGGAGCATTTCTCCCTGGACGGCGACGATTACGAAGCTTTCAACACTTCTGGCGGCCTGGGCACTCTGTGCGAAACGCTGGAAGGCAAAGTGTCCAACCTGAACTACCGCACAGTGCGTTACCCTGGTCACCGCGACGTCATGAAGCTGTTGCTGAACGACCTGCGTCTGGGCGAGCGTCGCGACCTGTTGAAAGAAATCATGGAATCCGCCATCCCTGTCACCATGCAGGACGTTGTATTGGTATTCGCCAACGTCAGTGGCGTGAAGAACGGCCTGTTCCTGCAGGAAACCTTCGCACGCAAGATTTACAGCCGCGAAATCAACGGTAAACTGCGTAGCGCCATCCAGATCACCACCGCATCCGGCATCTGCGCTGCGCTGGACCTGCTGGCGGAAGGCAAACTGCCGAACCAAGGCTTCGTACGTCAGGAAGATATCCGCTTCGAAGACTTTATAAACAACCGTTTCGGCCGCAACTATATGGAAGACGACGGGAAAAACCCTTCGGCTTCAGTGCGTCGCGTAGCCTGATCAAATATGGGCGCGGCGACCCCGCGCCCCGACATCAGGACAGGTAGCGAACCAGAAGCTCGCTACAAGGACAAGCAAACGCACTTACGACTCTTTACGGGAGGACCGCTATGAATATCCAAGAGATTTTTTCAGCCCTGGGCATGGACCAGGGCATTCTTGCTTCAGGGGACTACAAAATCAGCTCCCCGGTTGACGGCAAAGTGATCGCCAACCTGAAACTGGACAACAAAGACGAAGTAGAAAAGAAAATCGCCGCCGCCGCAGACGCCTTCAAAGCCTGGCGTCGCCTGCCCGCTCCTCAGCGCGGCGAGCTGGTGCGTCTTTACGGCGAAGAACTGCGCAAGCACAAAGAAACCCTGGGCGCCTTGATCACGCTGGAATGCGGCAAGATCATTTCTGAAGGCCAAGGCGAAGTACAGGAAATGATCGACATCTGCGATTTCGCCGTCGGTCTGTCCCGTCAACTGTACGGTCTGACTATCGCTTCCGAGCGCCCCAATCATGCACTGCGCGAATCCTGGCACCCCATGGGTCCAGTCGGCGTTATTTCCGCGTTCAACTTCCCCATGGCGGTTTGGGCATGGAACAGCGCACTGGCGCTGGTGTGCGGCGACCCGGTAATCTGGAAACCTTCCGAGAAAACACCTCTGTGCGCCTTGGCCTGTCAGCATCTGCTGGATAAAGCCATCGCTCGCTTCGGCGAAGCGCCAGAAGGCCTGTCCAGCGTCATCATCGGCGAACGTGAAGTCGGCGAACAATTGGTTGACGACAAGCGCGTACCTTTGATCAGCGCCACTGGCAGCTGCGCCATGGGCCGCGTAGTCGGTCAACGCGTCGCGGCTCGCTTCGGCAAATCCATTCTGGAACTGGGCGGCAACAACGCCATCATCGTGGCGGAATCCGCTGATCTGGACATGGCCACTCGCGCCATCGTTTTCGGCGCAGTCGGCACCGCTGGCCAACGCTGCACCACCACTCGTCGCGTCTTCGCTCATGATTCCGTATATGACGAATTGCTGGGCCGCCTGAAAGCCGCCTACAAGCAACTGCCTATCGGCAACCCACAGGAAGCCGGCACGTTGATCGGTCCGCTCATCGACGGCCGCTCTTACGAGCAAATGGAGCAGGCGCTGGCTGACGCCAAAGCGAAAGGCTGCGACGTATACGGCGGCGGACGCGCGCTGGAAAAAGAGTTCCCACAGGCTTACTACGTGAACCCCGCCATTGTGGAAGGCGGCAACGCGCTGACCAACAACGCTCACGAAACCTTCGCGCCGATTCTGTACTTCTTCCGCTATTCCGACCTGGAAGAAGCGATTGAACGTCAGAACGACGTGCCGCAAGGCCTGTCTTCCGCCATCTTCACTCTCAACATGCGTGAAGCGGAACTGTTCACCTCTGCGGTGGGCAGCGACTGTGGCATCGCCAACGTCAACGTCGGCACCAGCGGCGCTGAAATCGGCGGCGCATTCGGCGGCGAGAAAGAGACTGGCGGCGGTCGCGAGTCCGGCTCCGACTCCTGGAAGGCGTACATGCGCCGCTCCACCGCGACAGTGAACTATTCTTCCGAGCTGCCGCTGGCGCAAGGTATTAAGTTCGATCTCAACTAAGCCTTTGCTGAGTTGACTTGAAAGGAAAGCTTCGGCTCTCCTTTTAACATCCGCGCCAGGACGCGCGGTTCGACAGGTCAGGATTTTCCTTATTGGTTTAACACTTTATTGACATGGCAATAATATTGGCATGTTGATAAACAGGCGCATGGATGCGCCTGCGCGGCGGCCAGCCGTGGGAGACAGGGTCTGACATGCGCAGGCCCTGTCGTGGCGGACACAAATAGAAGGAAGCTGTTTGTCCGCCTGATTAATATATACCGATGATGTACGGGAAGCTGTTTCCGACTGTGCGCCTGTAACCGGACTTCGACCGAAGCCGGATCTCCTCCTCTTCTTCCAGAACGCCTCAGGCGTCTGGACGCACGCCGGTCAGACGAACGTCAGTATTATTTTCAGGATTACGAGCCGTACCATGCAAACTACTGCGCTTTTCAAACTGTTGTCTTCGCTGACTGACGCCGCCAAGGCTCAGCAATTGCTTGATTCCGTTCAATTGCACCCCATTTTCGCCCAGCCTCACCATGACGACGAGCCGCTCAATCGCGCCGTCATCGCCCAGGCGATGAACATGATGCTGTTTGACGACCTGCTGGAGCGGGTGCCGGAAGGCAAGCAATACGTGGCTGAAAAACTGGCGTCCGGAGAAAAGGTCGTGTTCGACCATGGCGCGCTACGCACTGTGGCTTGGGAAAATCAGGCGCTGCCGATGGGTTATAAAGCGTTTGCGCGCATCCTGGAGCCTCTCGGCTTCACCGTGGCCGGACAGTATCCGTTGCCCAAGCTGAAAATGTGCGGTTTCGTCTACACGCATGCGGACCTGCCCCACGATATCGCCCAGTACTTCGTCAGTGAGCTGTACCCGGAGCAATTCACCAAATCTTTCCAGGACGCCGTTGACCGAGTGGTTTCCGTATCTTCCGATCCATTGACGCCTCGCTCTGCGGAGCTGTTGCAGAAGCTGGCCGCAAACGGCGCTCTGCCCCTGGCGGACGCGGCGGAATTGCTGCCTAACCTGTTGCAGTGTTTTGACCGTCAGCACGGCGTGCCCCACCTGCACGACTATCTGGCCTTGCGGGAAGAGTCCGCGGAAATGGCCTGGATCTCCACCGAAGGCAACGCTTTTAACCACGCAACCGATCGCGTGGGCGACATTCGTCAACTGGACGCACAACAGCGTGAGCTGGGCCGCCCGATGAAGGATGAAATTGAAGTGGCGCGCAACGCCAACATCATGCAGACCGCTTATCGCGCCACCAAAGTAAAACGCCAGTTCAAAACGGATCAAGGCGTCGAAACCCATGAGGTTCCCGGCTCCTTCTTTGAATTCATTCAGCGCAACGATATCGACGAGAGCGCTGAAAAGGGCATGGACCTGCGCTTTGACAGCAGCAACGCCCAAGGCATCTTCACCATGACTCGCGCCGTTGAGAAAACGGCCGAGACAGCGGAATGCTAACTCCAGCATATTGAAGAATTAGCGCACATCGTCGCTCCGGCCAGGCTTTGCAAGCCAGCGGCCTGGACCGAGGTTGGCCATGTGCGCATTTTTTCGCTTCTTTTCGGCCGGTCAGGCTATACTCCCCCTCCTTGATTAACCCCGACAACGCCACGCTCACAGACTTCGCCATGCATGCAACAGGAATCGGCGACTCGCGCCCATTGCTAATTCTCTACACCCCTCACCGCCCGCCCATGCCTCAGTATGAGCAGATGGAGGACTATCGTTGCGGCATTTCTGGAGAGACGGAAGTCATCATCAAAGAGACAGGCAATCATTGGCGCAAAATTTTTTCCATCTTCGCCAAGATAACGCAGGGGCTATTCTTTCCAGAGGAAGACTGGCGCGCGGTACGGGACAGGCGTTTATTCACGGAAGGCGGCGCGACGGCGTTGCTGTTTCAACAACACCTGCTGGAGACGCCAACAGACCATCAGCCTCCCGTGCACCTTATCGGGGGACAGCAATTCGCGGAAGGGTTCTCAACGCTTCCCCAGACACCTCAAGAGTTGCAGGAAGACTGTCGCATCTTGCGAGCGGGAAACGTTTACCTGACGCCCTATCTGGACTACAGGCAGTTTCCCAACGCGTTGATAGCAACGTTGCTTGCAGACATAGAGCGTCAGGGGCTTGTGACGACTAGGCCGTCGCCGCTTTAAGCTCCACTTTCAGGGGAGGAACTCCCAGCTTTTCTTCCTCCCGCAGACACTGCAGCGCCAGTTCTGAAATAGTGCGGCGATAAGCGTAACGCATCACCCGCAGACAGCGGTCGCTGATCTGGAAGATCGCGCCGGCGTTAAGCTCACCCAGCTTCTCCTCTGGATTCACGCCCCAATTCACGGCGAATTCCGCCAGAGTCTGCTCTTTGCTGGTGGAAAAACGCAGGTCGATATTGGCGGAGATCTGATGGAATTGACGCAGATATTCTCTCGCCAACTGCACATGTCGCGCCGCCGCCTGAGCGAAAAATTTAGGGCGCTCTTCTTCGTCCTGGCGATACAGGGCGTTAAGCCCCGCCATGCATAATGGCAGGCTGTCCCAGATATCCCGCAATAAGAACAGCTGACGGAAAGTGTTGTACAACGACTCCGCCCGCGCTTTGTCATCGGCGGACATCTGCACCATCGCCAGATGCATGCGCTGCGCCACATAGGCGTCCAGACAGCGACTTAACTCGCCCGCCATTCGTTTCACTTCCGTACGTCGGTCGTCCAGACTGCGTTGCACAGAACTAATATCGCCCGCCTTCACTCCAAAATCAGCGGCGTCGATGTTATACCCCGCCTCCACATACGCCAGCCCGACCTGAGCCGCCTCCATATGCTGATAGGCTTCCCAATACAGCTCCATTTGCGCCGTCGCGCGCGGAATCTGGCCGCGCAGCTCGGTCACGGCCCCAGCCAGATCCACCTCCGTCGGCGTGGCGTTAAACGGCTTCATCAGGCGCATGGAGAACAGGTCGGCGAAGTAGCGCTTCAAGGCTTCTTCCGACTCATTCATTTTGGAGTGAACATCCCTGATTTCCTCGAAGGAGCACAGGTACTGCTCGGGCTTCTCCAGCCCCATTGAGTTGTATATGCGCAGCGTGACGATTTTGCACAAAGCGTCAAAATCCGGCATCAACTCAGTGGCGGGAAATTCATCGGTCCAAACCGGCTCGTAACCCAGAGATTCCGCATGGGCGATGCGGTCATTGTCCGCTGGATGGGTATCCCAAACATTGGTCTGGCGCTCATCCATTTTCGCCCGCACCGCGTCGATTTCTTCTTGAGACAGTTCCGCCGCCAACTGCGCAATGGTTTGCGGCAGGTTGTCGATCAGGCGGTCTTCGTTCCAGGCGGATTGCCAGATCTCATCTCTGCGTTGCTGCGACATGGACATATTCCACAGCGCCACCGCCGTACTCTGAAAGGTTTCGCTGCCCGCGACCCAGCTTTCGTATCGATCGGCGTCGTATTCCATCTCCCGGGACATCCAGCGGGTGACGCGCAGATTGAATAAGAACAGGTATTTCAGAATCAGGCGCGTGCCTTTGATCATGCCCTGCGCGGCGATCAGCGCCACATCCAGCGCAAAAATCGGGGAATACTCCCGCCATTTGCTCAAGCGACGATCCCAGGCGTCGGGATAGAAGGCCCGGCTCGCCATCCAGGCGTTGGCGGTGTTGACGATATAGTTGGCGATCATGGCGTTGCGTTGCGCGAAGTGCCCGAACTCATGCCCCAATACGCCAATGAATTGCCGACTGTTCATGCCCGCCAGCAGAGGCAGGCCGACCGTCAGGGTCAAACGTCCCTGAAACAGGCTCAGCAGTCCTTTTTCCGGGGCGACGTGAGCATTGACCTCGCCATCCACGTAGATCTTCACCGGAGCAGGCAAGCCCATGCGTTCGGTGAGCAGCTGCACCAGCTGATAAAAGCGGCGATACTTTTTCGGATTCAGTTCCAGGGTGCGGTTTTCATGGTCGCGGCCAAAGAACGGCTTCAGCAGGAACAGCGCGAATACGGTTCCCAGTAGAACCGGCACGAACACCATCAATGTCCCCATCGCGTTGGTTTTACGCACCGCCAGAATATCCGGGATACTCATCCCGTACCAAATCGTTCCCACTATCGCGCAAATTGTCAGGCTGATGTAAATCAAAGGCGCTATCAGACTCAACAAGGTCACGCTGAACAGCCCCAGTTTATAGGCTGTGGTTACCGGTAATTTGGGAATAGGTTGATGCAGTCGCTCCTTCGCCAGGGCAAGCACGTCTCTTTGTATGTCGGCGTCTTTGGCTGGCTTGGCGCGACTGGCTGTCGATGGGGCTGAGCTTTTGGCGGGCTGTGCGGCTTCTGTCGACGCAGGTTGCACAGGCTTCGTCGCCACCTCCTCGGAGGGACAAGGCTGCAACGTCACCGCCAGTCCCAGGCGAACAAATAAGGCCTGATATTTTCTGGCGTCAGAAGAAGACAAGGATTTCTTGATCACCACCGCCCCCGTCAACAGACGCTCGACTTGCGCGTTCGATAACTTCAAACGCGCAACGAGATTATCTCGCACCTGACGCTCTTCGAAACCGGAAAGAATTTTACCCTGGCTGATAACATTGAACTGGGGGGAAGCAGGTGCGCTCAAATCGACATCCTTTGTGGAGGCAGCAAAAGGCGGCAATTTTATGCGCCGAAGCTGATATTTTCTAATCTTTTTAGTTGTTTTTACGCGACGAAGTGTAACTGGCGCAGCCGGATTTATGAACACTAAGCCGGGTATTTCAGACAAGCATCGCTTGAGCTCTGATAACTGCGTCAAATCGACTATTTTTTCTTTAAGTCCTAATCATTTCGAACCATGCGGAAATTGTTCATGAAAACACCAGCGGCTTTCAGCGCTCTCTTAACACTACCTTTCTTGCTGACCGGCTGCGCCGCTTCTCTGGAGGATGTCCGCGAGGCGCCCGCCAGCCTGCAGCTCTCTCCGTTTACGGAGGTTAAAACGGATTTCGTCCACCACTGGACGCAAAAGGTCCATCCTTTTAGCGGCGCAGCAGTGCTGGATATTGATGGCGACGGCAAGGAAGAGATTTTTGTGGGCGGTGGCGAAGGACAGGACGACGCCTTGTTAAGCCTCAGGGATGGCGAATTACGCAATATTATTCAGAACACCGGACTATCCGCCTCAGCGGCCACCTATGGCGCGACTGCGATGGATATGAACGCCGATGGCGAAGTGGACCTTATCATCGCCCGCAACGACGGCGTCTATTTGTACTTAAACAACGGCGGGCGCTTCACGGCGCAAAAGCTGCCGGTTCAATTGCCGGACAATACGGTCTCCTTCGCCGTCACTGTCTCCGACATTGACCAGGATGGCGACGGCGACCTTTATATCAGCAACTTTATCTCCTTTGACGCTTTCAAAAGCGCCACCTTCAACGACCCCGCCCACGCCCGCGCCAACATTCTGCTGCGCAACGACGGCGATCTGCAGTTCACCGACATTACTGCGCAGTCCGGAACCGCATCGCTGCAAAATACCTTTTTATCTGTCTTCGTCGACCTCAACAGCGATCGTCTGCAAGACTTGGTCGTGGCGCAAAACACAGGAGAGGTGGAAATATTCAAAAACCTGGGGGACGGTCGCTTTGAATCCGTTCCCACCCACTCCGGGTTTGGCTTCTGGATGGGGCTGGCGGTGGGAGACATTGACCGCGACGGCGACCAGGACCTGTTTTTCACCAATATCGGCAACTCCATCCCGGAGTTTCTCACCAGCGGCGACCTGCGCGATGACCAGCGTCAGGACAGCGAATGGTTGCTATTGCGAAACGAAGGCGACTTTCGCTTCACCGACATGACCGAACCGTACCAGTTAACCGGCTACGGCTTCGGCTGGGGCGGCGTGTTTGAAGACATCAACCTGGACGGCGAAATGGACCTGCTGGTAGCGCAGAACTACATTAAATGGCCGATTCACAAGGTCAGCAAACTGGCGGGCAAGGCATTTTTGCAACTGCCTACTGGAATGGGCCACGCCACCGGCTTTTTTCAGGCTGACGACCTGGAGCTGGACAACCCCTGGTTTGGCCAGTCCCCCGTTATCATGGACCTGAATGGCGACGGCCGTCCGGATATCGTCTGGCTAAACATGGACGGGCCCGTACGGGCTTTTCTGAACACCACAGAGGCCAACTTCATCGCTCTACAGCTGCCTGATTCACCTGAATGGTCTGGAACCGAAGTCACAATCGAAATGGAGGATGCGCGCAGTTATACCCGACAAGCGACATCCGCCGTGGGCCTGATGACAGACCAAAGCCCCCGTTTTGTTTTCGGAATCGGCGCCAGAGAATCCGTCACCCGCATAGTGGCGTTGAAGCCCGACGGCAAGCGCCTGGAGTTGGTGGACCCGAAGATCAATACCGTGCTCTCTCTGGGCGAATAGCAATGCTTAACAGGCGGTCAGGCGCAGCATCTTCGCCCGGCCGCCAAACTCTTCCGCTAATCCTACACTTTCAATCGTTGCCTTTTTGCAACTCGTAACTTATTGATATTTATGACATTGCCTGCATAGTCGCCGCCGCCGTCTCTTTTCTGCGACTTTCAGCCACCCTTTCACCGACCGCAAAATTCACAGAACAAATTTAACTAATTGTTTTTAAAGGAAATTTAAAAACTGGCGCCGAACTTGATATACCTAGGGCGAAACACGCTGAGGCTAAGCAGCCCGGCTACCTCACGAAGGGAGAGGTTAACAGGAGGAGTCTTGAATCCGCACATTCAGACCCGCCTCCTTAGAAATGGAAACAAGGACACCAACTTAGTAGGTATTAGAGTATGAATAAAGCACTCGCAATCGTAACCGCGTCATTCCTGGCAGCATTGACTGCTTGCTCTGACGAAACCAGCGTTCAAACCGAACAACCTGTGGCGGAGCAACAGCCTCAAACTGAAATGAGCGCCCCAGTGCAAATCACTGAAGCGCCTGCCAGCTCCGACCAATACGCAGGTCCAGCGGTAGAGCAGGTGTTTTCATACCTGGACACTGACCGCAACAGCGTCATCAACAAAGAAGAAGCCGCTGCAGACTCCAGCATCAATGAGTCATTCGCCCAGATCGATATCGATCAAAACGGCGAAATCAGCCGCGACGAATTCGTTGTGTACAGCGGTGAAGCCACTGCAGCCGGCTCCAGAGCGGGCCAGTTGTACCAAGCAGACCCTCAGCCTGAAATGGCTGTAGATCCAGCAGCTCCGGCTGATGCGCCGGTAGATCTGGAAACCGCTCCAGCCGAATAATCGGCGACAGTTTCAGCCAAAGCGTGCGTCTATAAGTTAAATCCGGGCGCTACTTGACGCACGCTTTGGCTCCTTATCCCAGCCTCTTACTCTCTTCTTCCCCAAACTCCCGATTCAACCGCCCTGTTCACTTCTGAGCCTCTAACTCCACCACGACTTCCGTTTTCACTGAATTAGCGATAAAGCAGCTTTCATGCGCGCAATGATGCAATGCTTCCAGCTCCTCATGCGTCGGTTTGACTGAGCCGGAAAACTCAACGCGGGGACGCAGCCTTACCTGAGTCATCATCATGACGCCTTGCTCATTTTTAGCCAGTACGCCAATGGCGGAGTCTTCATAGCTGTCCACCACGAATTTGCGCTTCGCGGCGTACGCCAGAAAAAACAACATATGGCAGCTGGAGAGTGACGCGACGAACGCCTCTTCAGGATCAACGTTTTCAGCTACAGAATAAGGTAAGGGGACAATATGCGGAGACGCGGAAGCGGGAACTCGAACGCCGCCGTCAAACTCCCACTCATGCACGCGACTATATTGATTGGAGACAAAATCCTGTGCGCCTCTAAGCCAGCGCACAGTAGCGAAATACTCGGACATCCACACCTCCTTGAATCAGCCAAATGAAACGCGCGCCGAACCGACGACGCGCATGCGCCTTGAAGGAGGATGTTAACAGACTTTTTAGATCGGCCGCTCTCTGGTCGCCACCACACATCAGCCTCCTCAAATATAGAGCACTTTTTATACGCCAATACAGCCAAACGAGACAATTAACTGGCGAAATACGCCATTCACCCCCTGATTTTTCAGGCTTTTTCTTTTTAGATACGTTAGTTACGTTCGTTTGCAAAATATGAGCAGAAATACACCATCGGCCTGCTATAACTGAGCTATATTTGAGCAATATTCGATCATCTCGCACGCGCCCCACACTTCTCAATCTCGTCCTGATGGCATGACGTCACATTCTGATTTCGGCAGGAAAACTGAAATGAAGCAATACGATCCGACAACGCCCGATCACTACACGAATCATCTAGCGGAGGTGAACGAGACTAATGCAGTAATCGCTACTGAGGACATATACAACAAGGACGGGATGCTGCTGGTTAAAAAAGGGCTGGCTATCAAGCCGGAGGTCGCGCGCAGACTGCTTAACCATAAACTGGTGAAGCCGCTTGAGGTGTCCGTCAATGTGGATGACGCCCTCTATGGGAAAGAAATTCACCGCGACATTCATCAAATGTTCGATCGTTTCGAAGGACTGCTGGAGATTCATTCATCCATGCGTCTGGAAGCCAGCCTTATCGAAGTGTGTGAGAAGTATGGCGGCTACGATCTGCTGGTGCAGAAAGTCACCGTTCTGTGCAAGCGACTGCCGAAAGAGTATCAAAAGGGCCTGTTCTGCGCGTGGTTAAGCTTCGCCATGGCGACACGCCTGAATCTGAGCTTAGAAGAACGCGAAGCAGCGTTTATGGCGGGACTGGCTCACGACGCCGGCATGCTCCATATCGATCCACAGATTGTCGCAAAAACCGGCGAATACACGCCGGAAGAATGGCGCGCCATGCAGAGCCATACCCTTATCGGCGACCTGTTTCTGTCCTATATCAAAGAGATTCCTGACGTCACCCGTCGCGCAGTCAAAGAGCATCACGAACGCGCTGACGGCAGTGGCTATCCCGCCGGTCTGTTTGAAGACAGCCTGTGCATCGTCGGACAGGTTGTGGCGATGGCGGATGAAACCTACGCCATCTGCGAGAAGCGCCGTTTCAATGACAAAATTCATCTCGGCGAAGTCATGCCGGTTTTCCAGATCGACAGTTCTTTCTTCCCCAATCAGGTGCACATGGCGCTCATGTCCGTGCTGCGTCAGGTGAATCACGCAGCCACCCAGCTGGCCATTTCCGGCGACCTGAGCAGCATGTCGACGCAGCTTATGGAGAAGCGTCAGATGCTGGAGAATGTGGTGGAAAGCATCTATGCGCTGCGGGAAACCCTGGCGGAGAGAGAACACATTAAACGCATGCGCGTCGCCAAAGTGAAGATAGATCGTCTGTGGACCCTGGTCACTCGCTCCGGCATGTTGAGCGCGCCTCTGGGCCGCTGGTTGCAGCACGTGGTGGAGAATCAGATCATTCAGACCGTCAGCCGTGAAATCGTGGAAATGGACCTGATGTATCAGGAACTGCAGTGGCAGCTGAAGCAGTTGGGAAGAGTGTTGTATCTCTACCTGGAAGAAGAGAAGAAAATCACGCCCGAGCTCAAAAAAGCTCTGACTAACTCCATTAAGATTCTCGACATGGGCGCGCCCAAGTCCATGGAAAAACAGGAAAAAGTCGCCTGACCCTGCTCCGTGGCGGGCGCCGCTTTAGCGTGCGTCCGCTGCGTTAATTTGAATCACCGCCCTGCTCCTTTGTCGCCCTCTTTTCATTCCCTTTTTGCCCTCTTTTCACCCTCAGGCCGTTTTTGGGGCGCTGCATCGCCAATATTCCTAGCGTTCCGCCAACACGCCCCAAACAGGCGCAAGGTCTGAAGAGTTGTGTGTCTAACGCGCATGACTAGGCGCGAAAAATCACCCGTTAAACTCGATCAGATTAATGTGTCACCTAACGTAACAGAATGATATATAAAAAATTTTAATGAAACTAAGAAAATTAATTCCTATCCAATTGTATAGATCTGAACTATGCTAATTCATAAGCGGAATACTTCATGCAAGTGGTGTTGGGGCGCATTCAGAAACGTTTTCTCACATCTGTTCAGCGGAGACGCCCGCGGGCGCGCTGAAAAAATGTCAGGAAACTTGTCTGCAGGCCAGACGCAGCCGAAAGGGGCGCATATAAAGCTCCAAAGAGGCGCATGATGACCCTGTCTGAGCAAGGCGAAGCCGCCAGTCCACGATAGCCGGTCACTGATCATGTCGACGTTTTAGCGCCACTAAGCGAGCTATTCATCACAAGAGGGGGCCTATATGAGCATCTTCAGTCAATTCGCCAGTCGATACGACTCACGCAAGGAAGAAGAGTACACGTTGGAGGAGTATTTGGAGATCTGCAAAAAGGATCGCACCGCTTATGCGTCCGCTGCAGAGAGAATGCTTCTCGCCATCGGCGAACCGGAACTGGTCGACACATCCCGCGATCAACGGTTAAGCCGCATCTTCTCCAATAAAGTCATCAAACGTTACCCCGAATTTGAAGAGTTCTACGGCATGGAAGAGTGCGTGGAACAGATAGTGTCGTTTTTCAAACATGCAGCCCAGGGTCTGGAAGAGAAGAAACAGATTCTCTATTTGCTTGGTCCGGTCGGCGGCGGTAAGTCCTCCCTGGCGGAAAAGTTGAAGAGCCTGTTTCAGAAACAACCCTTCTACGCCATCAAGGATTCCCCTGTTTTTGAATCGCCGTTAGGCCTGTTCGACCCGGCTGAAGACGGCAAGATTCTGGAAGAGGAATACGGCATTCCCAACCGCTACCTGCGCTTTATCATGTCGCCCTGGGCGGTGAAACGTCTGCATGAGTTCAATGGCGACATCAGCAAGTTCAAAGTGGTCAAGCTGTATCCGTCCATTCTTAATCAGGTCGCCGTCTCCAAAACCGAGCCCGGCGATGAAAACAACCAGGATATTTCCGCGCTGGTCGGCAAGGTCAACATTCGCATGTTGGAGGATTTCCCTCAGCACGATCCTGACGCGTACTCTTTCTCCGGCGGACTCTCTAAAGCCAACCAGGGCATGCTGGAATTCGTAGAGATGTTCAAAGCGCCGATCAAAGTGTTGCACCCCTTGCTGACCGCCACGCAGGAAGGCAACTACAACACCACCGAAGGCATGGGCGCGGTGCCGTTTGAAGGCATCATCATGGCTCACTCCAACGAATCAGAGTGGCAGACCTTCCGCAACAACAAAAACAATGAGGCGTTCCTCGACCGGATTTACATCGTCAAAGTGCCTTACTGTCTGCGGGTGTCCGAAGAAGTCAAAATCTACAAAAAACTGCTCAAGCACAGTTCCCTGGCCGGTTCGCCCTGCGCGCCCGACACCTTGAACATGCTGGCGCAGTTCTCCTGTCTGTCCCGTATCAAAGAGCCGGAAAACTCCAGCATTTACTCGAAAATGAAGGTGTACGACGGTCAGAACATCAAAGACACCGACCCCAAAGCGAAATCGATTCAGGAGTACAAAGACTCCGCCGGCGTCGACGAGGGCATGGACGGTCTTTCCACCCGTTTCGCTTTCAAGATATTGTCCAAGGTGTTCAACTTCGACACGACTGAGGTGGCCGCCAACCCAGTGCACCTGCTGTATGTGCTTGAGAAGCAGATCGAACAGGAGCAGTTCCAGCAGGAGACTCACGACCGCTACCTGCGCTTCATCAAAGAGTCTCTGGCGCCCCATTATGTCGAGTTTATCGGTAAAGAAATTCAGACCGCGTATCTGGAGTCTTACTCCGAGTACGGCCAAAACATCTTCGACCGCTATGTCACCTACGCCGACTTCTGGATTCAGGATCAGGAATACCGCGACCCTGAAACCGGCGAAATCTTTGACCGCGCGGCCATCAACGACGAACTGGAAAAAATTGAGAAACCCGCCGGCATCAGCAATCCGAAAGACTTCCGCAACGAGGTGGTCAATTTCGTTCTGCGGGCGCGGGCCAGCAATAACGGCAAAAACCCGTCCTGGCTCAGTTATGAAAAACTGCGCACCGTGATCGAGAAGAAAATGTTCTCCAACACGGAAGACCTGTTGCCGGTCATCTCGTTCAACCCGAAAGCGTCCCAGGAGGACCAGAAGAAACACCAGGAATTTGTGCGGCGCATGATCGAGCGTGGCTATACTGAAAAACAAGTGCGTTTACTTTGCGAGTGGTATCTACGGGTTCGCAAGTCGCAATAAAGTGAGGGTCCATTATGGGTATGACCCACATCATCGACCGTCGACTCAATGGCAAGAACAAGAGCGCTATCAATAGACAGCGCTTCCTGCGCCGCTATCGCGAGCACATCAAGAAAGCGGTGGCGGATGCGGTCAATAAAAGGTCCATCACCGACATTGACCGCGGGGAGAGCATTTCGATCCCCAGCAAGGATATCGGCGAGCCGACGTTCCGACACGGTAAGGGTGGCCGGCGTTCCGTCACCCATCCCGGCAATAAAGAGTTCGTCACCGGAGACAGCATCCCACGGCCGCCAGGAGGCGGCGGTGGAGGCGGCTCCGGTCAAGGTAAAGCCAGCAACCAGGGCGAAGGCATTGACGACTTTGTTTTTCAGATCTCCCAGGAAGAATTTCTGGACTTCATGTTTGAGGATCTGGCCCTGCCCAATCTGGTGCAGAAGCAACTAAAAGACACCTCTAACTACAAATTCGTCCGCGCCGGTTACACCACTCACGGCACACCGGCCAAAATCAACGTCATTCGCAGTATGCGCGGCGCTTACGCCCGCCGTCTGGCCCTGTCCGGCAACACCCGCAAGAAAATTTCCGACATGCAGGAGCAACTGGAAGCGCTGAAACGCACGCCGGAAACCCCGGACCCCGTATTCAGCAAAGAAGACCAGATCCGTGCGCTGGAAGAGGAGATCAAACGCCTGAAAGGCCGCGTACAGCGGATTCCTTTCATTGATGAGATCGATATTCGCTATAACCAGCACGTCAAACAACCACAGCCCGCCACTGCGGCGGTGATGTTCTGCCTGATGGACGTGTCCGGCTCCATGAGCCAGACCCACAAGGATATCGCCAAGCGCTTTTTCATCCTGTTGTACCTGTTCCTGAAGCGCAATTACGAGAAGATCGAAGTGGTGTTTATCCGTCACCACACCAGCGCCAAAGAGGTGGACGAAGAAGAGTTTTTCTATTCACGGGAAACCGGCGGCACCATCGTCTCCAGCGCATTGCAGATGATGCGGGAGATCATGGAGGCGCGCTATCCCACTGACGACTGGAATATCTACGCCGCGCAAGCCTCCGACGGCGACAACTGGAACGACGACTCCCCCCGCTGCAGCAAACTGCTGGCGGAGTCCATCCTTCCCTACGTGCAATATTATTCTTACATCGAAATAACGCCCCATGAGCATCAGATGCTCTGGCATGAGTATGAAAAGCTCACCGAAGCCTTCCGGGAACGCTTCTCCATGCAGCAAATCATGGATGTAGGCGATATTTACCCGGTATTCCGCAAGCTGTTCCAAAAGCAGGTGGACTATGCCTGAAGCGATTGAACATACCGAAGCCGCTCCGCCTGCGGGTCGCAGGCCTATATCCGAAGGTTCCGAGTGGACCTTCGAGCTGATCAACCGTTATGACGAAGAAATTCGCAAATGCGCGGAAGAGTTCGGGTTGGACACCTATCCCAACCAAGTGGAGATCATCAGCGCTGAACAGATGATGGACGCTTACTCTTCCGTGGGCATGCCGGTGGGATATCACCACTGGTCGTTCGGCAAGCAGTTCCTGCAAACAGAGAAACTCTACAAACGGGGCCAGATGGGTCTGGCCTATGAGATTGTCATCAACTCCAACCCCTGCATCGCTTATCTCATGGAGGAAAACACCGTGATGATGCAGGCGCTGGTTATCGCCCACGCCTGTTATGGGCATAACTCCTTTTTCAAGGGCAATTACCTGTTCCGCACCTGGACTGACGCCAGCGCGATCATCGATTACCTGATCTTCGCCAAAAACTACATCGCCCAGTGCGAGCAGCGGCATGGCGTCGAAGCGGTGGAGCAGATTCTCGACTCCTGCCACGCCATCATGAACCATGGAGTAGACCGCTATAAACGCCCGGCGCCTATTTCCGCCGCGGAAGAAGAGCGTCGGCAACGGGATCGGGAAGAGTACATGCAGAAACAGGTCAACGACCTGTGGCGCACCATTCCTTCCAAACAGGGAGAAAAAGAAGCCCAAAAGACACGTCGTTTTCCCTCCGAGCCCCAGGAAAACATCCTTTATTTCATTGAGAAGAACGCCCCTCTGCTGGAGCCCTGGCAACGGGAGATCGTGCGCATCGTGCGTAAGATCGCGCAGTATTTCTATCCACAACGCCAAACTCAGGTTATGAACGAAGGGTGGGCCACTTTCTGGCACTACACCCTGCTTAACACGCTATACGACAAAGGACTGGTGACCGACGGCTTTATGCTGGAGTTCCTGCAAAGCCACACGTCCGTGGTGTATCAGCCGCCTTTCGACAGTCCCTGGTACAGCGGTCTCAACCCCTATGCGCTGGGCTTCGCCATGTTCCAGGACATTAAGCGAATTTGTCAGGAGCCCACGGAAGAAGACAAAGCCTGGTTCCCGGATATCGCCGGTTCAGACTGGCTGGAGACGCTGCACTTCGCGATGCGCAACTTCAAGGATGAGAGTTTCATCCTGCAGTTCCTGTCGCCGAAAGTGATTCGCGACTTCAAGTTCTTCAATATCCTGGACGACGAGATGGACAGCGAGTACCACGTCACCGCCATTCATGACGACAACGGCTATCGCGCCGTACGCGAACAATTGGCGCGGCAGTACAACCTGAGCTATCGCGACCCGAATATCCAGGTGTGGGATGTAGACGTGCGTGGCGATCGTTCGTTGACGCTGCGGCATACGCCCTTTGATCGCGTTCCTCTGTACGAGAAGGACGTGTATGAAGTGCTGCGTCATGTCCACCGTCTATGGGGCTTTGACATCCACCTGCATTCCGTGGACGGAGAGGTCACTCTGCGCAGCTTCAGTTGCCCACAACATGGCGAAGACGACGAGGACGATTCTCATGACTGACGCCGCCGACAGGCCAGCCTGGAGCCGGCGGCCATGAACTTCCATTTCTGTCCCCTCTGCGGCGAAAACCTCACTACCCGGCAGATAGACGGCAAAGCGCGGCGTTGCTGCGCTTCCGACGGCTGCGACTATGTGCACTGGGACAATCCCACGCCGGTCGTGGCGATGCTGGTGGAGCACGAGGGCGACATCATCCTCGCCCGCAATAAAACCTGGCCGCAAGGCATGCTGTCCATTCAGACCGGTTTTCTGGAGTCCGGGGAGTCGCCCGAGCGCTGCGCCTTGCGTGAAGTTTCCGAAGAGCTTGGATTGACCGGAGAAAGCGCCAACTTTATCGGCTATTACGCCTTCCATGAGCAGAACCAACTGATCCTGGCGTTCCATGTGCGCTGCAACGGAGAAATCCAACTGGGCGACGAACTCGCCGAGTACAAGCGCATCCCGCCGGAAAAACTCAAACCCTGGAATTTCGGCGCCGGTCTCGCTGTGCGCGACTGGTTAAGCAAGCAGGGATTGCTGGCGCTCTAACAACCCTCTTTCGCATCACTCTTTTGAGCACTCCATATCGGCGGGCCTTAAGCCCGCCTTTTGTGCGCAATGAATCACTGACCAGTCACTAACGTCATATTTTTACAATCCCGCCGTTCTCGCCCTCCCTATCATTGGAAGCGCTGAAACCCAATCGAGAGATCGTTCACTAGCCGGCGGCGACCGGCTGAGACATCGACGATTGATATCTTCATTGCTTAATTTAGGGAATCATTATGCAAGCACGCTCTTATAAAAACGCGGTTGGACTACCGCTGAAAATACTTGTTTCATCCATGCTCCTTGTCGGCCAGGCTAGCGCAGACCAGCTGACCGACTTCTCCATTCCTGTGGGAGAGGGCTTCTATAAAGACGTCCTGATCGACGGCGGTCCCGGTATAACCGCCTCCCCCACCAGACACTTCGAGTCTCTGGGATTGTCCTATGAAAGGCTCAGTTATAACGCCTACGACATTTTGACCGGTGAAGTGGACGAGGAAGACAGACAAGCCTTCTTAGAAAAATTCACCGGCTCGGATATCGACCTTAACGGCCGTCTTCTGTATCCCGATGGAGCTCCCCGTTATCGCATGTTGAATATCGGCGCTGCCTCATTCTTGCGCACCTCAACAACACCGAGCGGCGGTAGCGTGCACATGGGCATACTCAACGAAATCTGGAATCCCGCTCAACGTAGCGGCGCCCAGAATATCCGGGACTTTGTGAAAAACGGCGGCGGGTATGTCGGCTTTTGCGCCGGCGCCAGTATGGCGGGATCTTCCGTACACGGACTGCACTTATATCCTGGTCAAACCTTGCCTTTGCCTGACTCCTCGGAGACGGTATACCTGACGAGCAGCCTTACCGATGTTCTCGGATTTAGGGAGGTTCCGTATGTTATGAGCAAAGGCGGTGGTTACATATATAAATCACAGTCCAACCAGTATCCTGAAGGCGTAGAAATCCTGGGGCGGACCGACCGATATCCAGCAGTCTGGAGCTGGCATGACCCAGGCAATCCTCATAGTGGAACCTTGGTGCTGAGCGGCCGACATCCTGAGCTAAGTCATGAAGAAAAAGCCGAGGTATTGACGAAAGCCATGTATGCGCTGGCGATCAAAGGCAGTCTGGACGGGAGCTATACGCCCCAAGTGCGCATCAAAGGCGATCTGGAAAACGGTCGCACCCGCTATATGGATGAGAACACCGGGTACTACGACGCCAGCCATATCAAGATCGGCGACAAGCAGTATCACCACTTCAAGATCAACGTTGAAGATCCGCGTAAGAAGTACCTGACCATTGAGCTGAACGGCGAGTATGGCTACGACTTTAACCTGTACCTGAAGAAAGGCGAGCCCGCCTTCGCCAGCAACGCCGATGTGGCGCTCACTGACGTTGGGAACTACAAGACACTGCAGATCGATAATCTGACTTACGGGGAGTGGTACGTCAGCGTTGAAAACGCCACTTCTGTCACGGCGGACCGTTCCACTAACTCGGAATATTCCGGTCAGTTGGACGTGCTCAATGGCGTCGCCTACGACATTACCGCCACCTGGGACAGAGAACCGCCCTGCCCCACCAGCATCAGTGACGTCAGTGCGGCGAATCCGGCTTTCGTTGGACAAAAGCTGCCGATCAGCTGGCGCGCAGAGTGCTTTGACGCAGGCAGCTACGCTACCGTAGATCTGGTCAAAGCGAGTAATGAAGCCAAAATCAAGACGATCACCTCCAGTGGCGGCCTTAACAACGGCGTCAACACCCTGGTCTGGAACGCGACCTACAACCAGGTGGGCGAGTACAAAATCCGCGTCAGCGACAACCTGAACCCGGGTAAAAAGAGCCTGAGCCCTGCTTTTGAGCTGAAAAAGCCGGAAATGCTGATCGTCCCTCCCGTCTCTTTCGGAGAGAAGCTGAGCGTGATCTGGCGTTGGACTGGCGAGAGCAGTCATGTAAGCCTGGATTTATACCAGGGCAATACTCTGGTCACCAATCTTACGCCCAGCTACGCTCAGAAGAGTGGAACCAACTCGCTGGAGTTCGCCGCGACCTGGACCTGGAAGCCGGATGTAACCTACAAAGTTCGCATCAGAACCCGGGATCGCGCCAGCAACCTGGCGCTGTTCAGCCCTGAATTCAAACCGACTCTTAGCTCGAAAGTGACGGTTGATGGATTGGACGTAAACAGCGCCGGCGTAGGTGAAGTCATGCTGGACGGATGCAATCCCGGTATGAAATGCAGCCGCACGCTGACGTTCGCTAACCAGGGCGGCAAGAGCGCCAACCTCGCGCTGCAACTGAGCTATGTGGATGAGATTATCGCTAAAAGAAGCTGGGGGACTTACGGCCTGTCGTCGACTTGCATCAGCAACGCCAGTAACGGCCAATACGCGATGCAGTTGCCTCCCGGCGGCGCTTGCGACGTCGACCTGACCTACTCCTGGCCGACAGGCATTTCCAACGCCAGAGGCGGATACTTATCCATGAGTTCTTCCGACAGCGATATTGAGCTGCCCTCTCCAGGACAGAAAGGCGTGCTGCTCTGCGCGGACTGTCGCTAACCTCACTGACACGCGGCGCCTAAGGCGCCGCTTTTAACAACTCGTCCGTCGGCATCTGAGTATGATGCTTGTCGTAAATTTTCCTGATCGCCCCTTCCTTCCACATCTCCGACAGGTTTTTGTTGAAGTTCGTCATAATGCTCTCCGCATCAGGACGTCGGCGGGAAATGATGAGATGCAGCCCGTTGACCTGCAAAGGCTTGGACAGCACCCGAAAATGCTCAGGGTCTCCAAACAGACGCTCAATGGTGGAGCGCCCCACTCTCACTCCAATCGGCACCAGGTGCACCCGCTTACTTTCCAGCAATTGAAAGCAGGTTTCCAGATCATTGGGAGTCCAGAGTCTGACGACGTCCTTATCCAGCAACGGTTGGACGCTCTCCAGGCTGTAACCCAGGGGGCGGCAAAGCACCAGTCCGGCAAGATCCTCATCGCTCGTATACTTGATTTCCTCGTCGCGACGAACGAAGAACAGCTCCACCGTCACATACAAAGGGGAAGAAAAGTAAAAGGCGTCCACGCGGTCACGGTCTTTGACATAGGGGAATGTGCCCAGCACGTCGCCGGCTTCCGCCAGACGAAACCCCCGGTTCCAGGGCAGGTACTCTATTTTAACGCCAGCTCCGCTGCGCTCCAGAACGGCTTGAATAATCTCCGTCACCAGCCCGCCATTAGGCAGGTCTTCCCCACTGAAAGGGGGATAAGAGTCCTTTCCCGTCACCAGTGTATATTCCACCGCCTCGGCCCAGCCGCTGAGCAGAATCAGGCATAAGGCGCATCCGAAAACTTGGCGCGCCCTTGTCAAATGCAACGACATTTAGCCGGCTCCGTTGGTCGGTCTCAGGGTCTGAGAAGAAATACCTTAAGTATAGTCTCATGCAGACAGCCCGCCACGCAGGGTGCTATCGTTGCCTTGGGACGCCTTTAGGGACTATTCGTTTAACTCTGGAAATCAAACTCTTATGCGTTATCAGACGCGTTTCGACAAGCCGCTGGAGCAGGAGCTGCAGCGCTATCTGGAGAGCCTGATCAATGACCTGGCGCTGGAACTGATCAGAACCCGTTTCGACTTTGACTCCGCCGTGCACAACGCCCGCAAGCTGATCAAGGAGCTGCGCGCACTGTTGCGACTGCTCAAGCCCGCCTGCCACGAAGCCCACGACGACCTGCTGCAAACCCTGAGGACTACTGCTCACGCCCTCGCGCCCTATCGCGATTGCTTCGTCATGCTCAATGCCTGGACGCGCTTCGCCGCCGCTCTGCCTTCGCACCCGGATATCGACAAAATCAGCGCCTTCATTCAGGAAGAGGCCGAGCGGGTTCCAGCGCCCGATCGAGAGCACACCCAGAAGTTACTGCAAGAAACCAACTGTGAGCTTTTGAAGCACAAAGACCTGCTGCAACAGCGTCCCTGGTCCGCCGAGATTGACGCCGACTGGCTCAGCTCGCGTCTGGCGCGCCTCTACAGGCGAGGACAAAACGAGTTCCAGCGTGTGCAGGGCGGCATCGACGCAGAAGATCGCCACGAGCTGCGCAAACGCCTGAAAGATCTGATGTACGCGCTACGCGTGATCAAGCCCGCATGGAACAAATCCCTGCGCCGCCTTCACAATGGCCTGAAGAAAGTCACCGAAGGCCTGGGCGACGCCAACGACCTGAATCTGCTGGAGCATGCCGTTGCGGATACAGACGTCAGCGGTCGCGAACAGATACGCCTGGAATTGTGCGCCGCACAGCAGGCGTTATGGGAAAAAGCGGACCAGCAGGCGGCCCGACGTTTCGCCGACACCGACGCAAAATTCAACGACTTGATACACAAGCGGATTTCCTGAGCTGTCACATCCCTGCAACGATCACCGCCTACACTGACTCCAACAGTGGCCGGAAAGGAATTCCACGCGGTTCGGCCACTGAGAAGAAGGCTCTGTAAAACATTCGGCTTCCTTAAACAGCGATCACCAAGTTTTAGAGCGACATTCAGGCTGCCTTTGCAGCCTTTTTTTCAAGCCCTACATTTCTCAGCGCTTACGCATATTACTCTGGACTAATTCTTATAGCGCAGCGCATCAATATAACTCAGTAAATCCTCACCGAAACCATTTCTATATAAGCCACCAATTATATTGTATTTTGGGAACATCATATTTACACAACAAATTAAAATTATTAAGCCGCTCAAAATTAAAGCTCACGCTTTAACCAGCCATCTTATCAAGGAGATTAAAATAGAAAATGTATTCGAGTTGAAACACCAGAAAGCAAAGACTACAATACTCTGCATTTCCTAAAATCGCTCAAATCCTCCTTGATCACTCCCCCCCCCCACAAGAAAGTATTACCCCACAAAGTGAGAACAATGAAAACCTTAAAGACAGCAGTCACTTTGGCGCTGCTTTGCGTCAGCTTCTACACGAAAGCAGAGGAGTGCACTTCAAATCTGATCAATTGGTCTAATTACAACCAGACCTTAAACATGCTTAAAGCAGCATATCACGATGAAAATTTCACTTCAGTTGAGAGTGCATTAGCCTGCCTGACCACAAGCAAAAAAACTTTCTCATCAGGAAAGCCAGGCTCCATAGCCGCTTATTGGTTCTTTCGTAATGAACTTCCTGCCCCTGGAGCCGATGAAGCAGACGCTGCTCGTATAAAAAAGTGGGAGAGCGCCATTCCAAACTCCCCTTTTTCTAGCTTTGCAAAACTTCGAGAGATGTATGCCATAGCGTGGAATTACAGAGGCTCAAAGTATGCAAACATGACTTCAGATGATCAGTTTAAGTTATTTAAATATCAGCTAATAAAAACAGAGAAAGGACTCTTGTCAGAAAGCAATGAGGTCAAGGATAGCGCTATCTCATACAATCTTTTACTAGCAGTTTCACTTGACATAACACGCACTCACAACCCTGCAATAGATATATTCGAGAAAAGTGTAAAAAAATGGCCAAACCACTATGACTTCTACGAAGTTTTACTCACCAGGCTTGTACCAAAGTGGGGAGGAAGCTGGGAAGAAGTTGATAAGTTTATCAATTATTGGTCAAGCTCACTTAAAAAAGATGAAGAGAACTCAATGTATGCAAGGCTTTACTACAATGTACACTCATTCAACCGGGTCCCCCCATCAGAGACATTAGTTGAATGGAGAAAACTAAAACCATCTCTCATAAGCTTATACAACAAGTATCCGGCACAAGAGCACTTTGAAGCTGCTGCAAGCTATGCATGTTTTTTTTCCGACAAAGAGTTCTACAAACTT